>NZ_JACAPY010000027.1:0-210400 GCF_013385455.1 Pseudomonas sp. G1002
GCTTTCGACCGAGAAGATCGAAACGTTAATAGGGCCAAACAACACTGCCTTACTAACTCCTTCTGGGCTTCGATGATCTGAAGCTACTCGCTGTCGAAACCTACATAACTCTTTGTTTACCAAGGAGTTTTCCGTTTCGACTGCGCCGGAAGTGGGGCGAATTATAGACAGATATAAAACGCCGTCAACAGTTAATTTCAGGTTTATTCGGATTTAAGCGTAATACGCGCAAATGCCTTCTTGCCGGCCTGGCAAACGTGGGTCGCGCCCAGCTCGTATATAAAGGTGCGATCGACAACCTCACCATCTATACGCACACCGCCAGACCCCAGAAGGTCGCGCGCCACCGCCGAGTTCTTCACCAGGCCCGCCTTATTAAGGACGGCAGCGATCGGCATTGCCTCGCCAGCAGTCAATTCAATCTCAGGCAGATCATCCGGCAGCTCGCCATCCTTCATACGGTTACCCGCAGCACGGTGAGCACTGGCCGCAGCCTCTTCACCATGGAAGCGCGCAACAATCTCTTCAGCCAGCTTGATCTTCACATCCCGCGGGTTAGCCCCAGCTTCCACTTCAGCACGCAATGCATTGATCTCATCCATCGAGCGGAAACTCAACAGTTCGAAGTAACGCCACATCAGCGCATCCGGAATCGAAACCAGCTTGCCGTACATCACACCCGGCGCTTCCTGGATACCGACATAGTTACCCAGGGACTTGGACATCTTCTTGACGCCATCCAGCCCTTCCAGCAACGGCATCGTCAGAATGCACTGAGCCTCTTGCCCATACGCACGCTGCAGCTCACGCCCCATCAGCAGGTTGAACTTCTGATCGGTACCGCCCAGCTCGACATCGGCACGCAACGCCACCGAGTCATACCCTTGAACCAACGGGTACAGGAACTCATGGATCGCGATCGGCTGATTGGTGGAGTAGCGCTTATCGAAGTCATCGCGCTCGAGCATGCGAGCAACGGTGTATTGGGACGTCAGACGAATGAAGTCCGCCGGCCCCATCTGATCCATCCAGGTGGAGTTGAAGGCCACCTCGGTCTTGGCCGGATCAAGAATCTTGAAGACCTGGGTCTTGTAGGTCTCGGCGTTATCGAGAACCTGCTCACGGGTCAGCGGCGGACGCGTAGCGCTCTTGCCGCTCGGATCGCCGATCATCCCGGTGAAGTCACCTATAAGGAAGATCACCTGATGCCCCAGTTCCTGGAACTGGCGCAGCTTATGAATAAGCACCGTATGCCCAAGGTGCAGATCCGGCGCCGTCGGATCAAAGCCGGCCTTAATACGCAGGGGCTGGCCACGCTTGAGCTTTTCGATCAGCTCAGCTTCGACCAACAGTTCTTCCGCACCACGTTTGATCAGCGCTAGCTGCTCTTCAACCGACTTCATAACAGACCCGCAAGGCTCAGATTCAAAAGGGAACCAACCATACAAGATCAGGGACTAATTACAAGTTTTGCCCTGCGCACGGACACCGTTCAGCAAGCCCAGCGTTCGCAAGCTTGCACCACAGATGATTTGGTTATATTTTATACAGTTATTTCATCTTCATCATGTCATTCATCTTTTCCAATTCATCTTTTCAAAGTCAAAATTACTTATGACCACAGAACCGTCTAAAGCGCCGCCGCTTTACCCGAAGACCCACCTGCTCGCCGCAAGTGGGATCGCCGCCCTTCTGAGCCTGGCACTCCTGGTATTTCCTTCCAGCGACGTAGAAGCCAAACGAACGACCCTAAGCCTTGACCTTGAAAGTCCGGTTGAGCAACTGACACAAGATCAAGACGCTTCCGACGCACTTCAAGCCACAAATGGCGCAGCCGAATCGCCGTTTGCCCAGATCGAAAGCAGCGCCGAAGACACCAAGGAAACCGCGCAGGCCGAACCTGCGGTAGTAGAGGCACCCAAGAACCCGCTGCACCGGGAAGTCATTGTTGCCAAGGGCGACACCCTTTCGACCCTGTTCGAAAAGGTCGGCCTCCCCGCCGCGACGGTCAACGATGTACTGGCAAGCGACAAGCAGGCCAAGCAATTCACCCAACTCAAGCATGGCCAGAAGCTTGAATTCGAACTGGCGCCCGACGGCCAGTTGACCAACCTGCACAGCAACGTCAGCGACCTGGAAAGCATCACCCTGACCAAAGGCGCCAAGGGCTTTGCGTTCAACCGCATCACCACCAAGCCGGTCATGCGCTCCGCCTATGTACACGGCGTGATCAACAGCTCGCTGTCGCAGTCCGCCGCCCGCGCCGGCCTGTCCCACAGCATGACCATGGACATGGCCAGCGTGTTTGGCTACGACATCGACTTCGCCCAGGACATTCGCCAGGGTGACGAATTCGACGTGATCTACGAACAGAAGGTCGCCAACGGCAAGGTCGTCGGCACCGGTAACATCCTTTCTGCGCGGTTTACCAACCGTGGCAAGACCTACACCGCCGTGCGCTACACCAACAAACAAGGCAACAGCAGCTACTACACCGCCGACGGCAACAGCATGCGCAAGGCGTTCATCCGCACCCCGGTTGACTTCGCCCGTATTAGCTCGCGTTTCTCGATGGGTCGCAAGCATCCAATTCTGAACAAAATTCGCGCTCACAAAGGCGTCGACTACGCCGCCCCGCGTGGCACGCCGATCAAGGCTGCCGGTGACGGCAAGGTCTTGCTGGCCGGTCGCCGTGGCGGCTACGGCAACACCGTGATCATCCAGCACGGGGCCACCTACCGTACGCTGTATGGCCATATGCAAGGTTTCGCCAAGGGCATCCAGACCGGCGGCAACGTCAAGCAGGGCCAGGTGATCGGTTACATCGGCACTACCGGGCTGTCCACCGGCCCGCACTTGCACTACGAGTTCCAGGTCAACGGCGTGCACGTCGACCCACTGGGCCAGAAGCTGCCAATGGCCGACCCGATCGCCAAGGCCGAGCGCGCTCGCTTCCTGCAGCAGAGCCAGCCATTGATGGCCCGCATGGACCAGGAGCGCTCTACTCTCCTGGCTTCGGCGAAGCGCTAAGCCATGTCGCTCTATATAGGTGTGATGTCCGGGACCAGCCTTGATGGCTTGGACATTGCGCTGATCGAGCAAGGCCCGGCGATCAAGCTGATCGCCACCCACTACATCCCCATGCCTGAATCCCTGCGTTCCGAGCTGCTTGGCCTGTGCGCCAGCGGCCCGGACGAGATTGCCCGTTCGGCGCTCGCGCAGCAGAACTGGGTGACGCTTGCCGCCCAAGGTATTCACGCCCTACTCGATCAGCAGAACCTCAAGCCCCAGGACATTCGAGCGATTGGCAGCCACGGCCAAACCATTCGTCACGAACCTGCACGGGGTTTTACCGTGCAGATCGGCAACCCGGCGCTGCTCACCGAATTGACGGAAATCACCGTCGTCAGTGATTTCCGTAGCCGCGATGTCGCCGCCGGAGGCCAAGGCGCCCCGCTGGTGCCTGCATTTCATGAGGCACTGTTTGGCGAGCGTACGGGCAACCGCGCCGTACTGAATGTGGGCGGCTTCAGCAACCTCAGCCTGATCGAGACCGGCAAACCGGTCGCGGGCTTCGACTGCGGCCCGGGGAATGTCCTGCTGGATGCCTGGATTCACCAGCAACGCGGCGAGAACTTCGACCGCGATGGCCAGTGGGCTGCCAGCGGGAAGGTTGAACCCCAGCTACTCAAGGCATTGCTCAGCGATCCGTTCTTTGTGACCAAGGGGCCAAAAAGCACCGGTCGCGAAGTCTTCAACCTGGGATGGCTTGAGCATCACCTGGGACGATTGCCGCCATTCGCAGCCCAGGACGTGCAAGCCACATTGCTCGAGCTGACTGCCCTGACCATCGTCGAATCCCTGCAAACCGCCCAACCACAGACCGAAACCCTGCTGGTCTGCGGCGGCGGCGCCCACAACGCAACCTTGATGAGCCGCCTGAGCGCCCTGCTGCCGGCGACCCAGGTCAGCAGCACCGCCACCTGCGGCGTAGACCCTGACTGGGTCGAAGCCATGGCGTTCGCCTGGCTGGCCCATTGCTGCCTGGAAGGCATCGCCGCCAACCGCCCCAGCGTCACCGGCGCCCGCGGCCTTCGTGTACTCGGCGCGATCTACCCCGCCTGAATCCCACACAGCAAAACGCCGCTTGGCCCTATCAAGGCCAAGCGGCGTTTTTATATCCGCTGTCGATCAGATCGAGAACGAAGACCCGCAACCACAAGTGGTGGTGGCATTCGGGTTCTTGATCACGAAGCGCGAACCTTCCAGACCTTCCTGATAGTCCACCTCGGCTCCTGCCAGGTACTGGAAGCTCATCGGATCGACAACCAGGCTGACGCCCTCGCGCTCAACGATGGTGTCGTCATCGGCCACGTCTTCATCGAAGGTAAAACCGTACTGAAACCCTGAACAACCGCCGCCCGTAACAAATACGCGCAGCTTCAAGCGATCATTACCCTCTTCATCGACCAGGCTCTTCACCTTGTGCGCAGCACCGTGGGTGAATTGCAAAGCCGTGGGGGTGAAGGATTCAACGCTCATGCTGATAATCTCCCGGCGTAGCGCCGCCATATGCGTGATGGCGGGCATTATCCGCTTCTCCTAGAAAAGCGGTCAACTATTGTTACGGTATATCAATCTGCGCAGCGGCCATTAAAAACACGAAAGGCCCGATCAACGGGCCTTTGCGCAACAGCAGAAAATTTACGGCAGCATGCCCGCGTGGGACAGGCCCAGCTTCTCATCCAGGCCAAACAGGATGTTCATGTTCTGCACAGCCTGGCCCGAAGCGCCCTTGACCAGGTTGTCGATGACCGACAATACCACCACCAGGTCACCATCCTGTGGACGATGCACTGCGATACGGCACACGTTGGCACCGCGCACGCTGCGGGTCTCCGGGTGGCTGCCCGCCGGCATCACATCGACGAACGGCTCATTGGCATAGCGCTTTTCAAACAGCGCCTGCAGGTCTACCGAGCGATCAACGACCGTCGCATACAGTGTGGAGTGGATCCCGCGGATCATCGGTGTCAGGTGCGGCACAAACGTCAGGCCGACATCCTTGCCCGCAGCACGACGCAGCCCCTGGCGAATTTCCGGCAAGTGACGATGGCCTTTGACTGCATAGGCTTTCATGCTTTCCGACGTCTCGGAGTAAAGCGAACCTACAGCGGCCCCACGACCAGCACCACTGACGCCCGACTTGCAGTCAGCAATCAGCCGCGATGCATCCGCCAGCCCGGCTTCCAGCAATGGCAGGAAACCCAACTGCGTAGCCGTCGGATAGCAACCCGGCACGGCGATCAGGCGTGCTTGCTTGATCTGCTCACGATTGACTTCCGGCAGGCCGTACACCGCCTCTTCCAGCAACTGCGGTGCACCGTGAGGCTGGCCGTACCACTTGGCCCACTCATCGGCGTCCTGCAGGCGGAAGTCTGCCGACAAGTCGATCACCTTGGTGCCGGCGGCCAGCAACTCGCCCGCCAGGGCATGGGCCACACCGTGAGGCGTGGCAAAGAACACCACATCACACGCGCCCAGGGTCTTGATATCCGGAACGCTGAACGCCAGGCCGTCATAGTGGCCTCGCAGGTTCGGGTACATATCGGCCACAGCCAGGCCGGCCTCGGATCGGGAAGTGATCACCACCACCTCAGCTTGCGGATGCTGAGCCAACAGACGCAGCAATTCGACACCGGTGTAACCCGTGCCGCCGACGATACCGACCTTGACCATAAACCTGCCCTCAACGAACCCACTGGAAAGCCGTCGATAATAGGGTTCGTATCGTCCTGCGACAACCTTCAACATGACGTGTAGACGCAAGAGCCACTACTATCTTCAGCTACCGTGAACCTGGGAATAACTAAAAATGCTTTATCTATGGGTCAAAGCCTTTCATATCGTCAGCATCGTCTGCTGGTTTGCCGCGCTGTTCTACCTTCCGCGCCTGTTCGTCTACCACGCCCAAAGCGAGGACACCATCAGCAAGGAACGCTTCAGCGTGATGGAGCGCAAGCTGTACCGCGGCATCATGGGCCCGGCGATGATCGCCAGCCTGGTGTTCGGCGGCTGGCTGATCTACCTCAACCCGGCCATCTTTCAATCCGGCGGGTGGATCCACGCCAAGTTGACTCTGGTAGTACTGCTCATCGGCTACCACCATATGTGCGGCGCGCAGGTAAAACGTTTCGCCCGTGGCGAAAACACCCGCAGCCATGTCTTTTATCGCTGGTTCAATGAAGTGCCAGTTCTGATATTGCTGGCTATCGTAATTTTGGTCGTGGTCAAACCGTTCTAATCTCTATTACTCGGGGTACTTCCAATGTCGCTGCCCGCTTCGCTCGAACACAGTCTGCGCCTGCCCGTCGTGGCTGCGCCGATGTTTCTGATCTCCAACCCGCAACTGGTGCTGGCCTGCTGCCGCAACGGGATCGTCGGCAGCTTCCCTGCCCTCAACCAGCGGGAAAGCAGCGGCTTCAAGGCGTGGCTGGAAGAAATCGAAGCGGGCCTGGCGCTGCTGGATAACCCGGCGCCCTATGCGGTCAACCTGATCGTGCACAACAGTAACCCGCGGGTGGAAGCTGACCTGGCGATCTGCGTCGAGCACAAGGTGCCGATCGTCATCACCAGCCTGGGCGCGGTGAAAGAATTGGTAGACGCGGTGCATAGCTACGGCGGCCTGGTATTCCACGATGTCACCACCCGGCGCCACGCCGAAAAAGCCGCTGAAGCCGGCGTCGATGGCCTGATCGCCGTTGCGGCGGGCGCCGGTGGCCACGCCGGCACCTGGAGCCCGTTCTCGCTGATCGCAGAAATCCGTCAGTTCTTCGACAAAACCCTGCTGCTCGCCGGTTGCCTGAACCACGGCCACGAAATCCTCGCCGCGCAACTGCTCGGCGCCGACCTGGCCTATTTCGGCACGCGTTTTATCGGCACCACCGAAAGCCATGCCCCGGATGCCTATAAAGAGATGCTGCTCACATCGCGCGCCGCCGACATCGTGCACACTCCAGCCGTCTCCGGTGTTCCCGCAAGCTTCATGCGCCAGAGCCTGGAAAATGCCGGTTTCGACCTCGCCGCACTGCAAGGCAAGGGTGAAGTCAATTTTGGCTCCAAGCTCAAGCCACTCAACGACGAAGCCAAAGCCTGGAAGACCGTGTGGTCCGCCGGCCAGGGCGTCGGAGAGATTGATGATTTGCCCAGCGTCGATGAACTCGTGGCCCGCCTGGATGCCGAATACCGCAAGGCGCTCGAGCATGCGGCACAATTGCCTGAACGCTGGCCACGCTGATCCGCGATCCAAAGCCTGCTGATCAAGGCAGGCCTCCCCTATTCAAGTGACAAGGATGCCCGCATGAGCGACAACCGTTTCAAGATTGTGTTTGATGGCGCATTGCTCCCGGGTGTCGAAAGCACCACCGCCAAGCTGAACCTCGCCGAGTTGTTCAAAAGTGATGTCGACGCGATCGAAAAGCTTTTCACCGGCCGCCCGGTCGCGCTGAAACGCGACCTTTCCCGCGCCGATGCCGAGACCTATCTGCAAGCGCTGAAAAACGCCGGGGTGGATGCGCGGATAGAAGAAGAGCAGCCGGTCGCCTTCAGCCTTGCCGAAACCCATGAAACGGACTCCGGCAGCGCGACTGACTACACCCGCCCCGCCGCATCGCCTTACGCCCCGCCCCGGGCCGCGGTTGGCGAGAACCTGCCGGAGTTTTCCACCCTTAAGGTATTCACCGTCAACGGCCGGATCGGACGCCTGCGCTTCCTGGCGTGGACGCTGGTGCTGAGCGTGGTGATCCTCCTCGTCTCAAGCGTGTTCTTCACCGTCGGACTTGGTATCGCTGCGGTCTCTCCGACGATTGCCATGGTCATTGGCTTCCTGGTGGGGATTGCCATACTCGTGGCCGCTGTGTGGGTCAGCGTACAGATCACCGTGCAGCGCCTGCATGACCTGGGCTGGTCCGGCTGGCTGTGGTTCCTGCATCTGGTGCCCTTCGTTGGCAGCATCTTCCCGATCCTGCTGATGGTCCTCCCCGGTAACACGGGCGCAAACCAGTACGGCGCGCCACCACCGCGTAACTCCACTGCGGTGAAAATCCTCTCCGCATTGTGGCTCGCATTCATTCCGCTGGTATTTGCCGGCGCGGTGTTGGTGGGCATGAGCGGCTACCTGGATCAACTGGAAAGCGATGTAGGTGGCAGCTACGAAAGCAGCTCCATCAACTCCGATGACGACAGCGACCAGGCCACCACCGTCGATGAAGTCGATGTGCAAAGTGCTGACGACACAGCCGAACCTGTAGACTCTACGCAACAGTGAAAAACGCCCGACGCCTGTGACGCCTCTGTCACAGGCCCGGTAGCGTTGCGATGGAGAAACGCATGACCCGTTACGCTCTGATCACCGGTGCCTCCAGCGGCATCGGCCTGGCCTTGGCCGAAGCACTGGCCCGTCGCGGCCGCAGCTTGATTCTGGTGGCCCGCCAGCGTGATCAGTTGGAAAGCATTGCAATCGAATTGACTCAGCGCTTCGGCGTCGAGGTGCTGTTCCGTGCCTGTGACCTGGGCGAGCCCCTGCGGCTCTCCGGGTTCCTGCTGGAACTGGAAGAAGGCGAGCGGCAAATCGACCTGCTGGTCAACTGCGCCGGCATCGGTACCAGCGGCCCGTTCCTGGCGCAGGACTGGATGACCGAGCAGGACCTGATGGAGGTCAACATCCTCGCCCTGACCCGCATGTGCCATGCCCTCGGCAACGCCATGGCCCTGCACGGCGGCGGGCAGATTCTCAACGTCGCGTCGGTTGCCGCGTTCCAACCCGGCCCGTGGATGAGCACTTACTACGCCAGCAAGGCCTACGTGCTGCACTTTTCCGAAGGCTTGCGCGAGGAACTGAAGACCTGCGGCATCAAGGTTTCCGTCCTTTGCCCCGGCCCGACCCGCACCGCATTCTTCGGCACCGCCCAAATGGACACCGCCAAGCTGGATCGCAGCCAACAGTTGATGAGCCCGGAAGAAGTCGCGCTCTACACCGTGCGTGCGCTGGCCAGGAACAAAGCCATCATCATTCCCGGCCGGCGTAATCGCTGGCTGGCGTTCAGCCCGCGCCTGAGCCCGCGCTGGCTGACCCGCAAGATTGCCGGCGCGATCAACAAGGCCTATTGCCCGCGCTGATCGCCTGAGTACACTCACCCTGCACTTTCACAATGGAGAAACAGCTGTGGATACTCTGTTCACCAAGATCATCAACAGAGAAATACCCGCGAAGATCATCTACGAGGATGACCAGGTCCTGGCCTTTCACGACATCGCGCCAATGGCACCCGTGCATTTCCTGGTGATTCCGAAAAAGCCGATCCGCACCCTCAACGACCTCACCGAGGAAGACAAGGCGCTGGCCGGGCATATCCTGTTCACCGCCCAGCGCCTGGCGGTTGAGCAAGGCTGTGAAAAGGGCTTCCGTGTGGTGATGAACTGCAACGAAGATGGCGGACAGACCGTTTATCACATCCACATGCATGTTCTGGGTCAACGCCAGATGAACTGGCCGCCGGGCTGAGCACTACCTGTGGCGAGGCAGCTTGCTGTGGCGAGGGAGCTTGCTCCCGCTGGGCTGCGTAGCAGCCCCAAAAACGAGAGCGCTGCGCACTCCAACGCGAGCAAGCTCCCTCGCCACACAAGCAATTTGACCCAGCGCAAACGCTTCCCCCTCTCTTGCGGTAAACTGGCCGCCGAGATTCTTCCCGGAGGTCAGCATGACTACCCAACGTCACTACTCGCCGATTGATCGTCTGTTGCTGCAAGCCGATACGGCCATGCGCACGCTGCTGCCATTCAGCGGCCAACCGCACCGCCCGTCGCCCGCCATCGTGCGGCCCGAAGCGCAGATGAGCGAGACCGACACCCGCCACGTCGCCGGCCTGATGCGTATCAACCATACCGGCGAGGTCTGTGCCCAGGCGCTGTACCAGGGCCAGGCCCTGACCGCCAAGCTGCCGCAAGTGCGCGCTGCGATGGAACATGCCGCCGAAGAAGAAATCGATCACCTGGCCTGGTGCGAACAACGCATTCGCCAGTTGAACAGCCATCCGAGCGTGCTGAACCCGCTGTTCTACGGCTTATCGTTTGGCATTGGTGCGGTGGCCGGGCTGATCAGCGACAAAGTCAGCCTGGGTTTTGTGGCCGCCACCGAGCATCAGGTGTGCAAACACCTCAATGAACACCTCGAGCAACTGCCGGCTGAAGACGAAAAGTCCCGGGCGATTCTTGAGCAGATGCGCATTGATGAAGAACATCACGCCGAAAGCGCGCTGGACGCGGGCGGCTTCCGCTTCCCGGCACCGGTGAAATTTGGCATGAGCCTTCTGGCCAAGGTCATGACCAAAAGCACGTACCGCATCTAGTTTCAGCAGAAAACAAAAAAGGGCGCTATCAAGCGCCCTTTCTTTTTGCCTGCCGATTGAAGAATCAGCCCAACTCAATGATCTCGTAATCATGAGTGATGGCAACGCCCGCAGCGCCCAGCATGATCGAGGCCGAGCAGTACTTCTCTGCCGACAACTCGATGGCCCGCTTGACCTGGGCTTCTTTAAGCGCCCGGCCCTTGACGACAAAGTGCATGTGGATCCTGGTAAACACCTTCGGGTCTTCGGTGGCACGCTCGGCTTCCAGGAATGCTTCGCAGCTTTCCACCGCCTGGCGGGACTTCTTCAGGATGCTCACCACATCGAAATTGCTGCAACCGCCTACACCGAGCAGGAGCATTTCCATCGGGCGTACGCCCAGGTTGCGGCCACCGGCCTCCGGCGGGCCGTCCATGACCACCACGTGGCCACTGCCCGACTCACCGAGGAACATGGCTTCGCCCGCCCATTGGATGCGTGCCTTCATCGCCCAGACTCCACTGCTAAAAAAGGGTCGCCAGCTTAGCACAGCACTTTGGGCCGGCAGCGTTTCCCATGAAAGCGATCAACAGCAGGGTTTGCTGGGTAAATTCCCTAATGAAGTCAGAATGTGTCTGTTAAGCTGGCGCCAAATCAATGGCGCATTGCCATCCATTGGATGATGTAGCTTAGCCGTTGATCGCGCTGGATAAAAAAACAAGCTCACCAACACCGTGCAGTCTTTTCGGGATACAACCATGGTTGCTATTACTCCCACACCCAAAATCAAGAACCTCGACAAACTGCTGATGCATTGTCAGCGCCGGCGTCATCCAGCCAAGCACAACATCATCTGCGCGGGCGAGCGCTCGGAATCCCTGTTCTTCATTATCAAAGGCTCGGTCACCATCCTGATCGAGGATGACGATGGTCGCGAAATGATCATCGCCTACCTCAATACCGGTGATTTCTTCGGTGAACTCGGGCTTTTCGAACAAGCCGGCAAGGAACAGCAACGCAGTGCCTGGGTGCGGGCCAAGGTCGAATGCGAAGTCGCCGAGATCAGCTATACGAAATTTCGCGAACTGGCCCAGCAGGATCCCGACATTCTGTACGCCCTGAGCGGCCAGATCGCACAGCGCCTGAGAGACACCACGCGCAAAGTCGGCGACCTGGCGTTCTTCGACGTCACCGGCCGGGTTGCCCGCTGCCTGCTGGAGTTGTGCAAGCAACCGGACGCAATGACCCATCCCGACGGGATGCAGATCAAGATCACCCGCCAGGAAATCGGGCGGATCGTCGGTTGCTCAAGGGAAATGGTTGGCCGTGTGCTCAAGGACCTGGAGGAACGCAACCTGGTGCATGTCAAAGGCAAGACCATGGTGGTCTTCGGTACGCGTTAAACCGGCAGGAAACTCGCAAGCATCTGACGGTACAACGTATCAAGCCGGGCAATCGCATCTGGCGCCGCAAAGGCTTCGTGCAGGGCGATGTGGCTTTCGGCGCGCACCCGTTGTTCCAGGCCGCATGCTTCATTGAAGCGATTGACCGCGGCGATCAATTCGACGCGATCGTCATCCAGCAGCAACGCACCATGCACCAACCCCACCGGGCGCCCGCCACTCTGGCGCCAGCGCTGGGCGGTACCGACCATTTTGCGACCATCAAGGTTGACGTTGTAGCGACCGTCGCAAAACGCACCGTCGATCTCGCCCACCGACGCGTTGCCACCCAACTCGGTCAGCAGGTCGCAAATCGGCTGGCACAGACGCTGGTAGCCGATTTCGATACGGCCCTGGTCGCCTTCACTGCGTGGTGGCGCGTAGACCAACGCGATATTGACCGTGGCTGCCGATTGCGGGACAGGCTCACCGCCCGTTTCCCGCAGCAGCACCGGCCAACCGGCGTCTGCCGACACCTGGCTGGCGGTCTCGAATGCCGGAAGGCGGCTCAAACGACGAGGCATCACCAACGCTTGATCGCTGGGCTGCCAGAACAGCAGGCCGAACGGTTGCTCGCCGGCACAGACCGCGGCGAGCAAATCCTGCTCGGCCTTAAGGCCTGCCTCGACCGTCATCGCCACCGGCTGGGTCATCATCAATCCAGGGTCGAGCCACTGACGGCAACGCCACGCTCCGGGAAGAACAGGCGCTGCAATTCAGCCCCCGGGTTCTCGGCACGCATGAAGGTTTCGCCGACGAGGAACGAGTACACGCCGCTGATTTCCATCAGTTCCACATCGGCGCGATTGACGATGCCGCTTTCGGTGATCACCAACCGGTCGCGCGGGATGCGCGGCAACAGGTCGAGGGTGTTTTCCAGGCTGACTTCGAAGGTGTGCAGGTTGCGGTTGTTGACGCCCACCAACGGTGTGTCGAGGGTTTTCAACGCGCGTTCCAGTTCATCACCGTCGTGCACTTCCACCAGCACGTCGAGGCCGACGCTCTTGGCCACGGCCGCCAGTTCGGCCATCTTCACGTCATCCAGTGCGGAGACGATCAACAGCACGCAATCGGCGCCCAAGGCACGGGCTTCGACGATCTGGTAGGGGTCGACCATGAAGTCCTTGCGGATCACCGGCAGCGAGCACGCGGCACGTGCTTGCTGCAAGTACAGGTCGGAACCCTGGAAGAAGTCGATATCAGTCAACACCGAGAGGCACGTCGCGCCGCCCTTTTCATAGCTCTTGGCAATGTCTTCAGGGATGAAGATCTCGCGAATCACGCCCTTGCTCGGCGAAGCCTTCTTGATTTCAGCGATAACGGCCGGCTGTTTTTCCTTGGCCTGCTTGATCAGCGCATTGGCGAACCCACGCGGTGCATCGGCGGTTTTCGCCAGGCCTTCCAGCTCAGCCAGGCTGACCCGGGCACGGCGCTCGGCGACTTCTTCTGCCTTGCGGGCCAGGATTTTTTCCAGAACGGTCGGAACACTCATCCTTCATTCTCCACTTTGAACACCGCAGTAAACGCACCCAGTTCTTCGAGCTTTTCGCGCGCCAGCCCGGTATGCAATGCATCATGAGCGAGGGCAACACCCTCTTTAAGACTGTAGGCGTGATCCGCGGCGTACAGCGCCGCACCGGCGTTGAGCACAATCATTTCTGCGGCTTTCTGTCCGTTTTCGGTCTTGCGGCGTCCCAGGGCATCGCGAATCAGTTCAAGGGAGGCGGCCGGGCTTTCTACCGCCAGGCCGTGCAGGCTCTGGCTTTTCATGCCGAGGTCTTCTGGCTCGACCCAATACTCGGTGACCTGGTCGTTCTTCAGCTCCGCCACGAAGGTCGGTGCTGCCAGGCTGAACTCGTCGAGGCCATCCTTGGAATGCACCACCAGCACGTGCTTGCTGCCCAGGCGCTGCAGGACTTCAGCCAATGGCCGGCACAGCGCCTGGCTGAACACGCCCACTACCTGATGCTTCACACCGGCCGGATTCGTAAGCGGGCCGAGCATGTTGAACAGGGTACGCAAGCCCAAGTCCTTGCGCGGGCCGGCGGCGTGTTTCATCGCGCCGTGATGGGACTGGGCAAACATGAAGCCGATGCCGACATGATCGATGCAGCGCGCCACTTGTACCGGGGTCAGGTTCAGGTAGATGCCTGCTGCTTCCAGCAAATCGGCGCTGCCGCTTTTACCCGACACCGCGCGGTTACCGTGCTTGGCCACGGTGCAGCCGGCAGCGGCCACCACAAAGGAAGAAGCCGTCGACACGTTGAAAATGTTCGCACCGTCGCCGCCGGTGCCGACCACGTCGACCACGCCGTCGAGGGTCTTGAGTTCAACCTTGTCGGCCAGCTCACGCATGACCGACACAGCGCCGACGATTTCGTCGATGCTCTCGCTCTTCATGCGCATGGCCATCATGAACGCGCCGATCTGCGCGTCGGTGCATTGACCGGTCATGATCTCGCGCATCACATCGCTCATTTCAGCGGTGCTCAGGTCCAGATGGCCGACGATACGGCTCAGGGCAGTCTTGATATCCATGAAAAGTCCTTAGCGCGTGCCGCCGCTCTGCTTGAGAAAGTTAGCGAACAGCTCGAAGCCCTGCTCGGTCAAAATCGATTCCGGGTGAAATTGCACCCCTTCGACGTTCAGTGTCTTGTGACGCAGGCCCATGATCTCGTCGACCGAGCCATCTTCCAGCTGGGTCCAGGCCGTCAGCTCAAGGCACTCGGGCAGGGTTTCACGCTTGACCACCAGCGAGTGGTAGCGGGTTACCGTTACCGGCAGGTTCAAACCCTGGAATACGCCCTGGTCCTTGTGAAATACCGGGCTGGTCTTGCCGTGCATTACCTGGCGGGCGCGGACGACGTCGCCACCGAAGGCCTGGCCGATGGACTGATGGCCCAGGCACACGCCCAGGATCGGCAGCTTGCCGGCAAAGTATTGGATGGCTTCGAGGGAGATGCCCGCTTCGGTCGGCGTACACGGGCCTGGGGAGACGACGATGCGTTCAGGGTTCAACGCGGCGATCTGGGCCACGGTCAATTCGTCGTTGCGCACCACCTTGACCTCGGCGCCGAGCTCGCCCAGGTACTGCACAACGTTGTAGGTAAAGGAGTCGTAGTTATCAATCATCAGCAACATGTGGGTTAAAACCTCTTGAATTCACTGACTTCTAATGACGGCCTTCCAAGGGAGTGACCCGCTGCCAGACGCACTTTCCGGTTGCCGGGGTTGGTCGGCAAGGGGCGTTTAACAGAGGGTGAAGAAGGCAAATCGGTACAGGTCCGGCGGGGCCGGTAGAGAAAAGTTAGGCGCGCCAACGCCAACGGGCGTGTGCCTTGACTACTCGCATCAAGAGTTTGCTGATGATCAACACGGGGAGGGTCTCATTCATACGTTCAGGCACAGTAACGTAGCCTCGCCAACGGTGCAATATCGAGCCGCAAATACGGGGGAAACTGCCCGACTGATAATTGGCGTCAAACTTTTCAGAACCCTTCCAAGGGCGCTACAGTCACAGTGCTGACAAAAAAACAAAATCATGGACGGACTCATGACCAAGATGCCCTATTTCACCCCCATCGTCGGCTGCCTCTTGGCGCTGGCATGCTCGCAAGCCTTCGCCGCACCCTCGCCTTATTCGACGATGGTCGTTTTCGGTGACAGCCTGGCCGACGCCGGTACATTTGCCGACCCTGGCGCACCGGGCTCAACCTATCGCTTCACCAACCGCACCGGCCCGCAATACTTCGACGGCAGCGGCGAAAGCACATCGCTGATCTCCTCGACGTTATTGGGCGGCAAGCTGGGTGTTGCCCCGGGCGACCTGAATGCCTCGACCTCGCCGGAGCGCGCCGCGCTGGGCCAGCCAGACGGCAATAACTGGGCCGTCGGCGGCTACACCACCCAACAGATCTACGATGCCATCACCGGTAATTCCACCGTCACCGACAGCGACACCGGGCAGGTATTGCGTACACGTCCCGGATACCTGGCATCAACGGGGGGCCGAGCCGACCCCAACGCCTTGTACTTTCTCTCCGGCGGCGGCAATGACTTCCTCGACGGCCTGGTCCTCAGCCCCGACCAGGCCTCGGCCGCAGCCGGGCGCCTGGCCGACAGCGCCCAGGCGCTGCAACAGGCTGGCGCCCGTTATGTAATGGTATGGATGCTGCCGGACCTGGGCCTGACACCTGCCGTCAATGGCACCCCGCTCCAAGGGGCCGTCAGCACCCTGGCCGGCGCGTTCAACCAGACCCTGGTACAGCGCCTGTCGCAAATCGATGCGCAGATCATCCCGCTGAACATTCCGTTGCTGCTCAAGGAAACCTTTGCCGATCCCGGGCGTTTTGGTTTTGCCACCGACCAGAACCTCAACCAGACGTGCTTCAGCGGCACCACCTGCAGGAATCCGGTGTATGGCGTCGGCGGCACCAATCCGGACCCGACCAAGCTGATTTACAACGACACCGTGCACCCGACCGAGGCCGGCCAGGTACTGATCGCCGACTACGCGTATTCGCTGCTGGCAGCCCCCTGGGAAATCACCCTGCTTCCGGAAATGGCCCAAGGCACCTTGCGCGCCCATCAGGATTCATTGCGCAACCAATGGCAAGCCGACTCCCGTAGCTGGCAGGCCGTGGGCCAATGGCGGGCGATCGTCGACGCTGGCGGCCAGCACCTGGACTTCGATGATCAGAACAGCTCGGCCAGCGGTGACGGCAGCGGCTATAACCTGAACATCGGTGGCAGCTACAGGCTCAATGACGAGTGGCGCGTGGGTGTGGCAGCAGGCTTCTATCGCCAGAGTCTTGAGGCTGGCGCCAGCGATTCGGACTACAAGCTCAACAGCTACCTGGGCACCGCGTTCGCCCAGTATCAAGAGGACCACTGGTGGGCCGACGCCGCATTGACCGGCGGCAAACTGGACTTCGACAACCTCAAGCGCAAGTTCGCCCTGGGCATCAGCGAAGGCACCGAGAAAGGCGACACCGACGGCTGGCTATGGGCATTGAGCGCACGGGTTGGGTATGACATCGCCGAGCCAAACAGCGAATGGCACTTCTCACCCTTTATCAGCGCTGACTATTCGCGGGTCGAGGTGAATGGTTATTCGGAGAAAGATGCCCGTTCCACCGCGCTGACCTTTGATGACCAACAGCGCGACTCCAAGCGTTTGGGAATCGGATTACAAGCCAACTACCGCTTCACCCCGCAAACCCTGGTGTTTGGCGAAGTGGCCCACGAGCACGAGTTTGAAAACGATACGCAGCGAGTGGGCATGTCCCTCAACAGCGTGCCGGGGATTGATTTCAAACTGGACGGCTACACGCCACGCAGCAATTCAGATCGCTTGAACCTGGGGATTACCCACAAGGTGACCAAGGACCTGGCGTTGAACGCGGCCTATAACGTGAGAAAGGATGACAACTTTACCCAGCAAGGGCTGAGTGTCGGGGTGAGTCTGGATTTCTGACTCGGACTTGAAACTGACAAATACCAAATGTGGGAGCGGGCTTGCTCGCGAAAGCGGTGCGACAGTCGCCTTATATATCGACTGATACTCCGCCTTCGCGAGCAAGCCCGCTCCCACATTTTTGATCTACGTCTGACTTCAGTCCTGCGGGGTCTGCTCAGCCAACGCCACCGCGCGGAACATCGCCCGGCGCTTGTTCAGCGTCTCTTCCCATTCCAGGGCCGGTACCGAGTCGGCCACAATCCCGCCGCCCGCCTGCACGTGCAGTTCGCCGTCCTTGATCACCGCCGTACGGATCGCGATCGCAGTGTCCATATTGCCGTTCCAGGCGAAATACCCCACCGCGCCGCCATACACACCCCGCTTCACCGGCTCCAGCTCGTCGATGATTTCCATCGCGCGAATCTTCGGTGCGCCCGACAAGGTGCCCGCCGGCAGGATCGCCCGCAGTGCATCCATCGCCGTCAACCCGGCCTTCAGCTCGCCGGTGACGTTGGACACGATGTGCATCACGTTGGAGTAACGCTCGATCACCATCTTCTCGGTGAGCTTCACCGAACCGATTTCCGAGACACGCCCGGTGTCATTGCGGCCCAGGTCGATCAGCATCAAGTGCTCGGCGATTTCCTTGTCGTCGCTCAACAGGTCCTGTTCCAGCGCCAGGTCGGCCTCTTCGGTCGCACCGCGAGGGCGGGTGCCGGCAATCGGGCGTACGGTGATCAGGTTGTCTTCAACCCGCACCAGCACTTCCGGCGAACTGCCCACGACGTGGAAGTCGCCAAAGTTGAAGAAGTACATGTACGGCGTCGGGTTGAAACAGCGCAGCGCCCGGTACAAATCAATCGGCGCGGCCTTGAAGTCGATGGACATGCGTTGCGACGGCACCACCTGCATGCAGTCACCGGCAAGGATATATTCCTTGATGGTATCGACCGCACGCTCGTAGTCATCCTGGGTAAAGCTGGAGCGGAATACCGGGTCAGCCGCCGGTGGACGGCTGAGGTCCAGGCCGCGACGCGGGGTGATCGGCTGGCGCAGTTTTTCCAGCAGCGCTTCCAGGCTCGCCTGGCCTTGCTCGAACGCATCGGCCTGGGAAGGATCCGCCAACACGATAGCGTGCATCTTGCCCGCGAGGTTGTCGAACACCACCACCGCGTCGGAAACCATCAGCAGAATGTCCGGCACACCCAACGGATCGGGGTTCGGGGATTTGCCCAGGCGTTTTTCCACGTAGCGCACGCAGTCGTAGCCGAAGTAACCCACCAGGCCGCCGTTGAAGCGCGGCAGGCCGGCGATGGTCGGCACGTTGTAGCGCGCCTTGAATTCCTCGACGAAGGCCAGCGGGTCTTCCACATCGTGGCTTTCGATCTCGACGCCGTCCAGGGTGATGCTCACATGGTGATCATGTACCCGCAGCACCGTGCGGCACGGCAGGCCGATGATCGAATAACGGCCCCACTTCTCGCCGCCCTGCACCGACTCCAGCAGATAGGAGTTGGGCTCGTCGGCCAGTTTCAGGTAGATCGACAATGGCGTGTCGAAGTCGGCCAGGGTTTCGCAGGCCATGGGGATACGGTTGTAGCCGGCAGCGGCCAAACGCAGGAATTCTTCGCGGATCATGAGGTGCCTCGTGGCTTGAGGGTCTAACGGTCAGGTGTGCAAACGTGCCGCAGCGCGGCGAGGATCAGTCAGGCGCGCCAACGCCAGCGGGCCAGGGCCTTGATGACTTTCATCCAGAGTTTGCGAGTGACCACCACGATGGGATTTCCAGAAGGGGATGGAACAGCGTCGGGCAACGTTATCTCAGCGCCCGTTCCCAAGCAACCGGGGATTAACAGGCGCAGGTCATCAATCACCAGCGCCGGGGATTCTTCGGCAATCGGCCGGCCATGGTTGTAGCCGTAACTCAAGGCCACGCACTTGACCCCCGCCGCTTTCGCCGCCAGCACATCACTGCGCGAATCGCCGACAAACAGCGATTGGGAGGCCGGGATATTGGCCATTTTCATCACGAAGAACAGCGCGGCCGGGTCGGGCTTCTTCTGCGGCAAGGTATCGCCGCCGATGATCCAGCGGAAATACCGGCCGATCTTCATCTGGTCCAACAGCGGTGCGACGAAACGCTCCGGCTTGTTGGTGATCAGGGCCATTTCCACGCCCTGCTTGTGCAGCCATTTCAGGGTGTCGCGCACGCCGGGATAAACCACGGTGAGTTCGTGGCCGTTTTCGTAGGCCACGTTGAACAGCTCAAGCGCATGCTCGGCTTCCACATCATCGACACCCTCGGCCTCGATGTTGTTGGCCAAGGCCCGACGCACCAGCATCTGCGCGCCATTGCCGACCCACTCGCGCACCGACTCGATACCCGCCGGCTTGCGCCCCAGCTTGAGCAGCATCTGGTCCACCGCCGCGGCCAGGTCCGGCACTGAATCGATCAACGTACCGTCCAGATCGAACATCACCAGCCGTGGCAGTTTGCCGGGGAACAGTTGCTCAAAGCCACTCATGGGCGCGCCAGCGCCAGTTCTGCACGCATCTTGGCGATCACTTCCTGATAGTCCGGGGCATTGAAGATTGCCGAACCGGCCACAAAGGTGTCGGCACCGGCCGCGGCGATTTCGCGGATGTTGTTGACGTTGACGCCACCGTCGATCTCCAGGCGGATATCACGGCCCGACGCATCGATCAGCGCCCGCGCTTCACGCAGCTTGTTAAGAGTGCCGGGGATGAACTTCTGCCCGCCGAAGCCCGGGTTGACGCTCATCAGCAACACCATGTCGACTTTGTCCATCACGTACTCAAGCACGCTCAGCGGAGTGGCCGGGTTGAACACCAGGCCCGCCTTGCAACCGCCCTCGCGGATCAGTTGCAGGGTGCGGTCCACGTGCAACGTGGCTTCCGGGTGGAAGGTGATGTAGGTCGCGCCGGCTTCGATGAAGTCACCGACGATGCGGTCCACCGGGCTGACCATCAAGTGCGCATCGATAGGCGCGGTCACGCCGTATTTACGCAGGGCGGCGCAGACCATCGGACCAATGGTCAGGTTCGGCACATAGTGGTTGTCCATGACATCGAAGTGAACGAAGTCGGCACCGGCGGCCAACACGTTGTCGACTTCCTCGCCCAGGCGGGCGAAGTCGGCGGAGAGAATCGATGGAGCAATGACGAAGGGCTGCATGACGCACCTTTTTGAGCTAAATCACGATGGCGCGCATTGTATACCTCATGCTTTGCCGCGCGCACCGTGACCTCGCTCAATGGTTAATAAGCTGCCCGGTAGATTTTCTCGATATCCGCGGCGCTGAGCTTGCGCGGATTGTTGCGCATCAGCCGCTCGATCCCCGCCGCTTCTACCGCCATGGCCGGGATCGCGTCTTCAGGCACACCGAAGCTGCGCAGGCCGGACGGAATCTCGACTGCGGCACACAGTCGCGTCATCGCATCGACGGCCTGGTCGGCGGCATCCACCGCACTCAACCCCGTGATATTCACGCCCATGGCCTCGGCTATCTCCTGCATGCGCTCCACACACGCCAGCTTGTTCCAGTGCATCACGTAGGGCAGCAGCAAGGCGTTGCTTACGCCGTGGGCGATGTTGAAACGCCCGCCCAACGGGTAGGCCAACGCATGCACCGCGCCCACGCCGGCATTCCCGAACGCCATCCCGGCCATCAGGCTGGCGGTGGCCATGTCGTCCCGGGCCTCAAGGTTGGCGGGGTTGGCGTAGGCCTTGGGCAACGCCTTGGCAATCAGTTTGATCGCCCCGATGGCCAGTGCATCGGTGATCGGCGAGGCATTCAGCGACAGGTAGGATTCGATGGCGTGCACCAATGCGTCCACCCCACTGGCGGCGGTGACGCTGCGGGGGCAAGTCAGGGTCATCTGCGGGCTGATCAGGGCCACGTCCGGCAGCAGGTAATCACTGACGATGCCTTTTTTCAGTTGCGCGACCTTGTCCGACAGAATCGCCACGTTGGTCACCTCCGAACCGGTGCCGGCGGTGGTGGGAATCGCGATCAGCGGCGGGCCTTTGCGCGGCACCTGGTCCACGCCGAACAGGTCGGCCAGGGCGCCGTGGTAACCGGCGTAGGCCGCCACGCTCTTGGCGATGTCGATGGCACTGCCGCCGCCGACGCCGATCAGGCCGTCATGCCCGCCTTCGCGGTAGACGCGCATGCAGTCCTCGACGATGGCGATTTCCGGGTCGGGCAGCACGCGGTCGAAAATCTCGTAGGTCCGTTCGCCCAGGTGTTCCAGCGCCAGCGCCACGGTGCCGGACTTGACCAGTGCCGCATCGGTGACAATCAGCGGGTTGTCGACATCCAGCCGCGTCAGCTCGGCGGCCAGTTGCTCGATGGCGCCTGGGCCGGTGAGCAGTTTGTGGGCGATCTTGAATGAGGAAGTACTCATGTGCGCGGCCTCTTATCAGTTATGGGCTGGCACAAGATTAGCTGACTTGGGCTGGTTGTCTTGCATTCAGCTACTGAATAGACACAAACCCAATGTGGGAGCGGGCTTGCTCGCGAAGGCGGTAGGCCAGTCGATATCTCCGTTGACTGACACACCGCCTTCGCGAGCAAGCCCGCTCCCACATTTTGATCTCTGTTTGGCTTTAGACCTGGGCCGTACGCAGTTTCTCGCTGCGCCCGCGCAGCCATTCCAGGGTCAGCAACAGCACCACCGAGAAGGCAATCAGCAAGGTGGCCGCGGCGGCAATGGTAGGGCTGAGGTTTTCACGGATGCCGCTGAACATCTGCCGTGGCAAGGTTGCCTGCTCGGGCCCGGCGAGGAACAGCGTCACTACCACTTCATCGAACGAGGTGGCAAAGGCGAACAGCGCCCCGGAGATCACCCCCGGGGCAATCAATGGCAAGGTCACCCGACGAAACGCCGTCAGCGGTGACGCGCCCAGGCTGGCCGCCGCCCGCACCAGGTTATGGTTGAACCCCTGCAAGGTCGCCGACACGGTGATGATCACAAACGGCACGCCCAGCACCGCGTGCACCACGATCAGCGAGAAGAAGCTGTTGCCCAGGCCCAGCGGCGCGAAGAACAGGTAACTGGCCACACCGATAATCACCACGGGCACTACCATCGGCGAAATCACCAGGGCCATCACCAGCGCCTTGCCGGGAAAGTGCCCCCGGGTCAGGCCAATCGCCGCCAGCGTGCCGAACACCATCGCCAGCACTGTAGCCGCCGGAGCCACGATGATGCTGTTCTTCAGGGCGCGCATCCATTCCGCCGAACCGAAGAAATCCTGGTACCAGTGCAGCGAGAAACCTTGCAGCGGGTAGACCAGGAAACTTCCACTGTTGAACGACAGCGGGATGATCACCAGCACCGGCAAGATCAGGAACAACAGGATCAGGCCGCAGAGGATCCGCAAGCTGTAGAACCAGACCCGTTCCACGGGCGACATATAAGGGCTCAGCATCGCAACGGTCTCCTTAGCTCAGGCGCAGGCGGCTGGCGCCCACCAGCCAGTTGTAGATCAGGTACAGCACCACGGTGGCCAGCAGCAACAAGCCGCCCAAGGCCGTGGCCATGCCCCAGTTGATGCTGGTGTTGGTGTAGAAGGCCACGAAGTAGCTGACCATCTGGTCGTTCGGGCTGCCCAGCAAGGCCGGGGTGATGTAGTAGCCAATCGCCAAAATGAACACCAACAAGCAGCCGGCACCAACGCCTGCGTAGGTCTGCGGGAAGTACACGCGCCAGAAGCTGGCGAATGGGTGGCAGCCCAGGGAGATTGCCGCCCGCATGTAGGTGGGCGAGATGCCTTTCATCACGCTGTAGATCGGCAAAATCATGAAGGGCAGCAGAATGTGCACCATGGAGATGTAGACCCCCAGCCGGTTGAACACCAACTCGACGGGTTTATCGATCAGCCCCATGCCCATCAGCGCGCTGTTGATCAAGCCGCCGGACTGCAGCAACACGATCCAGGCCGCCACGCGCACCAGCACCGAGGTCCAGAACGGCAGCAGCACCAGGATCATCAGCAAATTGCTTTGCCGCGCCGGCAAGTTGGCCAGCAGGTAAGCCAACGGATAGGCCAGCAGCAGGCAGCACACGGTGATGACCAGGCCCATCCAGAACGTACGGGCGAAGATATCGAGGTAGATCGCCTGGTCCGGGGTGGCCGGGGCGATTTCGCCGAGGTCGTCGATGCGGTGATCGACGGCGGCCAGCAAGTAGTATGGCGTGAGGCTGCTGGTGTTGCGCCGGATCGCCTGCCAGTACGCCGGGTCGCCCCAGCGTTCGTCGAGGTTTTCCAGCGCTTCTTTATAGGAGGCAGGCGCTTCGGTGAACGGCAGCGCCCGCGCGGTTTTCGTCAGCAGGCTGCGATAGCCCGCCAGCTCCATGTTCAAGCGTTTGGAGAGGTCGCCCAGGGTCGAGTTTTTCCGGGCTTCGCCCAGGTCCTCGCTGATGGCCTGGTACACCGGCTCGCCAGGCAAGCCACGACCGTCCCAGGCCGTCACCGCCACCACCGTGCGCGGCAGGCCGCCCACCACTTCCGGGTTGCCGACGCTTTTGTAGAGCAGCGCCACGATCGGTACCAGGAACACCAGCAGCAAAAACACCACCAATGGCGCGATCAGGGCCTGGGCCTTCCAGCGGTTGAGCCGCTCGGCACGCGCCAGGCGCTGTTTCAGGGTGGGGCTGGGAATGGCGAGGGCCATGGCGAACTCCGGATCGTAAAAAAGAATGCAGACCTGTGAAGGCCCACACCTGTGGCGAGGGGGCTTGTCCCCCGTTGGGCTGCGCAGCAGCCCCAGTAAAGCCACTGTGGTTTATTAGACTGACCGCGGTGGCTGGTTTTGGGGCCGCTTCGCAGCCCAACGGGGGACAAGCCCCCTCGCCACAAAAAGCCCATCCACCCTGGGTGCGGTGGTTACTTGGCAGCCCAGGAATTGAAGCGCTGCTCCAGTTGCTCACCGTTATCCGCCCAGAAGCTCACGTCGATCTGCACCTGGTTGGCGATGTTTTCCGGGGTAGTCGGCATATCCTTCAGGATGTCCTTCGCCAGCAACGGTACCGCCTGGGTATTGGCCGGGCCGTAGGCGATGTTTTCCGAATAGGTCTTCTGCTGCTGCGGCTGCACCGAGAAGGCGATGAACTTCTTCGCCGCGTCAGCACGGTCTTTCGCCAGGCCTTTTGGAATGGCCCAGGCGTCGAAATCGTAGATCCCGCCGTTCCACACCACTTTCAAATTGCTTTCTTTCTGCACGGCAGCGATCCGGCCGTTGTAGGCAGAACTCATCACCACGTCGCCAGAAGCGAGGTACTGCGGCGGTTGGGCGCCCGCTTCCCACCACTGGATATACGGCTTGAGCTCATCGAGCTTCTTGAACGCACGGTCCTGGCCATCTTTGCCGGCCAGCACCTTGTACACATCCTTCGGCGCCACACCGTCAGCCATCAAGGCGAATTCCAGGGTGTACTTGGCGCCCTTGCGCAGGCCGCGTTTGCCCGGGAATTTCTTGGTGTCCCAGAAATCGGCCCAGCCGCCTGGCGGTGCTTTCAGTTTGTCGGCGTTGTAGGCCAGCACCGTGGACCACACGAAGAAACCCACGCCGCACGGCTGGATCGCGCCCTTCACGTAGTCGCCCGGGTTGCCGAACAGTTTCGGGTCCAGGGGCTCGAACATGTCTTCGTCACAGCCACGGGACAGTTCCGGCGACTCCACTTCCACCAGGTCCCAGGACACGCTCTTGGTGTCGACCATGGCCTTGACCTTGGCCATTTCACCGTTGTATTCACCGGCGACGATCTTGCCGTTGCCCGCGCTTTCCCACGGTGCATAGAAGGCCTTGACCTGCGCCGCCTTGTTCGCGCCACCAAAGGACACCACCGTCAAATCAGGGCCTGCCATGGCCTGTGTCGCGCCCATCAAGCTCAGAGCCAGGGCGGAATATTTCAGGGATCTCAACATTGTTGTTCTCTCCACGTGCGAGGTTGGTGAAGCAAGGGGGCGATCAATTCGCCTCTAGAAGTGGGTCGAGTGCGCGAACGTGCTCGACTTGCCAGCCAATCGGTACCACGTCGCCGACCGCCAGGGCTGTGTCCAGCTCGGCGATCGGTTGTTTCACAAAAAAATCGGTCTTGCCGCAGACTTCCAGGCGCACCCGCACGTGGTCGCCCAGGTAGATGAACTCGGCCACGCGCCCGGAGAAACGGTTGACGCAGCTTTCGCTGGAGCCATTCAGGCTGACGCGCTCGGGGCGCACCGACAGGGTCACCGGGCCGCCGACCTGGCCGACGTTCACCGCCAGCGCCTCGACCTTTTCGCCGCGCGCCAGTTCGACCACGCAGCGGTCGCCGGTGTGGCTGTGCAGGCGGCCATTGAGGCGGTTGTTCTCGCCGATGAAGTTGGCGACGAAGGTGTTTTTCGGTTCTTCGTACAAGGTGCGCGGGGCAGCGATCTGCTGGATCTCGCCCTGGTGGAACACCGCCACCCGGTCGGACATGGTCAGTGCTTCGCCCTGGTCGTGGGTCACGTACACCACCGTCACGCCGAGGCGCTGGTGCAGGTGCTTGATCTCCATCTGCATGTGTTCGCGCAGTTGCTTGTCGAGGGCGCCGAGGGGTTCGTCCATCAGCACCAGCTGTGGCTCGAACACCAGCGCCCGGGCCAGGGCCACCCGCTGCTGCTGGCCACCGGAGAGTTGCGCCGGGTAGCGCTGGGCGAAGGCATCGAGCTGGACCATGCTCAGTACACGCTTGACCCGCTCGCTGATGTCGGTCTTGCTCAGGCCGCGTACAGAGAGCGGAAACGTCAGGTTCTCGGAGACGGTCATGTGCGGGAACAGCGCGTAGTTCTGGAACACCATGCCGATGTCGCGCTTGTGGGGCGGCACATTGTTGATGGAGCGGCCGGCCAGCTGGATCTCGCCGGCGGTGGGGGTTTCGAAACCGGCGAGCATCATCAGGCTGGTGGTCTTGCCCGACCCGGACGGTCCGAGCAGGGTCAGGAACTCGCCCTTGCGAATCTCCAGGTTGAGGTCTTTGACGATCAGGTTCTCGCCGTCGTAGCTCTTCTGCACGCCACGAAAGCTGACCAGCACATCATTTGAATCCACCTCGCTCATACCCGCACCTTTTTGTTTTGGACTGCCATGGAGCAAGCGTAGTCCAGCCGCCAGCCCGCGGAAATCGGGGGGCCGGAGAGATTGGCATCAGCCGGATGGAAGGTTTGGGGTAGGGATCGCCCTACACGGATGGCGGGCACAGGACAGTGCGACAGCTACAGGTGGCAGGAACGGGTCTGCCGGGGCCTGGGAGTGGTCGCAAATAGATATGCGGTTATAGAAGCTTGTGCTCCATGGCGTACTTCACCAGTTCCACCAGGGAGGTGATATTGAGCTTTTGCATCAGGCGCGCCTTGTGGGTACTGATGGTTTTGCTGCTCAACGCCAACTGCTGGGCGATGTCGTTGACGTTGGCGCCCTGGGCCAGGCGCTCGAATACCGAGAACTCGCGCTCCGACAACAACGAGTGCAATGGGCGGGAATCGGTGAGGCCGACTTCGAAGACCATGCGGTCGGCCAGGTCCGGGTCGATGTACCGTCCGCCCGCCGCGACCTTGCGGATCGCGGTCAGCAGCAGCGCCGGGTCGCTGTCCTTGGTGGCATAGCCGGCGGCACCGACCTTCAGCGCACGGGCGGCCATTTGCGCTTCGTCGTGCATCGACAGCACCAGGATCGCCGGGGGATTGTTCAGCGCACGGATCCGCGGGATGGCTTCCAGGCCGTTGACGCCAGGCATCGAGATGTCCAGCAACACCACCTCGCAGGGCACGTGGCGCAGGGTCTCCAGCAACTGCTCGCCATTGCTCGCCTCGCCCACCACCAGCAGGTCCTTGGCCAGTCCGATCAGTTGCTTGATGCCTTCGCGAACGATGGTGTGGTCTTCAGCTACCAGTACACGGATCACTGTGGATGTCCTCTTCTTTTGGTTATCAATCCAGCGGCACCGTCACACTCAGGGTGGTGCCTTCGCCCAATGCGCTGTCCAGGCTCAACTGCCCGCCCATGATCAGCACCCGCTCGCGCATGCCCACCAGGCCAAACGATACCGGGCGCCCGGGAGCCTGGACGAAACCTGCACCGTCGTCGCTGATGGTCAGGCGCAAGTGCGCGCCCTCCACCACCAGCGTCAGCTCGACAGTATGCGCCTGGGCATGGCGCATCACATTGGTCAGTGCCTCTTGCAGGATGCGGAACAGGCCGATGGCCTTGGCGTCGCTCAGCGCCGGCAGATTATCCGGCACCTGCACCAGGCACGGAATCTGCGTGCGGGCCTCGAAACGCCGGGCCTGCCATTCAATCGCCGAGGCAATCCCGGCATCGAGAATCGGCGGACGCAAGGCGGTGGCCACATCGCGCACCAGTTGGAACAGTTGGGCGATCAGGCGCTTCATGCTGTTCAGCCGCTCGTGCAGGCCGGGATCCAGTTGGGCGTAGGTCAGCTCGCACATCGAGGTCTCCAGCTTGAGCACGGTGAGCATCTGCCCCAACTCGTCGTGCACTTCCCGGGCGATGCGGGCCTTCTCTTCCTCGCGCACGGTTTCCAGGTGGGCCGACAATTCCCGCAATTGCGCGCGGGAGGCGTCCAGCTCCAGCTCGATGCGCTTGCTCTCGCTGATGTCCCAGACAATTCCGTCCCAAACCACGGCGCCGTCTTCCAGGCGCCGGGTCACGGCCTTGATATCGGCCCAGCGCTGCTCGCCCAGGCGGGTCAGGATGCGGCCCTGCCAGGCCCAGTTGCTCTCCGTCTCGATGGCCTGGTCCTGGGTGCGGTGATAACTGGCGCGGTCGTCGGGATGCACCAGGCTGCGAATGCCCATGGCCGGATGGCTGAGCACTTCCGGCGCGTAACCCACCAGGCCCTCGCTGCCCTGGCTGATGTAGGCAAACTCGATCGCCTCGCTGCGCGGCAAGCGCTCCAGGCGAAACACCAGCCCCGGCACATTGGCGGCGATCCCTTGCAGCCGCGCCTCACTTTCCTGCAAGGCCGCGAGGGCCCGGCGACGCTCGGTGACATCGTTGAGGTAGACCACCAGGTATTCGCCGTCGGCAAAGCGCAGGAAACTCAGGGACACATCGGCTGGCAATACGCTGCCATCGGCGCGCAGGCAATTGGTGGCAAAACTCTGTGGCCCGTCTTCGCTGGCCCGGGCGCGCTTCCACAGGTTGAGCCAGCGGTCCATGGTCAGCGTCGGGTCGAATTCGATCAGCGGGCGTTCGATCAGGGCGCCGGGGGCGTAGCCGAGCATGGTTTCCGCCGCCTGATTGGCGTAGCGCACATGGCTGTCCCAATTGACCCAGAGGATACCGACGGTGCTTTGGTCGATGGAGAACTGGGTCAGGCGCAAGGCTTCGGCACCGGCGGCGCGGGCGGCGCTTTCTTCGCGGGCGGCCAGCAGATTATGCTCCAGGCCGCGTTGCTGGCGGCGCTGCCAGAACACCAGGGCCAGGCTGGCGAGCAATAGCAGGCCCAGCAGCAACGTGAGGTTTTGCCAGAAGCCGGGGGACTCGGTCACCCGTGGGTATTTGGGCTGCAGCCAGCGGCTGTGCAACTGGTCCAGATCACGAGCGGGAATCGCGCGCAAGGCGCTTTGCATGATATCGGCCAGCTCGGGCCAGTCGCGCCGCGTGGCCACCCGCAGCAATTGCGGCAGGCCGATATCGCCGACCACGGCAAGGCCGGCGAACTCGGTTTCGCCCGACAACCGGCTCAATTGCGCCTCATCCACCACCGCATACCGCGCCTGCTGGCTCACCAGCAATTGCAGGGCCTGGCGCTCCATGGGCACGCCTTGCAGGTTGAGACTCGGGTAGGTGCTGCGCAGGTAATCCGCCACTGCGCTGGGCATGCGCACGGCGACGCGGGATTGGTCGTCGAGTTTCTCCAGGTCGACTGCGGTGCTGCCATCACGAACCCCGACAATGTGCTGGGGCACCCGCATATACGGATCGGAGAACAACCACAGGCGCAGGCCGGCCGGGGTTTGCAGCAGGCCGGGGGCGAGGTCGACCTCGCCGTCACGCACCGCCGCCTCCAGTTGCTCCTGATTGGGAAAGTTGCGCCAGGTCAGTTCGATATTCAGCGCCTTGGCCAACCACTGCATCAATTCGACATTGGCCCCGGACAGCCGCTGCAAGCGCCGATCGTATTGGGCATAAGGCGCCTGTAACACCAGCCCGACCCGCAGGTCGGGATGCTGTTCGAGCCATTCGCGCTGGCCGGCATCGAGCTGCGCCTGGTGAGTGGCAGGCGCAGGCACGGCGCCCGCGATCAAGGGAAAGCATATACAGCCGATAACCAGCAGGTAGCGAAAACCCATGATCCACGTCTCATATCACTGACAAATACTGACCAACCCATTAGGCTGCCGGAATCACTTCTGGCCGGAAATCAACGATGCCACTTTCCCACCGCTCGGCACTGCCAGCATTGTGCCTGTCGCTGCTGTTTACCAGCGCCTTTTGTGTCGAGGCCGCCGACACTCCCGCTCCCGCCCCGGAAAAGCCAGTGGTGCGCCAGCCCTTGCCGGAGCGCAGCCAGGAAGAAGCCAACGCCCTGGAACGACAAATCCCGCAGCAGGAACAACAACAGTTGCAGGCGGGCAGCGATTCTTTCCTGGCTTTGTGGAAGCCGGCCAACAGCGGTGAGCCTGAAGGCGTGGTGATTATCGTCCCGGGCAACGGCGAAAGTGCTGACTGGCCTCAAGCAATCGCGCCGTTGCGCAAGAAATTGCCGGACGCCTCCTGGGGCACCCTGAGCTTGTCGCTGCCGGACCTGACCCTGGACACCTTGCCACCCCGCGTCATCGAATCGCCCAAGGCGACCGTGGAGACCAGCAGCAAAGACGCCAGCACCGTCGCCAAACCCGTGGAGCAAGCCGCCAGCGCCGAAGCGGAAGGCACTGACCCGGCCGTGGTTCCCGGCACCGATGAACAAGACAAGACCGACACCACGCGAATCTTCGCGCGCATTGACGCCGCCCTCGCCTTCGCCCAGACCCAGAATGCCCGCAGCGTCGTATTGCTCGGCCACGGCACCGGCGCCTGGTGGGCCGCGCGTTACCTGAGTGAAAAACAACCGGCGCAGGTGCAGAAATTTGTCATGGTGGCCGCGCAGACCCCGGCGGGCCGTGCCCCGGACCTGCAACAACTGGCACCGAAACTGAAGCTGGCCACGGCAGACTTTTTCTACCAGGACAACGCCCAGGCACGCAAAGCGGCCCAGGAACGTTCCCAGGCCAGCAAGCGTTTGAAGAATGACAGCTACAAGCAGGTGTCGTTGAAGGCCCTCCCCGATAACAGCCAGGCAGGGCAAGAGCAGCTGTACCGGCGGATTCGCGGGTGGCTGAGCCCGCAAAATCCCGGAGACTGATCGTAAATCTCAAAAACACTGGAGAACAAAATGTGGGAGCGGGCTTGCTCGCGAATGCGGTGAGTCAGTCACTGCATCTGTTACTGATCCACCGCATTCGCGAGCAAGTCGAATCGTCGCACCGCCACTCCCACAATTGATCCGGTTTACACCATAAAAAAGCAGCGCCTGATGATTCTGTTAGCGAAAGTCTCGCCTTTCGCGAATCAGCGCGTAGGCGTTGTGCAGCTCGCGGGTACGTTCGGTCGCCTCCCGCACCTGGGCTGGACTGGCGCCACTGCCGGCAATCTTGTCCGGGTGGTGCCGGCTCAGCAGGCGCCGGTAAGCGCGCTTGATCACCGAAGGTTCGGTGGTCGACGTCACCCCCAGAATCCGCAACGCCTCCTGATAAGCCCCGCCACGATTGGCCAACGGCTTGCGCTCCGGCTCATAGTCAGCCGCCAGCGCCTGGATCTGCTGGACCGTCCAACCCAGCCATTTGCCCCATTGTTCAATCAACTCGCGCTCGGCCGTACTGGCCTTGCCGTCCGCCCAGGCCATGCGCCAACAGGCACGCAGCACACCTTCCGCCGCATGGGGCTGGGCCTTGAGCACGCCCAGATAACTGCGTACCCGGTCCGAGCCGGACTTGCCGCGATTGAACGCGGCAATCGCACGGCGCTGGGCCGGTTCGGCCATGTCCAGCGAGCGCATTTCCTGGCGCGCCTGCTGGATATGCCCGTCCACCACCCGGCCGTTGCTCTTGGCCAGGCGACCGAGCAACACGAACAGCAGTTCGTCATTGCGCAACGCCGGCCGGCCGCCAAGGCGCTCGCGTAACTGGGCCCAGCTTTGCAGTTCCAGGCGCCGGTCCAGCGCCTGGCCCAGCAGTGCGCCCAACATGGCCCCCGGAATGCTGGCAATGGCAAAGCCCGCCCCGGCTCCGATCAGAGTCCCTGGCCACAACATCCTAGTGCCCCGCTGTCAGCAGGGTTTCGACTTGCGCCAGACGCTCCAGCGTCCCGACATCGATCCAGCGTCCGTTCATGTGTTCCCCCGTCACCAACCCTTTCGCCATGGCGTCACGCAACAGCGGCGCCAGCTTGAAGGCACCCGCACTGCAACCCGCGAACAGCTGGGGGTGGAGTACGGAAATGCCACTGAAGGTCAGGTTATCGGCACCGGCGGCGGCATCATGAAGCGCTCCGTCCTTCAGGTAGAAATCACCGCCGGACGGATGGTGCGGCGGGTTGTCGACCATCACCAGGTGAGCCAGCCCATCCAGTGGCTGGTGGAGGCTGGCGAAGTCGTAGTCGGTCCAGATGTCGCCATTGACCACCAGGAACGGTTCGTCCCCCAGCAGCGGCAAGGCCTTGAAGATCCCGCCGCCGGTTTCCAGCGGCTCGCCTTCGGCCGAGTACTGGATGCGTACGCCGTACTGCGAGCCATCGCCCAGATAGCCTTCGATCTGCTGGCCGAGCCACGCATGGTTGATGACGATATCGGTAAAGCCCGCTTTCGCCAGCGCCTCGAGGTGGTACTCGATCAGGCGCTTGCCGCCGGCCTGGATCAGCGGCTTGGGCGTGTGCAAGGTGAGCGGGCGCATCCGCTCACCTTTGCCGGCGGCCAGGATCATGGCCTTCATACCACCGCCTCGACGCGCAGGCTCGCCAGCAATTCACCCAGTTCGCTCAACTCTGGCCGGTCCGCGAGCACCGCCTCTATATAAGCGAAGAAGCGCGGCACGTCCGCCAGGTAGCGCGGCTTGCCATCGCGGTGGCAGATGCGCGCGAAGATGCCGATCACCTTGAGGTGACGCTGCACGCCCATCAGGTCGCTGGCCCGCAGGAACTCCTCGAAGTCCGCCTGCACCGGGATACCCAGCGCGCCGGCGCGTTGCCAGTAACCGCGCTGCCATTCCCGCACGCGGGCCAGCGGCCAACTGAGGAAGGCGTCCTTGAACAGGCACGTGATGTCGTAGGTCACCGGGCCGTAGACCGCGTCCTGGAAGTCCAGCACGCCGGGATTCGGCTCGCTGATCATCAGGTTGCGTGGCATATAGTCGCGATGCACCAGGACCTTGGGCTGGGCCAGGGCGCTGTCGATCAGGTGTTCGCTGACGCGTTGCCACAGGCCAAGCTGCCGGGCGTCGAACTCGATGCCCAGCTCCCGGCGAACGTACCATTCAGGAAACAATTCCAGCTCCCGACGCAACAGCGCGACGTCATAACTGGGCAACGGGGCTTCCATCGGCAATTGCTGGAAAGCCAGCAATGCGTCGATGGCATCGGCGAACAATTGATCGGCATTTTTAGCCGTAATCACGTCCAGATAAGTTTTTTTCCCCAGGTCGTTAAGCAAAAGAAAGCCGCGAAGCAGATCTTGCGCATAAATTTTCGGAACATTTATTCCCGATTGACCGAGTAAATGAGCGATATCGACGAAAGGTTTGCAGTTTTCCTGGGGGGGTGGAGCGTCCATCACGACAAAACTGCGACCTCCTCCCTCCCACCGGAAGTAACGCCTGAAACTCGCGTCACTGCTGGCCGCAGTCAACGTGGCCGGGGGTACGACACCCCAGCCCTGGGTGGTAAAGAGGCCTGGCAATTGCTCATCAAGCCAGACTTTCAGCTGTTGCAAACGTAGATCTTGGTCGGGCATTACAAGGGTCTCCGACGGCGCTAGCCGTCAAGCGGGTCATGCTTTATTATCACGCATCTTTTTCAGACCATCGAGAGGCGTGCGGCCCACACCGCGGGCAGATGGCACGCAGGAAGCCCGGACTAATAAGATGGCATTGAAATCCCCCGCGTTTCGTAGAAAATTTCCGTTGCTGGTAACCGGCAGTCTGCTGGCCATGCAACCTTTCGCCACCTCATTCGTGGTCGCCGCGGAACAGTATGACTGCTCAGTCTCTGCTTCGGGTGCCTGGGATTGCGCGCCGAAAACGGCCGCAGCCCCGCTGCCACCGCGCCCGGTGCATGACGGCAGTGCCGTCAGCTCTGCCAGTGGCACGCCGCAAGGCGAGTCCGGCGGCGCCGCCGAGGCCGTGCCGCAGACCGCTCTGGTCACCGAAGCCAAGGGCCGCGGCCTGCGTTCGCGCAGCGCCGACTACAGCCACCTGGACTGGGTCCCTCGCGAGAAGCTCACCGCCGCACAACTGGCCGAAACCGGCCCGTACTGCTCCGGCGCGTACATCGAGCCGGTCCGTCCTGGCATGAACGACAAGACGAACAAGAGCGACGCGCCGACCTTCATCGGCGCCAAGGTCTCTCGTTACGAGCAGGAACAACAAGTTGCTTCCCTGGCCGGTGACGTCGTCATGCGCCAGGGCAGCATGCAGGTCGAGGCCGACGAGGCCAACCTGTACCAGGCCGAGAACCGTGGCGAGCTGAACGGCAACGTCCGTCTGCGCGACAACGGTGCCCTGCTGGTGGGCGACCATGCTGAAGTCCAGCTGGACACCGGCGCCGCCAAGGTCGACAACGCCGAATACGTGATGCACAAATCGCGCATCCGCGGTAACGCCCTGTACGCCAAGCGTGCCGAGAACGCGATCATCCGTCTCAAGGACGGTACGTACACCACCTGCGAGCCGAACAGCAACGCCTGGCAGCTCAAGGGCAACAACATCACGCTCAACCCGGCCACCGGTTTCGGTACCGCGACCAACGTGACGTTGCGGGTCAAGGACATTCCGATCCTTTACACCCCGTACATCTACTTCCCGATCGACAACCGTCGTCAATCCGGCTTCCTGCCGCCGAGCTTCAGCACCGGTGGCGAGACTGGCTTCACGTTGGTTACGCCGTACTACTTCAACCTGGCGCCAAACTACGACGCCACGTTGTACCCGCAATACATGACCAAGCGCGGCCTGTTGATGGAAGGCGAATTCCGCTACCTCACCAAGTCCAGCGAAGGCCAGTTCGGCGGCGCGTACCTGAACGACGACAGCAGCGAGCGTAAAGGCCAGACCGACTACGAAAAAGATCGCTACATGATCAACTGGCAGCACAAGGGCGGGCTGGACTCGCGTGTACTGACCCAGGTCGACTACACCAACATCAGCGACCCTTATTACTTCCAGGATCTGAAGTCCTATCAGGAAGGGATCAAGAGCCAGGACTACGTGAACCAGCAAGGTTCGGTGACCTACCGCGGTGATACCTTCCAGGCGAAGCTGAACCTGCAGGCGTACCAGCTGGCAACGATCTCCCAGATCACGCCGTATGACCGCTTGCCACAGATCACCTTCAACGGCACGCTGCCGTACCATCCAGGCGGGGTGAACTTCACCTACGAGACCGAAGCCGTACGCTTTGATCGGGACTTGGAGAACGGAAGCTTCACGGATGAAAACGGGCTCGTATCGCCGCGGCTCGACACCTACGTAACCGGCCTGACCCGTGCAAACGGTACTCGCCTGAACGTTGCGCCGGCAGTCGACTACCCGATGAACTGGACCTACGGTTTTATTACGCCAAAGTTGAAGTACGTCTATACCAAGTACGATCTTGATTTGGACAGCATCGGCAAAAACCAGATTATCGCAGCGCAAGCCGCGTCAACTGCAGCCAACCCTTATGCTGGCGGCACCTTCAAAAGCTCGCAAGACCGTGCAATTCCGATTGCCAGCATCGACAGCGGCCTGTACTTCGACCGCAACACCAACTTGTTCGGCAAAGACTACCGTCAAACTCTGGAGCCTCGTGCGTACTACCTGTATGTACCGAACAAGGACCAGGGCGATATCCCGGTATTCGACAGCGGTGAGTACTCGTTCAGCTACGCGTCGCTGTTCCGTGACAACCGCTTCAGCGGTACTGACCGCATCGGCGACGAGAACAAACTGTCTCTGGGCGTGACCAGCCGCTGGATCGAAGAAAACGGCTTCGAACGCCAACGCGTCAGCATCGGCGAGGCCGTGTACTTCAAGAACCGCGAAGTTCAACTGCCGGGCATCCTGGCCGCGGACCGTGCGGACGCACAGTCTGATGTTTCGCCAATCGCCCTGGACTACGAGTTCCGCTTCAACCGTGACTGGCGCGCCACTGCCGATTACAACTGGGACCCGGAAAGCCACAGCCCACGTTCCGGCAGCGCGATGTTCCACTATCAGCCGGAAGACAACCCGAACAAGGTTATCAACGTCGGCTACCGCTATCGCAACGACCAGGTGGTGTACAACCAGCTGACCGGCAAATGGCAGTTTGGTGGCGACTACGGGCAGCCAGGCGACCCGAACTTCGTGAAGGATTACTACAAAATCCAGCAACACGACTTCTCGATGATGTGGCCGATCGTTCCGCAGTGGAACCTGATCACCCGCTGGCAGTATGACTATGCCCGCAACCGTACCCTGGAGGCCTTCGGTGGTTTCGAGTACGACAACTGCTGCTGGAAACTGCGCGTCATCAACCGTTACTGGGTTTCCAACGACGAATACAGCCAGATCGCCCCGCTGAACGAAAAGGGTGACCACGGGCTCTTCTTCCAAGTTGTCCTCAAAGGACTCGGCGGCCTGACCGGCGCCAAGGTAGAGAGCTTCCTCGACAAAGGCATTGAAGGTTATCGTGAACGTGAAGACCAAGCTTTCTGATTGTCTGCGCCCGCTGATGCTGGGCGCGCTGTTCCTGGGTACCGCCGCAGCTCACGCTGCGGTTCAACCGCTGGACAAGGTAGTGGCCATCGTCGATAACGACGTGATCATGCAGAGCCAACTGGACCAACGGGTCAAGGAAGTTCAGCAAACCATCGCCAAGCGTGGCGGCGGCGTACCACCGACCAGCGTGCTGGACCAGCAGGTGCTTGAACGCCTGATCGTTGAAAACCTGCAACTGCAGATCGGCGATCGCTCCGGTATCCGTATCAGCGACGAAGAATTGAACCAGGCTGTCGGCACCATCGCCCAGCGCAACAACATGAGTGTTGATCAGTTCCGCGCGGCCCTGGCTCACGACGGCCTGTCCTATGAGGACGCCCGTGACCAGATTCGCCGGGAAATGATCATCAGCCGTGTACGTCAGCGTCGCGTGGCCGAACGGATTCAGGTGTCCGAGCAGGAAGTGAAGAACTTCCTCGCCTCCGACCTTGGCAAGATGCAGCTTTCCGAAGAACTGCACCTGGCCAACATCCTGGTGCCTACGCCAGACAGCGCCAACGCTGAACAGCTCAATGCTGCCGCAGCGAAAACCCAGGCTATCTATGACCGTCTCAAGCAAGGTGCCGACTTTGCCCAGATGGCCATTGCCCAGTCCGGCAGCGACAACGCCCTCGAAGGCGGTGACATGGGCTGGCGTAAAGCCGCGCAACTGCCACCACCGTTCGACCGCGAGCTGAGTGCCATGGAAGTCGGTGGCATCACCCAGCCTGCCCGTACGCCTGGCGGTTTCATCATCCTCAAGTTGCTCGGCAAGCGCGGTGGCGAAGAAGCCCAGATGAAGGACGAAGTTCACGTTCGTCACATCCTGGTCAAGCCAAGCGAGATCCGTACCGAAGCCCAAACCAAGGAACTGGCCCAGAAGCTCTATGACCGCATCGAAGCGGGCGAAGACTTCGGCGAACTGGCGAAGAGCTATTCCGAAGACCCGGGTTCGGCGCTTAACGGCGGCGATCTGAACTGGATCGATCCGAAGGCACTGGTTCCAGAGTTCCAGGACGTCATGGCCAAGACCCCGCAAGGCGTGCTGTCCAAGCCGTTCAAGACCCAATACGGCTGGCATGTGCTGGAAGTCCTTGGCCGTCGCGCCACTGACAACACCACCCAGGCCCGCGAGCAGCAAGCCCTGACCGTACTGCGTAACCGCAAATACGACGAAGAGCTGCAAACCTGGTTGCGTCAGATCCGTGACGAAGCCTACGTAGAGAACAAGCTTCCTGGTGCCGACCAAACAGGCACCGACCAGGCAGCCCAGTGACACCCAAGCGTTTCGCACTGACACCCGGCGAGCCGGCCGGCATTGGTCCTGACCTGTGCCTGCTGCTCGCCTCGCACCCCCAGCCACACCCCCTGATTGCCATTACCAGCCGCGACCTGCTCATTGAGCGGGCCGCGCAGCTGAGTGTGGTTGTCGATCTGCTGCCGGTGGGCCCGGGCAACTGGCCTGACCTGCCGGCACCGGCCAACAGCCTGTACGTATGGGATACCCCGCTGGCGACCAAGGTCGTGGCCGGGCAACTGGACAAGGCCAACGCTGCCTTCGTCCTGGAAACCCTGACCCGTGCCGGCCAGGGCTGCATCGACGGGGATTTTGCCGGGATGATCACCGCCCCGGTACACAAGGGTGTGATCAACGAATCAGGCATCGCCTTTTCCGGGCATACCGAATTCCTCGCTGAGCTGACCCATACCGAACAAGTGGTGATGATGCTGGCAACGGGCGACCTGCGGGTGGCGCTGGTGACCACTCACCTGCCCCTGCGCGAGATTGCCGACGCCATTACCCCCGAGCGACTGGAGCGTGTAACACGCATCCTGCACGCCGACCTGCAACAGAAGTTCGGCATCGCCCAACCACGCATCCTGGTCTGTGGGCTCAACCCCCACGCCGGTGAAGGTGGCCACCTGGGCCATGAAGAAATCGACATCATCGAACCAACCCTGGAGCGTCTGCGCCTTGAAGGCATGGACCTGCGCGGCCCATTGCCTGCCGACACTCTGTTTACCCCCAAATATCTGGAGCACTGCGACGCAGTGCTGGCGATGTACCATGACCAGGGCCTGCCCGTGCTGAAGTACAAAGGCTTCGGCGCCGCGGTCAACGTGACACTGGGCCTGCCGATCATCCGCACCTCCGTCGACCATGGCACCGCCCTGGACCTCGCAGGCAGCGGCAAGATCGATACCGGCAGCCTGCACGTGGCCCTGGAAACCGCCTATCAGATGGCCGAGACCCGTATATGACCGAGCATTACCAACACCGGGCGCGCAAGCGTTTCGGGCAAAACTTCCTGCACGACGCTGGCGTGATCGATCGCATCCTGCGTTCCATCCATGCCAAGCCCGAAGACCGCCTGCTGGAAATCGGCCCGGGCCAGGGCGCCCTGACCCAAGGCCTGCTGAAAAGCGGCGGCCAGCTGGACGTGGTTGAGTTGGACAAGGACCTGATCCCGATCCTCAACCAGCAGTTCGCCGGCATGCCCAATTTCAACCTGCACCAGGGTGATGCGCTGAAGTTCGACTTCACCAGCCTCAATGCAGCGCCCAACAGCCTGCGAGTGGTCGGCAACCTGCCGTACAACATCTCCACCCCGCTGATTTTCCACCTGCTGAACAACGCCGGCATCATCCGCGACATGCACTTCATGCTGCAAAAGGAAGTGGTCGAGCGCCTGGCAGCGGGTCCTGGAGGCGGTGACTGGGGTCGCCTGTCGATCATGGTTCAGTACCATTGCCGCGTAGAGCACCTGTTCAACGTCGGACCTGGCGCGTTCAACCCCCCGCCGAAAGTCGACTCCGCCATCGTGCGCCTGGTGCCTCACGCGGTGTTGCCACACCCGGCCAAAGATCACAAGTTGCTGGAGCGCGTGGTGCGCGAAGCCTTCAACCAGCGCCGCAAGACCTTGCGCAATACGCTGAAGGCTTTGCTCAGCAACGCTGAAATCGAGGCCGCCGGCGTCGACGGCAGCCTGCGCCCCGAGCAGTTGGACCTGGCCGCCTTCGTGCGCCTGGCTGACCAGCTCGCCATTCAGCCTGCGCCAGTGGCTGAATAAATAGTAGGAGCCGGCTTGCCGGCGATGGCGCACTCACGATCGCCATCGCTGGCAAGCCAGCGCCTACGGGCCTAGACTGACCGGCATCCGCTGTTCCCCCGCTTTTGCTTTTAAGGCCTCTTGCATGTCCGATCCTCGTTATCAGATCGACGTCAGCGTCGTCACCCGCTTTCTGGCGGAACAATCGCAACCCGAGCAGAACCGCTTTGCGTTCGCCTACACCATCACCGTGCAAAACAACGGCGAGCTGCCTGCCAAGCTGCTGTCGCGCCACTGGGTCATCACCGACGGTGACGGCCAGGTCGAGGAAGTACGCGGCGCCGGCGTGGTCGGCCAACAACCGCTGATCGCGCCAGGCAAGAGCCACACCTACAGCAGCGGCACTGTCATGACCTCCCGCGTCGGCAACATGCAAGGCAGCTACCAGATGCTCGCCGACGACGGCAAACACTTCGACGCCATCATCGCCCCGTTCCGCCTCGCGGTGCCTGGAGCCCTGCACTGATGGCGACGTATGCCGTCGGCGACCTGCAAGGCTGCCTGGAACCGCTCAAGTGCCTGCTCGAGCGTGTGGCTTTCGACCCGGCCAAGGATCGCCTGTGGCTGGTGGGCGACCTGGTCAACCGTGGCCCGCAATCCCTGGAAACCCTGCGCTTCCTTTATGGCATGCGCGACTCCCTGGTGTGCGCACTGGGCAACCATGACCTGCACTTGCTGGCCGCCGGCAATAACATCGAGCGCCTGAAAAAGGGCGATACCCTGCGGGAAATCCTCGAAGCGCCGGATCGCACCGAGCTGCTTGACTGGCTGCGCCGGCAAAAACTCATGCACTACGACGAGAGCCGCGACACCGCCTTGGTGCATGCCGGCATTCCACCCCAGTGGACACTGAAGAAAGCCCTCAAGTGCGCGAGTGAAGTCGAAGCAGCCCTGGCCGATGACAACCTGTACACCGCTTACCTGGATGGCATGTACGGTAACGAACCCGTTAAGTGGGACAACGAACTGACCGGCGTCGCGCGGCTGCGGGTGATCACCAACTACTTCACCCGCATGCGTTTCTGCACCGCCGAAGGCAAGCTGGACCTCAAGAGCAAGGAAGGCGCCGACACCGCCCTCCCCGGCTACAAGCCCTGGTTCGCCCACAAGGAGCGCAAGACCCGTGAAACGAAGATCATCTTCGGCCACTGGGCAGCCCTGGAAGGCAAATGCGATGAACCCGGTGTATTCGCCCTCGACACCGGCTGCGTGTGGGGCGGCGCGATGACCCTGATGAATGTCGACACCGGCGAGCGCTCGAGCTGCCAGTGCGACTCGCCCATTCCCGAACAACTGCAGGCCACGGCAAAGCGCTGAGCCGCGCTTTCATACAGGCCAAAGGAGCCCGCCATGACTGAATTCAAACGTATCCCTCCCGAGCAAGCCCAGGCCCTGCGCGAGCAAGGCGCGGTGGTTGTAGACATCCGCGACCAGCCAACCTACAACGCTGCCCACATCAGTGGTGCCCAGCATCTGGACAACCACAACATCGCCGACTTCATCCGCGCCGCCGACCTCGACGCGCCGGTCATCGTCGCGTGCTACCACGGCAACTCCAGCCAAAGCGCGGCCGCCTACCTGGTGAGCCAGGGTTTCTCCGACGTCTATAGCCTCGACGGTGGCTTTGAGCTATGGCGTGCGACCTATCCTGCAGAAATTGCCGCAGGCGACGCGCAATAATTTTTTTCAAACCCCGCTACCCCGCGTGACGCTTGGCCTCACGCCGTTTCTGACGAACGGCGCCGCCAAACTAATTTCGTATCGCGCCTTGACCTCCCGGATTCCGAACTATCCTTAAGCGCAGGCCATCCAAAACAGGGGAGAGCCGGTACACCGGCGTGCGGGTCATCGGTAGCGTTTCAGGGTGTTCTGGGGGGAAAACGGCCATTGGTGTCCACCAATGGCTGCCAGCATCGACTGATTGATCCGGCGTCGGCTCCACGTATCGAGCGAGGTGACGACGTCATGAGTATTTTTAGCCACTTCCAACAACGCTTCGAGTCCACCCGCCAGGAAGAGCTCTCGCTTCAGGAGTATCTCGAACTGTGCAAAAAGGACCGCAGCGCCTACGCGTCTGCCGCTGAACGCCTGCTGTTGGCGATCGGCGAGCCGGAGCTGGTGGACACCGCAGCCAATTCGCGCTTGTCGCGGATTTTCTCGAACAAGGTGATCCGTCGCTACCCGGCCTTTGAAGACTTCCACGGTATGGAAGAATGCATTGACCAGATCGTCTCGTATTTCCGCCATGCCGCCCAAGGCCTGGAAGAGAAGAAACAGATCCTCTACCTGCTCGGCCCCGTCGGCGGCGGCAAGTCGTCCCTGGCCGAGAAGCTCAAACAACTGATCGAGAAGGTGCCGTTCTACGCCATCAAAGGCTCACCGGTGTTCGAGTCGCCCCTGGGGCTGTTCAATGCCACGGAAGATGGCGCGATCCTCGAAGAAGACTTCGGCATTCCACGGCGCTATCTCAATACCATCATGTCGCCCTGGGCGACCAAGCGCCTGGCCGAGTTCGGCGGCGACATCAGCCAGTTCCGGGTGGTGAAGCTCTATCCCTCGATCCTCAACCAGATCGCCGTGGCCAAGACCGAACCGGGTGACGAGAACAACCAGGACATCTCGGCACTGGTGGGCAAGGTCGATATCCGCAAACTCGAAGAATTCCCGCAGAACGACGCCGATGCCTACAGCTACTCGGGCGCACTGTGCCGGGCCAACCAGGGTCTGATGGAGTTCGTGGAGATGTTCAAGGCACCGATCAAGGTGCTGCACCCACTGCTCACCGCCACCCAGGAAGGTAACTACAACAGCACCGAAGGCCTGGGGGCGATTCCATTCACCGGGATCCTGCTGGCCCACTCCAACGAATCGGAATGGCACACCTTCCGCAACAACAAGAACAACGAAGCCTTCATCGACCGGATCTATATCGTCAAGGTGCCGTACTGCCTGCGGGTCAGCGATGAAATCAAGATCTACGACAAGCTGCTGTTCAACAGCTCCCTGGCCAAGGCCCATTGCGCGCCTGACACCCTGAAGATGCTGGCCCAGTTCACCGTGTTGTCGCGCCTCAAGGAGCCGGAAAACTCCAACATCTACTCGAAGATGCGGGTGTATGACGGCGAAAACCTCAAGGACACCGATCCGAAGGCCAAGTCGATCCAGGAATACCGCGACACCGCCGGCGTGGATGAGGGCATGAACGGCCTGTCGACACGTTTTGCGTTCAAGATCCTGTCCAAGGTCTTCAACTTCGACCCGCACGAAATCGCCGCCAACCCGGTGCACCTGCTCTACGTGCTGGAACAGCAGATCGAACAGGAACAATTCCAGGCTGAAACCCGCGAGCGCTATCTGCGCTTCCTCAAGGAATACCTGGCACCGCGCTACATCGAGTTCATCGGCAAGGAAATCCAGACCGCGTACCTTGAGTCCTACAGCGAATACGGCCAGAACATCTTCGACCGCTATGTGCTGTACGCAGACTTCTGGATCCAGGACCAGGAATACCGCGACCCGGAAACCGGCGAGATTCTCAACCGCGTAGCCCTCAACGAGGAACTGGAAAAGATCGAAAAACCCGCCGGCATCAGCAATCCGAAGGATTTCCGCAACGAAATCGTCAACTTCGTGCTGCGCGCCCGGGCCAACAACAACGGCAAGAACCCTACCTGGCTCAGCTACGAGAAGCTGCGGGTGGTCATCGAGAAGAAAATGTTCTCCAACACCGAGGATCTGCTGCCGGTCATCAGCTTCAACGCCAAGGCCAGCAAGGAGGATCAGCAAAAACACAACGACTTCGTCACTCGCATGGTCGAGCGTGGCTACACCGACAAACAGGTACGACTGCTCTCCGAGTGGTACTTGCGGGTCCGCAAATCGCAGTAAGGCAGCGACAAGCGTGCAATGCCAGGCTCCCGGTGCGCCGGTCAGCCTGGCAATCGACCGCTTGTCTTTAAGCTTCCAGCTTGCCGCTTGAAGCTTGTAACTTGAAGCTGCCCGGAGGGCTCCTACATGAGCTATGTGATCGACCGACGTCTCAATGGCAAGAACAAGAGCACGGTAAACCGCCAGCGGTTCCTGCGGCGTTACCGTGACCACATCAAAAAGGCCGTCGAAGAGGCCGTCAGCCGCCGTTCCATCACCGATATGGAGCATGGCGAACAGATCAGTATCCCCGGACGCGACATCGATGAACCGGTGCTGCACCACGGCCGGGGCGGCAAACAGACCGTCGTGCATCCCGGCAACAAGGAATTCACCAGCGGCGAACATATCCAGCGGCCCCAGGGCGGCGCGGGCGGCAAAGGCCCGGGCAAGGCCGGCAACTCCGGCGAAGGCATGGATGAGTTCGTGTTCCAGATCACCCAGGAAGAGTTCCTGGAGTTCATGTTCGAAGACCTGGAACTGCCCAACCTGGTCAAACGCAACCTGACCGGTACCGACACCTTCAAGACCGTGCGTGCCGGGATCAGCAACGAAGGCAACCCGTCACGGATCAACATCATCCGCACCCTGCGCTCGGCCCATGCGCGACGTATCGCCTTGTCTGGCAGCAGCCGGGCAAAACTGCGGGATGCCAAGGCGGAACTGGAACGCCTGAAACGCGAAGAGCCGGACAACTTCGGCGATATCCAGGAAATTGAAGCCGAAATCGCCAAACTCAGCGCGCGAATCCATCGCGTGCCGTTTCTCGACACCTTCGACCTGAAGTACAACCTGCTGGTCAAGCAACCCAATCCCAGTTCCAAGGCGGTGATGTTCTGCCTGATGGACGTGTCCGGCTCCATGACCCAGGCGACCAAGGACATCGCCAAGCGCTTCTTCATCCTGCTGTACCTGTTTCTCAAGCGTAACTACGACAAGATCGATGTGGTGTTCATCCGCCATCACACCAGCGCCAGGGAAGTCGACGAGGAGGAATTCTTCTACTCGCGGGAAACCGGCGGCACCATCGTCTCCAGCGCCTTGAAGCTGATGCAGGAAATCATGGCCGAACGCTATCCGGCCAACGAGTGGAACATCTATGCCGCCCAGGCTTCCGACGGCGACAACTGGAACGACGACTCGCCGATCTGCCGCGACATCCTGATCAACCAGATCATGCCGTTCGTGCAGTACTACACCTACGTCGAAATCACCCCGCGCGAGCATCAGGCCCTGTGGTTCGAATACGAGCGCATCAGCGAAGCCTTCGCTGACACCTTCGCCCAGCAACAATTGGTCTCGGCCGGCGATATCTATCCGGTCTTCCGTGAACTCTTCCAGCGCAGGTTAGTGACATGACCGCCAAAGAGCATAAGCGCCAACCCATATCCACGGGGTCCGAATGGACCTTCGAACTCATCCAGGCCTATGACCGGGAAATCAGCCGCATCGCGGCGGGTTATGCCCTGGATACCTACCCCAACCAGATCGAAGTGATCACCGCCGAACAGATGATGGATGCCTATGCGTCCGTGGGCATGCCCCTGGGCTATCACCACTGGTCCTACGGCAAACACTTCCTCAGCACTGAAAAGTCCTACACCCGCGGCCAGATGGGCCTGGCCTACGAAATCGTCATCAACTCCGACCCGTGCATCGCCTACCTGATGGAAGAAAACACCATCTGCATGCAGGCGCTGGTGGTGGCCCACGCGTGCTACGGGCATAACAGCTTCTTCAAGGGTAACTACCTGTTCCGCACCTGGACCGATGCCAGCTCGATCATCGATTACCTGGTATTCGCCAAGCAGTACATCATGCAGTGCGAGGAGCGCCACGGCATCGACGCGGTGGAAGACCTGCTGGACTCCTGCCATGCCCTGATGAACTACGGCGTCGACCGCTACAAACGCCCGTATCCGATTTCCGCCGAAGAAGAACGGCTGCGCCAGAAGGACCGTGAAGAGCATCTGCAAAAACAGATCAACGACCTGTGGCGCACCATTCCCAAACGCGCCGGCAAGAACAACGACAAGGACAATGCGCGCTTCCCCGCCGAACCTCAGGAAAACATCCTGTATTTCATCGAAAAGCACGCGCCATTGCTGGAGCCCTGGCAGCGGGAAATCGTGCGGATCGTGCGCAAGATCGCCCAGTATTTCTACCCACAACGCCAGACCCAGGTGATGAACGAAGGCTGGGCCACGTTCTGGCACTACACCCTGATGAACGACCTGTATGACGAAGGCCTGGTCACCGACGGTTTCATGATGGAGTTCCTGACGTCCCACACCAGCGTGGTCTTCCAGCCGGGCTTCGACAGCCCCTACTACAGCGGTATCAACCCTTATGCATTGGGCTTTGCGATGTACCGCGATATCCGGCGCATGTGCGAGCACCCCACCGAAGAAGACCGCCGCTGGTTCCCGGAGATTGCCGGCAGCGATTGGTTGTCGACCATCAAGTTCGCCATGAGCAGCTTCAAGGATGAGAGCTTCATCCTGCAGTACCTGTCCCCCCAGGTGATTCGAGACCTCAAGCTGTTCAGCATCATGGACGACGACCTCAAGGACGACCTGCTGGTGCCGGCGATCCACGATGAGCCGGGTTACCGCACCATCCGCGAAACCCTCGCGGCGCAGTACAACCTGGGCAACCGCGAACCCAATGTGCAGATCTACAGCATCGACGTACGCGGCGATCGCTCGTTGACCCTGCGCCACCAGCAGCACGACCGCAAACCGCTGGGAGAGTCCACTGAGGAGGTTCTCAAGCACCTGCACCGGCTGTGGGGGTTCGATATCCACCTGGAAACGCTGCAAGGCGACCAGGTGATGAAAACCCACCATGTTCCGCCCCGCAACGAACACGGCGATAACGATTACGGCCGCCTGGACCTGGCAGTCGTACATCTGTGAAACGGCAAAGCCTCCATTGGCGGGCCGCAGGCGTTATCCTGTGCCGCTAATGGAGGCTTTTTCATGCAAATCTACAAAGTCGGTGGTGCGGTACGTGATCGCCTGCTGGGCATCCCCGTTACCGATATCGACCGTGTCGTAGTCGGCGCTACCACTGAAGAAATGCTCGCCCTGGGCTACAAGCCTGTGGGTTCGGACTTCCCGGTATTTCTTGACCCGAAAAATGGTGACGAGTACGCCCTCGCCCGCACGGAGCGCAAGAGCGGCCGGGGTTATGGCGGCTTTGTGTTTCACGCCAGCCCCGAAGTTACCCTGGAAGAAGACCTGATCCGCCGCGACCTGACCATCAACGCCATGGCCGAGGATGACGCGGGCAACCTGACCGACCCTTATCACGGCCAGCAGGATCTGGACGCACGCATTCTGCGTCACGTTTCCCCGGCGTTTGCCGAAGATCCACTGCGTGTCCTGCGCGTTGCCCGCTTTGCCGCGCGCTATGCCGGCCTCGGCTTTACGGTAGCGCCCGAAACCCTGGAACTGATGCGCGAACTCAGCGCGTCGGGCGAACTGGAAGCCTTGACGCCCGAACGCAGCTGGAAGGAGATTTCCCGCGCATTGATGGAAAACCAGCCACAGGTGTTTATCCAGGTGCTGCGCGATTGCGGCGCCCTGAAAACCCTGATGCCGGAAATCGACGCACTGTTTGGCGTGCCGCAACCCGAGGCCCATCACCCCGAAATCGATACCGGCGTGCACACATTGAGCGTGCTGGAACAGGCGGCCATCCATGCCCAACCGTTGACCGTCCGCTGGGCCTGCCTGCTGCACGATCTGGGCAAGGGGCTCACGCCTGTGGATAAGTTGCCGCAGCACATCGCTCATGAGCAACGCGGCGTGAAGCTGATCAAGGCGATGAACGAACGCTTCAAGGTGCCAAGGGATTGCCAGGAGTTGGCGTTGCTGGTGGGCGAATATCACACCCACGGCCACCGCGCACTGGAGCTGAGGCCCTCGACATTGCTGGAGTTGCTGCAAAGCTTCGACGTTTACCGTCGCCCGCAACGCTTTGAAGAGTTTGTGGTGGCATGCGAGATGGACGCCCGCGGGCGCAAGGGCCTTGAGCAGAGAAGTTATCCACAAGCCGATTATTTGCGCGGTGCGGCGCTGGCGGCCAGAGGTGTGGCCGTCGCACCGCTACTGGAACAAGGCTACAAAGGTCCCGAACTGGGCGAAGCGCTGAAACGCGAACGGCTCAAGGCGCTAAAAGCCTACAAGAGCGAGTCCGGCGTCAACGGCTGATCCCGCCATTCGAACGCGACCGGCGCCAGTACCTGGTCAATGTGTGCATCCTCCCACAGCGCGGCAAATGACTTGCCCACCTCAGGATGCACACGCTGCGGCGCCATCAACGACAGCGGCCACAGCACAAACGCGTTCTTCAGGATTTCGGCCCGGGGCAGGATCAGGCCATCGAAGTTACCCACCAGCTCGCCATACAGCAGCACGTCGATGTCCAGCGGCAAGCCCTTGCGATCCGGGGCGTAGCGGCCATTGTCGGCCTCGATGAATTTCAGCCGGCGGTCCAGTTCCATCAACGGCAGGTCGGTATACGCCGACACCACCAGATTGAAGAATGGCCCGCTCTTTATGCCCACAGGCTGGCTTTCAAACACCGGCGAACAGCGCATCTGCGTCAGGAAACCCGCCAGCGCATCAAGGCCAGCGTGCAAATGGGCCTCACGCTCGATGTTACTGCCAAGACCAAGGTAAACCTGAGTTAGCGACATCCGCGCTCGATCTCCACGCCCACGCCCTTGGCGGCCGGTACGGCGCCGGGCTTGGTCAGTTTGAGGTGCAGCCAGGGAATCTGGAACTCACTCATCAACACTTCAGCCAGGCGCTCGGCGAAGGTTTCCACCAGCTGGAATTGCGCCTGCTCGGCAAAGGCCTGGATCCGCGCGGACACGCTCGCGTAATCCAGCGCCAGGGTCAGGTCATCACCGGCAGCGGCCGGGCGGTTATCCCAGGCGAAGCTCAGGTCCAGACGCAGGCATTGCCGGATACCGCGCTCCCAGTCGTAGGCCCCGATCACGGTGTCGACTTCCAGGCCTTCGATAAACACTCTGTCCAAGCACTCTTCTCCGCTGCACGACAAGGGCGCGATGCCCCGTTAGAATCAGGGCGTCCTCGCCCGGAATAGTTAGCATGTTTTGGTTACTGGCGACTCTCGCCTACCTGCTCGGCTCGCTGTCCTTCGCCATTTTGCTCAGCCGCCTGACGGGAAATCCCGACCCGCGAATGAGTGGCTCAGGCAATGCCGGCGCCACCAATATGTTGCGCCTGGCCGGCAAGAAACTCGCCGTACTCACGCTGTTCGGCGACGTCTGCAAGGGCCTGCTGCCGGTGCTGATCGCCGATCTCGCCGGGCTGTCGCTGCAACAGCAAGCCTGGATCGGCGTCTGCGCGGTGCTCGGCCACCTGTTCCCGCTGTACTTTCGCTTTCGCGGCGGCAAAGGCGTTGCGACGGCGGCCGGCATGCTGCTGGGGATCTACCCACCGGCGGCGCTGCTGGCCATCCTGGCCTGGCTGCTGACGTTCTACCTGACACGCACCAGCTCGCTGGCCGCCCTCATCGCCACGCCCCTGACCCTGCCGTTGCTGGCGTGGCAGGAACCGGAGGCGCTGGTGCCGATGAGCGTGCTCACGCTGCTGATCGTCTGGCGCCACCGGGGCAATTTACGCGACCTGTTTGCCGGGCGCGAACGGCATTTTTAAATACGCCCGGTGAACCCGGCTCACGTTCGCCCGTTACAGCGGCGGCAACTGCTCCATCGGCCAGCGCGCCTGCACGCTGATTGCCAGGCTTTCATGCTGCCCGGCCTGCAAACGCTGGCAACCGGCATAGGCGATCATCGCACCGTTATCGGTGCAGAATTCGGGACGCGCATAAAACACGTCGCCCTTCATGTCGCCGAGCATTTTCTCCAGGGAGCTGCGCAGCGCCTTGTTCGCGCTGACGCCGCCCGCGATCACCAGGCGCTTCATGCCCGCCTGCTTCAGGGCCCGCTTGCACTTGATGGTCAAAGTCTCCACCACGGCCTGCTGGAACGCCAGCGAGATGTCGCAACGGGCTTGCTCACTGTCGTCTCCGGCGCTGACGCTCTGCTGCCAGGTGTTCAGGGCAGAGGTTTTCAGGCCGCTGAAGCTGAACATCAGGCCAGGGCGATCGCACATCGGGCGCGGGAAGGTATAGCGCCCCGGAACGCCTTTTTCTGCCAAGCGGGCGATTTCCGGGCCGCCCGGATAATTAAGGCCCATCATCTTCGCAGTCTTGTCGAAAGCTTCACCGGCAGCGTCGTCCAGGCTTTCGCCCAGCAGCGTGTATTGACCGATTCCGTCGACCTGAACCAGCTGCGTATGGCCGCCTGAAACCAACAAAGCGACGAACGGGAACGCTGGCGGGTTTTCTTCCAGCATCGGTGCCAGTAAATGGCCTTCCATGTGGTGCACACCAAGGGCCGGAATGCCCCAGGCAAATGCCAGCGCCTGGGCGCAAGAGGCCCCAACCAGCAGGGCTCCGACCAATCCGGGGCCTGCGGTATAGGCAATGGCGTCGATCTCGGTCGGCACGCAGCCGGCCTCGTCCAACACCTGCCGAATCAATGGCAGCATGCGTTTCACATGATCACGGCTGGCCAGCTCCGGCACCACGCCGCCATAGGCGCGATGCAGGTCGATCTGACTGAACAGTGCGTCGGCCAAAAGCCCGCGTTCACTGTCGTAAAGTGCGACACCGGTTTCGTCGCACGAGGTTTCTAATCCCAGAACTAGCATGGGTTTGCGCCTTGTAGAGGCTGAATTCGAAGGCGCGCATAATAGTCGCCACTCCCCCTCCCGACTAGCGGTTTTCGATCAGAGGCTTTGCATTCCGGGCAATGAGGGGTTAACATCCGCAACCCTTAAAAACCGACGACCTCAGCCGCGAATTTTTTGCGACGAGAACGTTGATTCCCGGTAATGAAAGAAGGTAGCTCTGGATGCCAGCCGTCAAAGTAAAAGAGAACGAACCCTTCGACGTAGCTCTGCGTCGTTTCAAGCGCTCCTGCGAAAAAGCCGGTGTTCTGGCTGAAGTTCGTAGCCGCGAATTTTACGAGAAGCCAACTTCTGAGCGTAAGCGTAAAGCAGCAGCCGCTGTTAAGCGTCACGCCAAGAAAGTTCAGCGCGAGCAGCGCCGCGCCGTTCGTCTGTACTAATACACAGACGTTCGTAGCAAGCTTCTGCCAAGCCCGGCCCTCAGCCGGGCTGTTGGCATTTGCGGATATCGCTTGATGCTTCACCGTTGACGCCGCACACGCGACTGAAACGAACTGCTTCACACGTCAGGACTGGCTCTTTTGCCAGCGGTGCACGTCTCTTCTGACGAGCCTAACAAGGCTACTGACGAGCACACTTATTTTTTAACAGGCGATCAACAGGTCGGCTGCGCCCACCGATGAGCTTCCGAGGCCCCCACATGGCCAAGACCGGACTCCCGGGCAACATTTCTACGCCGGGCACTGATCGGAACTAACGTCAGTGAATGTTCGGCAGATACACTTCCTGACAGACCAAGCAGACGACAGTAGATCGAGCCGCACAACACGCGCGCCTTGAGCACTTTGCGGGCCCTCTTTTACACGCAGTGATGACGAGAACGCCATGGCCGGGCTAATTCCCCAGAGCTTTATTGACGACCTTCTGAACCGCACCGACATCGTCGATGTTGTCAGCTCGCGCCTGCAGATGAAAAAGGCCGGCAAGAACTACACCGCCTGCTGCCCGTTCCACAAGGAAAAGACTCCGTCGTTCAGCGTCAGCCCCGACAAGCAGTTCTACTACTGCTTCGGCTGCGGCGCTGGCGGCAACGCCCTCGGCTTCATCATGGACCACGACAACCTGGACTTCCCCCAGGCCGTCGAGGAACTGGCGAAAGCCGCCGGCATGGAAATCCCCCGCGAAGAAAGTGGCCGCCCGCACAAACCGCGGCAACCCACCGATTCGCCGCTGTACCCGCTGCTTACCGCTGCTGCCGACTTTTACCGCCAGGCACTGAAAAGCCACCCGCAGCGCAAAGCCGCCGTCGATTACCTCAAGGGCCGCGGCCTGACCGGTGAAATCGCCCGCGACTTCGGCCTCGGCTTCGCCCCGCCGGGCTGGGACAACCTGTACAAGCACCTGAGCAGCGACACCCTGCAGCAAAAAGCCATGATCGACGCCGGCCTGTTGGTGGAAAACGCCGAGACCGGCAAGCGTTATGACCGTTTCCGCGACCGCGTGATGTTCCCGATCCGCGACAGCCGCGGCCGCATCATCGCGTTCGGCGGCCGGGTGCTGGGGGACGACAAGCCCAAATACCTGAACTCACCGGAAACCCCGGTGTTTCATAAAGGCCAGGAACTCTACGGCCTGTTTGAGGCGCGCAAGAACAACCGCAACCTCGACGAAATCATCGTGGTTGAAGGCTATATGGACGTGATTGCCCTGGCCCAGCAAGGTTTGCGCAACGCCGTGGCGACCCTGGGCACCGCGACCAGCGAAGAGCACTTGAAGCGCCTGTTTCGCGTAGTGCCCAACGTACTGTTCTGCTTCGACGGCGACCAGGCCGGCCGCAACGCAGCGTGGCGTGCCCTTGAGTCGACCCTGTCGAGCCTGCAGGACGGGCGGCGCGCACGATTCCTGTTCCTGCCCGAAGGTGAAGACCCGGACACCCTGGTCCGCTCCGAAGGCACCGACGCGTTCCGCGCGCGCATCAACCAACACGCACAACCGCTGGCCGATTACTTTTTCCAGCAACTGACCGAAGAGTCCGACCCGCGCTCCCTCGAAGGCAAGGCCCACATGGTCACCCTCGCGGCACCGCTGATCGACAAGGTTCCGGGCGCCAACCTGCGCACCCTGATGCGCCAGCGCCTGCTGGAAATCACCGGCTTGAGTGGCGAGGCCGTCAGCCAGCTGGCCCGCAGCGCGCCGCAAGAGGCGCCGCCGGCCTACGACCCGGGCATGGATTACGACGCCATGCCGGACTACTCCGACTTCCACCAACCGCAGGAGGCCTACACGCCCCAGCAGGAGTGGACACCGAAGAAACCCGGCACCGGCGGCAAGAAATGGGACAAGAAACCCTGGGACAAAAACGGCAAACGTGGCGGTGACCGTGACGAACCGCGCGGCCCACGCGTCCCAGCAGCAGTAGAGCCGCCCACCATGGCAGCCCTGCGTACACTTTTGCACCACCCGCAACTGGCACAAAAAGTCGAGGATGCGGGGCACTTTGCGGCCGAAGACCACACCAATACGCAACTGTTGGTGGCCCTGCTCGAAGCCGTACAGAAGAATCCTAAGCTAAACTCATTCCAGCTGATTGCACGCTGGCACGGCACCGAACAGGGCCGTTTGCTGAAGGCATTGGCAGAAAAGGAATGGCTGATTGATGGCGATAACCTTGAACAACAGTTTTTCGACACCATTACTAGCTTGGTAGCTCGTCAACGCGAGCGAAACCTGGAACAACTTCTTCGAAAAGCGCGTCAGAGTGAATTGACCGCCGAAGAGAAAAATCAACTGCGCGACCTTTTAAGTCGCAATGTTTCCGCATCAAACCCGACCTCAGCTGGCGTGTGAGGTCATAGCTCGGGTATAATCCTCGGCTTGTTTTTTGCCCGCCAAGACCTTCAGTGGATAGGGTGTTATGTCCGGAAAAGCGCAACAGCAGTCTCGTATCAAAGAGTTGATCACCCTTGGTCGTGAGCAGAAGTATCTGACTTACGCAGAGGTCAACGACCACCTGCCTGAGGATATTTCAGATCCAGAGCAGGTGGAAGACATCATCCGCATGATTAATGACATGGGGATCCCCGTACACGAGAGTGCTCCGGATGCGGACGCCCTTATGTTGGCCGACGCCGATACCGACGAGGCAGCCGCTGAAGAAGCAGCCGCCGCGTTGGCAGCGGTCGAGACCGACATCGGTCGCACGACTGACCCTGTGCGCATGTATATGCGCGAAATGGGTACGGTAGAGCTGCTGACACGTGAAGGCGAAATCGAAATCGCCAAGCGTATCGAAGAGGGCATCCGTGAAGTGATGGGCGCAATCGCGCACTTCCCAGGCACGGTTGACCACATTCTCTCCGAGTACACTCGCGTCACCACCGAAGGTGGCCGCCTGTCCGACGTCCTGAGCGGTTATATCGACCCGGACGACGGCATTGCGCCACCTGCGGCTGAAATTCCGCCACCGATCGATGCCAAGGCTGCGAAAGCAGACGACGACACCGACGACGACGAAGCTGAAGCCAGCACCGATGACGAAGAAGAAGTCGAAAGCGGTCCGGATCCGATCATCGCAGCCCAGCGCTTTGGCGCGGTCTCCGATCAGATGGAACTGGCTCGCAAGGCCCTGAAGAAGCACGGTCGCGGCAGCAAGCAGGCAACTGCTGAATTGCTGGCCCTGGCTGAACTCTTCATGCCGATCAAACTGGTACCGAAGCAATTCGAAGGCCTGGTTGAGCGGGTTCGTAGCGCCCTTGAGCGTCTGCGTGCACAAGAGCGTGCGATCATGCAGCTCTGTGTCCGTGATGCGCGCATGCCGCGTGCCGACTTCCTGCGCCAGTTCCCGGGCAACGAAGTCGACGAAAGCTGGACCGACGCACTGGCCAAAGGCAAAAGCAAATACGCTGAAGCCATTGGTCGCTTCCAGGCCGACATCGTTCGTTGCCAGCAGAAGCTGACTGCATTGCAGACTGAAACCGGTCTGACGATTGCCGAGATCAAGGACATCAACCGTCGCATGTCGATCGGTGAGGCCAAGGCCCGCCGCGCGAAGAAAGAGATGGTTGAAGCGAACTTGCGTCTGGTGATCTCCATCGCCAAGAAGTACACCAACCGTGGCCTGCAATTCCTCGATCTGATCCAGGAAGGCAACATCGGCTTGATGAAAGCGGTGGACAAGTTCGAATACCGTCGCGGCTACAAGTTCTCGACTTATGCCACCTGGTGGATCCGTCAGGCGATCACTCGCTCGATCGCCGACCAGGCCCGCACCATCCGTATTCCGGTGCACATGATCGAGACGATCAACAAGCTCAACCGTATCTCCCGGCAGATGTTGCAGGAAATGGGTCGCGAACCGACCCCGGAAGAGTTGGGCGAACGCATGGAAATGCCTGAGGATAAAATCCGCAAGGTATTGAAGATCGCTAAAGAGCCGATCTCCATGGAAACCCCGATCGGTGATGACGAAGACTCCCATCTGGGTGACTTCATCGAAGACTCGACCATGCAGTCGCCAATCGATGTTGCTACCGTTGAGAGCCTGAAAGAAGCGACTCGCGACGTACTGTCCGGCCTCACTGCCCGTGAAGCCAAGGTACTGCGCATGCGCTTCGGCATCGACATGAATACCGACCACACCCTTGAGGAGGTTGGTAAGCAGTTCGACGTTACCCGTGAGCGGATTCGTCAGATCGAAGCCAAGGCGCTGCGCAAGCTGCGCCACCCGACGAGAAGCGAGCATTTGCGCTCCTTCCTCGACGAGTGATCACAAAAACCCCGGCCCAGGCCGGGGTTTTTGCTTCTACAGATTAAATCCTCGCTGACTCCCCTCCCCCGCAATGCCCGTCTACACTCGAAACATTCCCCGTGCCATAACGAGACCGTTATGCCCAGATTGCCGACCGTGTTACTGCTGTCGCTGCTGACCTGGACCGCAACGGCTGGCGCGTTGACTCTCACCGATGAAGAGCGTGGCTGGCTGGCGGACCACCAAGAGTTGCGCCTGGGCGTCGACGCCTCTTGGCCACCCTTTGAATACCGCGATGAAGATGGTCGCTACCAGGGCCTGGCCGCTGATTATGTGCGGCTGATGCAGGATCGCCTTGGCGTCAGGATAAAACTGATCGAGCCGGTGAACTGGAGCGCCGTGCTGGAACAGGCCCGCAACAATCAGCTCGACCTGCTGCCGGGCATCATGTCCACACCGGAACGCCAGGGTTTCCTGTCGTTTACCCGGCCTTATCTCGACTTCCCCATCGTCATCCTCGCCCACGAAGGCGGCCCGCAACCACGCAGCCTCAAAGACCTGTACGGGTTGAAGGTGGCCGTGGTGGAAAACTACGCGCCCCATGAACTGCTGCGCACTCACCACCCGGACCTCAACCTGGTGGCCATGCCCAATGTCAGCGCCACGCTGCAGGCCCTGGCCACCGACAAGGTCGATGCCGTAGTGGGCGATCTGGCGTCCAGCGTGTGGAGCCTGCGTCAACTCAAGCTGGAAGGCCTGTACATCAGCGGCGAAACGCCTTACCGCTATCAGTTGGCCATGGGCGTACCCAAGGACGACAAGATGCTGGTGGGCATCCTCGATAAAGTCCTGGCCGACATCAGCCCGGCTGAGACCGAGGCCATCCAGCAGCGCTGGGTCGGCAACGTCATCGACCACCGCACGCTCTGGACGGATGTGCTGCTCTACGGGTTGCCTGCCGTGCTGTTGCTGAGCATCGTGCTGGCCGTGGTTATTCGGATCAATCGTCGGCTCAGCTCGGAAATTTCCCGCCGGGTCGCCCTCGAACAGGAACTGCGCAGCAGCGAATACCACTATCGCGGCCTGGTGGAGAGCCTTTCCGCGATCGCCTGGGAAGCCAGCATCAGCGATTTCACCTACAGCTACGTGTCGCCCCACGCCGAGGAACTGCTGGGTTACCCCCGTGCCCACTGGCTGATCCCGGGCTTCTGGCGCAACATCATCCACCCCGCGGACCTGACCCGCACCGAATCCTATTGCTACGCCGAAACCCGGGCCAACCGCGACCACAGTGTCGACTACCGGGTGATCACCGCCGATGGACGCTGCCTGTGGGTGCGGGACATCGTCAGCCTGATCGAACACGGCCACGAACCCGTGCTGCGCGGCCTGATGATCGACATCAGCGAAGCCAAGCGCACCGAGGAAGCGTTGCAGCTTTCGGAACAGAAATTCGCCTCTGTGTTCCAGCAATGCCCGGACATCCTGGTCATCGCCCGGCTGTCGGACGGCTGCCTGATGGAGGTCAATAAGGCATTCGAAGACCAGATCGGCCTGAGCGCCGAAGCAGTCGTAGGAAAAACCGCCACTGAACTGAATATCTGGGGCATCCAGGGCGTAGGCCCCGGCCTGCTGCAACGGGTACAGACCACCAGCATCCGCAACCTGGAAATGCCCTTCCTGCGCAGCAACGGCCAGGCCTTCACCGGACTGATCTCCGCCGAACCCTTTCAACTGGATACCACCGAAGCCCTGGTCGTGGTGGTGCGTGACATCACCCAGCTGAAAGAAACCCAGCAGCGACTGCAGACCTCCGAAGAGAAATTCGCCAAGGCCTTTCATGCCTCTCCCGACGGCCTGCTGTTGTCCCGCCAAAGCGACGGTTTGCTGATTGAGGTCAACGAAGGATTCAGTCGAATTACCGGCTTCAACAGCGTGATGTCGCTGGACCAGTCAACCCTGGACCTCGGGATCTGGGTCGACCTGAACGAACGCAAAGATATGTTGGAGCGACTGCAACGGGATGGATTTGTCCGCGACTTTGTCTGCCACATCCGCCGCAGCGACGGCGAAATTCGCCTGTGTGAAGTCTCCAGCCGCCCGCTGCCCATCGGCGACGACGACTGCATGCTGACCATCGCCCGGGACATCACCGAACGCCAACTGATGCAGGAAAAACTGCAACAGGCCGCCACCGTGTTCGAGAGCACGGCCGAAGGCGTACTGATCACCGACACCCGACAAAATATCAGCGCCGTGAACCGCGCCTTCAGCGAGATCACCGGCTACAGCGAAGCCGAGGCCCTTGGCCAAACCCCGCGCCTGCTTGCCTCGGGCCTGCACGACAGCGCCTTCTACGCGGCCATGTGGCACCAACTGACGGCCAACGGCCACTGGCAAGGCGAGATCTCCAACCGGCGCAAGAACGGCGAGCTGTACCCCAGCTGGCTGACCATCAGCGCCGTGCGCAACCGCGAGGAGTCGATCACCCACTTCGTCGCCGTGTTTGCCGACATCTCCAGCCTCAAGCACGCCCAGGCGCGCCTCGATTACCAGGCCCACCACGACCCGCTGACCGGCCTGCCCAACCGCACCCTGTTTGAAAGCCGCCTGCAAGCCGCCCTCAACAACCAACAGGAAACCGGCAGCCAGGGCGCCGTGCTGTTCCTCGACCTCGACCGCTTCAAACACATCAACGACAGCCTCGGCCACCCGATTGGCGACCTGCTGCTCAAGGACATCGCCGTTCGCCTCAAGGACCAACTGCGAGACGTCGACACCGTCGCGCGCCTGGGTGGCGACGAATTCATCATCCTGCTGCCCGGCCTGCAACAAGCCAGCGACGCCGAACACCTGGCCAATAAGCTGCTGGCCTGCTTCACCCCACCGTTCCAGGCGGGCGAGCATGAGTTCTTCATCAGCGCCAGCATCGGCACCAGCCTGTACCCACGGGACGGCAACGACGTCGCCACCCTGGTCAAAAACGCTGACGCCGCCATGTACCGCTCCAAGGCCAAAGGCCGCAACCGCGTCGAAAGCTACACCCAGGACCTCACTGCGCAAGCCAACGAGCGCGTGGCCCTGGAACACGAACTGCGCCGAGCGATCGAGCGCGACGAATTGTCTCTCTATTACCAGCCGAAACTCAGCCTCGACACCCAACAACTGATCGGCGCCGAAGCCCTGATTCGCTGGCGCCACCCCACCTTCGGCGAAGTGCCGCCCGAGCACTTCATTGCCCTGGCCGAAGAGAACGGCATGATCCTGCAGATTGGCGACTGGGTACTGGAGCAGGCCTGCCGACAGATGCACGACTGGCGAGAAATTTTTGATGACTTCGGCCCGCTGTCCGTCAACCTCGCCGGCGCGCAACTGCGCCACCCCAACCTGCTGGCGCGCATCGAGCAACTGCTGCGGGACAACCGCCTGGAGCCTGGCTGCCTGCAACTGGAGATCACCGAAAACTTCATCATGAGCCAGGCCGAAGAGGCGCTGGAGGTGCTGCACCAGCTCAAGCATCTGGGCGTGCAACTGGCCATTGATGACTTCGGCACCGGCTATTCGTCCCTAAGCTACCTGAAACGCCTGCCGCTGGACTTCCTGAAGATCGACCAATCCTTCGTCCGTGGCCTGCCCGACGACCCACACGATGCGGCGATCGTGCGCGCCATTATTGCCCTGGGGCACAGCATGCAATTCACCATCATTGCCGAGGGCGTAGAAACGCCGGCCCAGCAAGCGTTTCTGGCGGCTGAAGGTTGTGAGCAGATGCAGGGCTACATCGTCAGCCTGCCGCTGCCGCCGGACCTTTTCGCCGCTACGTTCCTTCGTATGAGCGTTTCGGACTTTTCGGATGGCACAGCGAAGAAACCATCGCTATAATCCGCGGCCTACTGAGGGCCTATAGCTCAGTTGGTTAGAGCAGGGGACTCATAATCCCTTGGTCGTAGGTTCGAGTCCTACTGGGCCCACCATCTTGAAAGCCGCGCATTGCGCGGCTTTGTCGTTTCTGGCGCGTGAGTCGTGCAGCAATGAAACATTAGTTAGTTGTCCCGAACGGCTACGGCACTGACCATGATTCCCAGTCAACGCCAATTCAGCACGAGGGAAACTTGTTCCATGCATCAGCAAAAACGCTCGCCGCGCAACGCAATCCACGGCCTGGGCATACGTGCCACAGCCACCGTCGCAATCACCCTCGCCACCTTGAGCGGTGCACAAGCCGCCCCCGCCGCCACTGACTCCATCAAGGCATTCAAGCTCTGCACCGGCGCCGACAACAATTCGCACGTACTGGAAGGCACCATCGACCAGAGCATGCGCAATGACGTGACTGCCATTCACTTCAAGCAAACCCCGGCGCACGCCTCGTATGGCTGGCATAACGACCCGGAGCCTCAGTACGTGATGACGCTGTCCGGCACCCTTGCATTCGTGACTCGCGGCGGTGAGAAGTTCACGTTGCATCCGGGTGAAGTACTGATCGCCGAAGACAATACCGGCACCGGGCACCGCTGGAATCTGGTGGACGATCAACCGTGGCGGCGAGGGTACGTGGTGCTGAAGCCGGGCGCGCCGGATTCATTTATCCCGAACGATGCTGCCGCTGCGAAGGTGTGCAAGGGGTCGTAGTCTCGCTGATCACACCTCCTCGAATAAAAGAAAGACTTACGCTTTGCGGTGTAAGCCTTTTTTGTGCTGCGTGCTCTACCGGCCCGTTATCAAACGGAAAGTTCGCGCAAAGCCGCCGTCGCCAGGAACCCAGAGCGCGAGGCATAGCGATGGTCTTTTTGCACTCGCTCATCGATACGATTCAAAAGTTGCTCAGGCAGTGAGGCGTTGAACCTGACTGACTTGCCCAGGTAAGGAGTGAGATCAAAGTCGATCACCGCCCACACGCCACCCGCAAAGTCCGGATTCTCCAAATGGACGTCGACCTCTCTAGCCTGAGGAAGCCGCTCCTCATCAGCAACCAATCCCTCGAGGTGCAGCGCTAAAGCTTCGCGGACATTATCCAGAGCTTCGGAAAAGGTTGTGCCCGCAGAAAAGCAACCTGGCACGTCCGGGACGGTCACGCTGTAATCTGAATCAGCGCCTTTATGCATCACCACAGGGAATTTCATTTTTCATCCTCTGAATGAACCGCCTGGGGCTCACTCAACAGATCAGCAACGTGTTCCCCCATAGTGCCTTTCAGCTTACCAACGCATCAACAATGCCTTGCGCCGTACCCAGCAACGGCGCATCCCCTCTAAACGCCCCAATTACCTGCAACCCCACCGGCAACTCCCCTTCCCCACGCATCACCGGTACATTCACCTGCGGCAAGCCAAACGCGCCCCAGAACTTGATGAAGTCCGACGGGCCCGTGGTCGCCAACCCCACCGGCGCCAGCATCCCGCAGGAAACACTCAACATCGCATCAAACGGCTGGCAGATTTGCGCAAGCTGCGGGGCCAGTTGTACCAAGCGGGCCTTGGCTGCCGACTCCTGCTCCCAACTCGTCGTCTGGGCGCGCTCGATCATGGCCAACGTCGAGTCGCTGAGTAGTTCGGGATGAGACTGAAACTCCTTGGCCAATGAACGGGCACCTTCGCAATCGTTGATCAACTGGTGATCGTCGAATACTCCGTCGTACGCTTCAGGCAACACGACCTCACTGACAAGAGGCCCCAACCGGGCAACCGCTCGTTCAATAGCCTCGGCCACCAACGGCTGCACATCCGACCAGCGAGAGGTACGGCAGAAACCAAGCCGCAAGGGCCGACGCCCCGCCTCAACAGCCGGAAACCCAGGGATCAACACCCGCGCCACCCGCTCAAGATCACGCACCGAACGGCCATACCAACCCACGGTATCGAAGCTCGGCGCCAGGGGTTTCACGCCTTCTAGCGAGACCAGTCCAAACGACGGTTTGAAGGCATACAACCCGCAATAAGCGGCTGGCTTGAGCAGCGACCCAGCCGTCTGGGTACCCAACGCCAACGGGAAAAACCCGGCCGCCATCCCCGCCGCGGAACCCGCGCTGGAGCTACCCGGCGTGCGGGACAGATCGAGCGGATTACGCGTCGGCCCTGTGTGCATGTAGGCAAATTCGGTGGTGTGGGTCTTGCCCATGATGATCGCGCCCGCCTGTCGTAGCAGCGTCACCACATGGGCATCCCGCGATGGACGATTACCCAGGTAAATCGGCGAATAGAATTCCGTTGGGTGGTCGGCGGTATCAAAGATGTCCATGACCCCCACGGGCAAGCCCGCCAGCGGACCGGAACAGCCTTCAAGCTGCAACGCCTGCTCGCGCACCGCCTCAGCGTCGAAGGATACAAACGCCTGGATATCTGGTTCGTCGACACCTATGCGCGCAAGAAAGTGTTCAGCAACCAAAGCCGGCGTAATCGCCCCCGAACCCACCGCCTCGGCGATGCCCGTTGCATCCAGGCCATTCATCAAAGCGCCCTCACTTGGCAAACAACTGCCCAATGTCCTTGAACGCCTTGAACTCCAACGCGTTGCCGCACGGGTCAAACAGAAACAACGTCGCCTGCTCGCCCACCTGGCCTTTGAAACGAATGTGCGGCTCCAGCACAAATCGGGTATTGCGTGCCTGCAAACGCTCCGCCAACGCATGCCAATCATCCCAACTCAACACCACGCCAAAATGCGGCACCGGCACGTCGTGGCCGTCCACTGCATTGGTGTGCGCCGCCTCTTGAGAGGCGGTTTTCGGATGCTCATGAATCACCAATTGATGCCCGAAGAAGTCGAAGTCGACCCAGTGATCACTGGCTCGTCCCTCCTCCAACCCAAACACCTCACCATAAAACTGCCGCGCTGCCGCCAGGTCGAATACCGGAATTGCCAGGTGAAAGGGAGCCAGTGCCATCAGGTTTAACCTCTATGGGTATTAAGTCCTTGCGAGTCTAGCCTTGCCGTAACCGATGGAAAGACGATAGTTTTCGCAGCGAGCTCAAATTATTTTGATCAATCGAGACGCCCATGCTGCGGGAACTGAAAACCTTTATCGCCGTTACCCGCCATGGCACGTTCGCCGCAGCGGGCATGCATATCGGGCTGACACAATCGGCAGTGAGTGCGCAGATCCGTCAGTTGGAGCAGGTGCTCGGCGTGCAGTTGTTCGACCGAACCGGACGCCAGGCCACGCTGAACGCGGCGGGGATCCGCGCGCTGCCGCTGGCCAGGGAAATTCTCGAGACGTTCAACCGCATGGCTGTGCCGGTGGATGCCAATGAGTACAGGGGCGAGTTGAAGGTCGGCGCCATCACCACCGCCCAGACCGGCCTGCTGCCCCAGGCCCTGGTGCGTTTGCGCCAGGCGGCGCCGACGGTGGAGTGCAAGTTGGTGCCGGGAGTTTCCCTGGAGCTGCTCAGCCAGGTGGATGCAGGCGAACTCGACTCGGCGATCATCATTCGCCCACCCTTTGACTTGCCCAAGGAACTGCACGTGCAACTGCTGCGCAGGGAGCCGTTTGTGTTGATCGCGCCGCTGACGGTCGAGGGGGATGACCCGCTGCAACTGCTCGCCGCTCATCCTCACGTGCGCTACGACCGGGCTTCGTTTGGCGGGCGGCTGGTCAGTCGCTTTCTGCGGGATCAGCGGCTGGACGTGCAAGTGGCGCTGGAACTGGACGAGATTGAGGCGCTGGTCAAAATGGTCGAATGCGGCCTGGGCGTTTCACTGGTTCCCCACGCCGGACTATGGCTGGACCGATCCCCGCAGGTGCGTGTCATCCCGCTGGGCGAGCTGACCTTTAACCGGGAAATCATCTTGCTGAGCCGCTACAGCCAGCGCAACCTTCCGGTGCCACAACTCTTTGCCCGATGCCTGCTGGCAGACACGATCTAAGACGCAAAAAAAAGCCGCACATCCGTGCGGCTTTTTCACGCCCTATTTCTTGGGCAACGCGTAGGCAATCACATAATCCCCACGGTCCGGCGACTGTCGCGCGCCGCCGGCGGTTAGCACGATGTACTGCGTGCCAGTCTTGGGCGAGACATAGGTCATCGGTCCCGATTGGCTACCCACCGGCAGACGGGACTTCCAGATCTCGTTACCGTTGCCGGTATCGAAGGCGCGCAGGTAGAAGTCCTGGGTGCCGGCGAAAAACAGCAAGCCAGACTGCGTGGCCAGGGACGCGCCGAGGGTCGGCATGCCGATTGGAATCGGCATGTGCATGCGGATGCCCAGCGGCCCGGTGTCTTCAACCGTGCCCACCGGCACTTGCCACATCAGCTTGTGGGTTTTCAGGTCGATGGCCGACAGGGTGCCGAACGGCGGCTTCTGACACGGAATGCCCGCCGCCGAGAGGAAGCGCTCGCGCATTGCACCGAATGGCGTACCTTCTTGCGGCACCACGCCCATTTCGATGCCACTGGCACCGGCGGCGATCTTGTCGCGCGGGATCATGTAGTTGGCCAAACCCAGGCGCATGTCGTTGACGAACATATAGTGGGTATTCGGGTCCACTGACACGCTGCCCCAGTTCATTCCGCCCAGGGAGCCCGGGAATTGCAGCGCGCGGTCCAGGCCTGGCGGCGTATAGACGCCCTGGTGGCGCATGCCCTTGAACTGGATGCGGCACATCAACTGGTCAAACGGCGTGGCGCCCCACATGTCGGATTCGGTCAGTTGCTGATTGCCGATCGAAGGCATGTCCACCGAAAACGGCTGGGTCGGCGAATAGCGTTCGCCGGGCACATTGCCCTGGGGCACCGGACGCTCTTCGACCCGGGCGATGGGCACGCCGGTTGCGCGGTTGAGCAGGAAGATTTCACCTTGCTTGGTGACTTGGGCCAGTGCCGGTTGCACGCCGCCGTTGCCATCCGGAATGTCGTAGAGCAGCGGCTGTGCCGGCAGGTCGAAGTCCCACAGGTCGTGGTGAGTGGTCTGGAAGTGCCAGCGCACTTGGCCGGTCTTCACGTCGATGGCGACGATGGAGGAGCTCCACTTGTCGTCATAGGCGGTACGTTCACCGGCGAAGAAATCCGGGGTGGCGTTACCGGTAGGCAGGTAGACCAGGCCGAGCTTGGCGTCGTAGGACATGGCCGACCATACGTTCGGCGTGCCACGGGTGTAGGTCTCTCCTGCAGGTGGGCGTTTGGTGGTGTTCGGGTTGCCCGGATCCCAGGCCCACACCAGTTCGCCGCTGTGCACGTCAAAGGCGCGCACCACGCCTGGCGGTTCACCGGTGGAGAAGTTGTCCGCCACGCGTCCACCCACGATCACCACATTGCCCGCCACCAGTGGCGTCGAGGTTTGCTGGTAATAACCGGGCTTCACTTCGCCCATGTCGGTCTTCAGGTCGACGGTGCCGTGGTCGCCGAAGTCTTCGCAAGGCGCGCCGGTTTCAGCATTGATCGCAATCAACCGGGCATCGCCGGTCGGCAGAAACAGACGTTTCACACAGGCTTTGGCGCCGGCGGGTTGCTCGCTGGCACTGCTGTCGAAATAACCCAGGCCACGGCAACGCTGCCAGTTGGGGCCGCTGCCCTGGGGATCGAATTTCCAGCGTTGGGCACCGGTATCGGCGTCCAGGGAAAACACTTTGCCGTAGGCGGTGCACACGTAAACGCTGTCACCGATCTGCAGCGGGGTGTTCTGGTCTTCGGCACCGGCGCCATTGCTCTCGGGGATGTCGCCGGTGTGGAAGGTCCAGGCCACCTGCAACTTGTCGATGTTGCCTTTGTTGATCTGGTCCAGCGCGGCAAACCGATTGCCGGCGGTGGTGTTGCCCCAGTGGGCCCAGTCTTTTTGCTCGGTGCCCGGCGTTACCGCAGTCACCGCAGGCTCACTGCTGGCCTTGACCACGTGGGTCGGTACAAACATGTACGCCAGGGTGGCGACCACGCCCAGGCCCAGCAGCCCGGCAACGCCATAGGCGCCGCGCCCGGGTGTCGATCCCGAAGCGCGGGCGAGCTGGGGATAAATCAGCGCGACTACCAGGCCGATGACGGCGAAGGTCAGGACTCGCGAAACCAACGGCCAGTATTCCAGACCGGTATCCCACACCGCCCAGATCGCAGTCAGCACCAATGCCACGGCGTACAGCCATGCTCCCTGAGGCCGGCGCTTGGCGATCAGCACACCAGAGACCAGCATCGCCAGGCCCATCAGCAGGAAATACCAACTGCCGCCCAGCACTACGAGGTAACCGCCACCGCCTGCCAAACCCAGGCCGATCAAGGCGATCAGCAGGCCCAGCCCAACCAGCAACCATCTGCTGCCGGTGGCAGCCCCAAAGTTATTCATCGCGCAAACGTCCTTCCTGTATACCTAACGCAAAATAATGTACCAAACAGTTACTTTTCACAATCTGGCACAAAATAATGTGTTCGATCAGCGGCGAAAATAAATTCCCGGCCGGGCGGGCAGTATCGCCAGGACCGAGCCTGTAACATGCTCGCCCATTGATGCCCGCGCCGGAGAACACCTTGTCCGCCTCTCACCCTCCCGTCCTCGATGAAATCGATCGCCAGTTGATCGCCGCCTTGCAGATCAACGCGCGTGAAAGTGTGGCCATGCTTGCCCGGCAACTGGGCATCGCGCGCACCACCGTCACCTCACGCCTGGCGCGCCTGGAAAAAACCCAGGTGATTACCGGCTATGGCGTACGCCTCAGCCAGCGGGTGGTGGACGGTGGTTTGCAGGCCTACGTGGGGATCACCGTGCAACCGCGCTCCGGCAAGGAAGTGCTGCGCCGGATCAGTGCCATGGCGCAGGTTCAGCAGTTATGTGCGGTAAGCGGCGAGTTCGATTACGTGGCCTGGCTGCGCACCGATTCGCCGGAACAGCTGGATCAACTGCTGGACCAGATCGGCAGCGTCGACGGCGTGGAGAAGACCACCACCTCGATCATCCTCAGTAACAAACTGGATCGCGGCCAACCAATCTGACCAGCAAGATCGTCACTCTGACTAAAAACAATTCAATCCGACGACACATTGCGTCTTATTAACGAACGCTACGCTCCCTAGAATGGCTGCCATCTTTTCCTATACTCAGCGGGTCGCGCCCCGCCGAGCCGCCAGCAAGGTCAGCCATGAGCATTCCTTCCAGCACCATCAGCAAGACCAATCGCCACCCGGCAAACGGCAAGAAGCCCATCACTATCTTTGGCCCGGACTTCCCGTTTGCCTTTGATGACTGGATCGAACATCCGGCGGGCCTGGGTAGCATTCCGGCGGCCAACCACGGCGCCGAAGTGGCGATCGTCGGCGCCGGGATTGCCGGGCTGGTAGCCGCCTATGAGCTGATGAAGCTGGGCCTTAAACCCGTGGTGTATGAAGCCTCGAAAATGGGTGGCCGCCTGCGCTCCCAGGCGTTTGAAGGCGCCGAAGGCATCATTGCGGAACTGGGTGGCATGCGCTTCCCGGTGTCCTCCACTGCGTTCTACCACTATGTGGACAAGCTCGGGCTGGAGACCAAACCCTTCCCCAACCCGCTGACGCCGGCTTCCGGCAGCACGGTCATCGACCTCGAAGGCCAGACGCACTACGCACAGAAACTCGCTGACCTTCCTGCACTGTTCCAGGAAGTGGCTGACGCCTGGGCCGACGCCCTGGAAGCCGGCTCGCAGTTCGCCGATATCCAGCAAGCCATCCGCGACCGTGACGTACCGCGCCTGAAAGAGCTGTGGAATACGCTGGTTCCGTTGTGGGACGACCGCACCTTCTACGACTTCGTGGCGACCTCCAAAGCGTTCGCCAAGTTGTCCTTTCATCACCGCGAAGTGTTCGGCCAGGTCGGTTTCGGCACCGGCGGCTGGGACTCGGACTTCCCCAACTCGATGCTGGAAATCTTCCGCGTGGTGATGACCAACTGCGACGATCACCAGCATCTGGTGGTCGGCGGCGTCGCCCAAGTGCCCATGGGCATCTGGCGCCATGTGCCGGAGCGTTGCGCCCACTGGCCCGAAGGCACCAGCCTCAGTTCCCTGCACAACGGTGCGCCACGGGCCGGGGTCAAGCGCATTGCCCACGCGCCGGACGGCCGTTTCGCCGTCACCGACAACTACGGTGACACCCGCGAATACGCCGCCGTGCTGACCACCTGCCAGAGCTGGCTGCTGACCACCCAGATCGAGTGCGACGAAACCCTGTTCTCGCAAAAGATGTGGATGGCCCTGGACCGCACCCGCTACATGCAGTCGTCGAAGACCTTCGTGATGGTCGACCGGCCGTTCTGGAAGGACAAGGATCCGGAAACCGGCCGCGACCTGATGAGCATGACGCTGACGGATCGCCTGACCCGCGGCACCTATCTCTTCGACAACGGTGACGACAAGCCGGGGGTGATTTGCCTGTCCTACTCCTGGATGAGCGATGCGCTGAAAATGCTTCCGCAACCCATCGAGAAACGCGTGAAACTGGCTCTGGATGCGCTGAAGAAGATCTACCCGAAAGTCGACATCACCGCGCGGATCATCGGCGACCCGATCACCGTGTCATGGGAAGCCGACCCACATTTCCTCGGAGCTTTCAAAGGCGCACTCCCCGGTCACTATCGCTACAACCAACGGATGTACGCGCACTTCATGCAAAAGGACATGCCGGCGGAGCAACGCGGTATTTTCATTGCCGGTGACGACGTGTCCTGGACCCCGGCGTGGGTTGAAGGCGCCGTGCAAACCTCGCTGAACGCGGTGTGGGGCATCATGACTCACTTCGGTGGCAGCACTCACCCGCAGAACCCGGGGCCGGGGGATGTGTTCGATGAAATCGGGCCGATCGCACTGCCCGAGTAAGGAGTTGCCCATGCGTGTTGCCCTGTATCAATGCCCGCCTCTGCCGCTGGATGTGGCCGGTAATCTCAAGCGCCTGCATCAGTTGGCGCAAGAGGCCACCGACGCCGACCTGCTGGTGCTGCCGGAGATGTTTCTCACCGGCTATAACATCGGCGTGGAAGCGGTCGGCGCCCTGGCTGAAACCCAGGACGGCCCCGCTGCCCAGTCCATCGCCGCGCTGGCGAAAAACTCGGGCGTGGCGATTCTGTATGGCTATCCGGAGCGCGGTGCAGACGGGCAGATCTACAACGCCGTGCAGCTGATCGACGCCAATGGCCAGCGCCTGTGCAACTACCGCAAGACCCACCTGTTTGGCGACCTCGACAACTCGATGTTCAGCGCTGGGGACGATGATTTTCCGCTGGTGGAATTGAACGGCTGGAAGCTGGGTTTCCTGATTTGCTATGACCTGGAATTCCCGGAGAACACCCGGCGCCTGGCGCTGGCCGGGGCGGAGTTGATCCTGGTGCCGACGGCCAATATGGTGCCTTTCGATTTCGTCGCCGATGTGACCGTGCGGGCGCGGGCGTTTGAAAACCAGTGTTATGTGGCCTACGCCAATTACTGCGGGCAGGAAGGCGAGATCCAGTATTGCGGGCAAAGCAGCATCGCCGCACCGGATGGCCAGCGGATTGCCCAGGCAGGTCTGGATGAAGCGCTGATCGTGGGCACACTCGATCGGCAGTTGATGGTCGACTCACGCGCGGCCAATCGCTACCTGCTGGACCGGCGTCCCGAGCTTTATGGGGCGTTGCACAAGCACTGATCCCGGCTGCTTTGCGCTAGCATAGGCACTTCCTACGTTTCGGAAGTGCTCATGCCTGCGCCGGCCCACCCTCATCACCTTCAATTGACCCTGGCCAGCGGCCTGCGGGTTTCCTTGCATCATGCGCCGCGCTTGAAGCGCGCCGCGGCTGCCTTGCGCGTTGCAGCGGGCAGCCACGATGTGCCCCTGGCGTGGCCGGGACTGGCGCATTTTCTTGAGCATTTATTGTTCCTGGGCACCGGGCGTTTTCCCGCAAGCGACGGGCTGATGGCCTACGTCCAGCGCCAGGGTGGACAGGTGAATGCCAGCACCCGCGAGCGCACTACCGACTTTTTCTTTGAGGTGCCTGTTACGGCATTTGAAGCCGCACTGGAGCGCCTGGGGGACATGCTCGCCCATCCGCGCCTGGCCCTGGAAGACCAGTTGCGTGAGCGCGAAGTATTGCAGGCGGAGTTTATTGCCTGGTCGCAAGATGCCACGGCGCAACAGCAACAAGCGTTGCTGGGAGGTGTTGCGGCGGGTCATCCGTTGCGCGCGTTTCATGCGGGCAACCGGGATAGCTTGCCGGTAGAGCGTGAGGATTTTCAGCAGGCCTTGCGGGATTTTTATGAAGGTTTCTATCATTCCGGGCAGATGACCTTGAGCCTTGCGGGCCCTCAGTCGCTGGTGGAGCTGGAGGCATTGGCGCATCAGTTTGGCGCTGCGCTGAAGACTGCACCTCTGCGGCGACAGACGCCGGCGCCAGCGTTGCTGGCCGGCAATCAACGTACTTATCAACACACCGATGAACACCACTGGCATCAGGTGGTTGTGAGCGAGGCTTCCCCTGAGGCGCTGGATTTCCTCTGCCTGTGGCTGAACACTTCGGCGCCCGGCGGGTTGCTCGCCGAGTTGCAGTCGCGGCAGTTAGTCAGCGCCATTAACGCAACGGCGCTGTATCAATTTGCCGGACAGGCGTTGCTGGATATCAAGTTCACCCTGGACACTCAGGGTGCGCAGCAGACGACACTGATCGAAGAACTGCTGCACGACTGGCTGAGCTTTTTCGCACACAGTGACTGGGCGCCCCTGCGGGAAGAGTACGCCTTGCTGCTTGCTCGCAAACAACAGGTCAGTGGTGCCCTGGCATTGGCCCGGCAGGACAAGGAACTGGTCCTGTCCGAGCAGAGCGCCAGCTCCCTCAAGACCCTGCTGGACTCGCTGCAATTGCCGCCGTCCCGGCACGCCTGGCAACTGCCGCCCACCAATCCGTTCCTGCAGCCGGCAGCCAGGGAAGAGCGCCCGGGGCTGATTCGCGGGCAAACCAGCGCCCATCGCGGCCTGCGCACGTTCGCCCAGGATCGCTCCCGTGGGCGAAAGGACTTTTCGGCGCTGACCTTCAGCCAGGCCTTGCCAGGTGACACAGATGAAGGCGCGCTCTACCTGCGCTGGCATCTGGATTCGCCGCTGGATGCAGAGCTTTTCCCACGGCTGCGTGAGAACGCCAGCCAGGCTGGCGTCCAGTTGTCTTTCGAGACAATCGGCGGTCACTGGCAGCTGAAGATGCTAGGGCTGCACGAACCCATGCCCGCGATATTGGAGGAAGTGGCACGCGAGCTGACCCGGCTCGACGAAAATGCCGGAGCGTCATCCTCCCCGGCGCCGGCAATGGCGATCCGGCAGTTACTCAAGGCATTGCCCGGGTATTGCGCCGACATCCCAGCTGCACAGCAGGTTGCTGGGCGAGACCGATGGTCAACCGCTCGCTGGCAAGGGCTCGCCGTGGGGCTGCCCGCCGCCTGCGAGACGGCGATAAAAAGTGCAGCCGGGAAACTGCCCGGCCAACCGCAAGCGGCTATCAGCGAACTGCCGTCAATCAGCAGCCAGCATCGTTGGCACGAAGTCAGGACCGATTCCAGCGACGCCGCGTTGCTGCTGTTCTGCCCGACAGCCACACGCTCCCTGGCGGACGAGGCTTGCTGGCGTCTACTCGCACATCTGGTGCAAGCGCCGTTCTACCAGCAACTGCGTGTTGAGCTTCAATTGGGCTACGCGGTGTTCAGCGACATCCGACAGTACAGCGGGCAAACCGGCCTGCTGTTTGGGGTGCAATCCCCAAGCGCGTCTCTTGCGCAAATACTTGATCACCTGCAGGCGTTCCTGAAGCAACTGCCCGCGCTGATCAACGCCAGCGAACTGCCGAACGATCTGGCCCGGCAATTTTCCCTCGACGCCCTACCCACTTCCCAAGCCGCTGAACTGCTCTGGCACGCGCACTTGGCAGGCCACCCGTCGGATTACATCCAGCAGCTGCAAGATTTCATCCAGACCCGCACCCGTGAGGATTTAATGGTATCTGCACAGCAACTCAATGCTGCTGCAGGCGGATGGTGCTGTGTGGCCAATGGCGCTTGTGCCGCCGGCTCCTGGCAACGACCTGGCTGATCATTGCCGCTTCGGTAAAAGGCTTTTTCCCGCAGGACAGCGCTATCTTCAAAAGAAGTACGTAACATTCACATGCACACATCTGAACATCTCCGCTTGGAGGTGGACTATATGTATTACTTGGTAGTAAACGTCCCTTCCCTTCGTAGGAGTAAGAACATGACCTGGTCCAAACCTGCTTACACTGATCTGCGTATCGGCTTTGAAGTCACCATGTACTTTGCCAGCCGCTGATTGGCTTTGTATCGCAATGCAACGCCTCGGCTCGCCCGGGGCGTTTTTATTTTTGAGTTGTGTGTAATGGAGCGGCCATGTTTGTCCAGATTCTAGGTTCCGCCGCGGGCGGTGGTTTCCCGCAATGGAACTGCAACTGCGTGAACTGTGCAGGTTTTCGCGACGGCAGCCTGCGGGCCGAGGCGCGTACCCAGTCGTCCATCGCGATTTCCGATGACGGCGTGAACTGGGTGCTGTGCAACGCCTCACCAGATATCCGCGCCCAGCTTCAAGGCTTCGCGCCGATGCAACCGGGCCGCGCGCTGCGGGATACCGGCATCAGCGCGATCATCCTGATGGACAGCCAGATCGACCACACCACCGGCCTGCTCAGCCTGCGCGAAGGCTGCCCGCACCAGGTGTGGTGCACCGACATGGTCCATGAAGACCTGAGCACCGGCTTCCCGCTGTTCACCATGCTGACCCACTGGAACGGCGGCCTGGCCTGGAACCGCATCGAGCTGGACGCCAGCTTCACGATCCCCGCCTGCCCCAACCTGCGCTTTACGCCATTGCCCCTGCGTAGCGCGGCACCGCCCTACTCGCCTCACCGATTCGACCCACACCCGGGCGACAACATCGGCCTGATCGTCGAAGACCTGCGCACCGGCGGCAAGCTGTTCTATGCGCCGGGCCTGGGCAAGGTTGACGCACCGTTGCTGGAAATCATGGCCGGCAGCGATTGCCTGCTGGTGGACGGCACGATGTGGGACGACGACGAAATGCAGCGCCGTGGCGTCGGCACCCGCACCGGTCGCGAGATGGGCCACCTGGCACAAAACGGCCCCGGCGGCATGCTGGAAGTGCTGGAGCAGTTGCCCAAGCAGCGCAAGGTGCTTATCCACATCAACAACACCAACCCGATCCTGGATGAAGACTCGCCCGAGCGAGCCGAGCTGCTGCGACGCAATGTAGAAGTGGCGTACGACGGCATGAGCATTGAATTGTAGGAGCGAGCCAAATGACTGACACACCGCTGACCACCGCCGAGTTCGAACAGGCCCTGCGCGCCAAGGGCGCCTTCTACCATATCCATCACCCGTATCACGTGGCGATGTACGAAGGCCGCGCCACCCGCGAGCAGATCCAGGGCTGGGTCGCCAACCGTTTTTATTATCAGGTGAACATTCCCCTCAAGGACGCCGCGATCCTGGCCAACTGCCCGGACCGGGAGATTCGTCGTGAGTGGATCCAGCGCCTGCTGGATCACGACGGCGCTCCCGGCGAAGACGGCGGCATTGAAGCCTGGTTGCGCCTGGGACAGGCCGTCGGCCTCGACCCGGATCAACTGCGCTCCCAGGAGTTGGTACTGCCGGGCGTACGATTTGCGGTAGACGCCTACGTCAACTTCGCCCGCCGGGCCAGCTGGCAGGAAGCCGCCAGCAGTTCCCTGACCGAGTTGTTCGCCCCGCAGATCCACCAGTCGCGCCTCGACAGCTGGCCCCAGCATTACCCGTGGATCGACCCGGCCGGCTACGAGTATTTCCGCACCCGCCTGGGCCAGGCTCGCCGGGATGTGGAGCACGGTCTGGCCATCACCCTGCAGCACTACACCACCCGCGAAGGCCAGGAGCGCATGCTGGAAATTCTCCAGTTCAAACTGGACATTCTTTGGAGCATGCTCGATGCAATGAGCATGGCTTATGAACTGAAACGCCCGCCGTATCACAGCGTGACCGATCAGCGTGTATGGCATAAGGGGATCACCCTATGAGCTTCGATCGCAGCAAAAAACCGACCTGGCGCCAGGGCTATCGTTTCCAGTACGAACCGGCGCAAAAAGGCCATGTGCTGCTGTACCCGGAAGGCATGATCAAGCTCAACGACAGCGCCGCCTTGATCGGTGGCTTGATCGACGGCGAGCGCGATGTCAGCGCAATCATCGCCGAGTTGGACAAGCAGTTCCCTGGCGTGCCCGAGCTCGGTGAAGACATCGAGCAATTCATGGAGGTTGCCCGTGCTCAGCACTGGATCGAACTTGCCTGACCTGCCACCCAAGCCGGAAATCGGCCTGCCGCTCTGGTTGCTGGCCGAGCTGACCTACCGCTGCCCGCTGCAATGCCCGTACTGCTCCAATCCGCTGGATTTTGCCGAGCAGGGCAAGGAACTGAGCACGGAACAGTGGATCAAGGTATTTCGTGAAGCCCGGGAAATGGGCGCTGCGCAACTGGGGTTTTCCGGCGGTGAGCCGCTGGTGCGCCAGGACCTCGCCGAACTGATCGCCGAGGCGCGCAAGCTGGGTTTCTATACCAACCTGATCACCTCCGGCATCGGCCTCACCGAGCAGAAGATCAGCGACTTCAAGAAGGCCGGCCTGGACCATATCCAGATCAGTTTCCAGGCCAGTGACGAGCAAGTGAACAACTTGCTGGCCGGCTCGAAAAAAGCCTTCGCACAAAAACTCGAAATGGCCCGGGCAGTGAAAGCCCATGGCTACCCGATGGTGCTGAACTTCGTCACCCATCGGCACAATATCGACAAGATCGACCGCATCATTGAGCTGTGCATTGCCCTGGAAGCGGACTTTGTCGAGCTTGCCACCTGCCAGTTCTACGGCTGGGCCCAGCTCAATCGGGTCGGCCTGTTGCCGACCCAGGAACAGCTGGTGCGCGCCGAACGCATCACCAACGAATACCGCGCCAAGCTCGAAGCCGAAGGCCACCCGTGCAAGCTGATATTCGTCACGCCGGATTACTACGAGGAACGCCCGAAAGCCTGCATGAATGGCTGGGGCAGCATCTTTCTGACAGTAACGCCGGACGGTACTGCCCTGCCGTGCCACGGAGCCCGACAGATGCCGGTGCAATTTCCCAATGTGCGCGACCACAGCATGCAACACATCTGGTACGACTCGTTTGGCTTCAACCGCTTTCGCGGCTACGACTGGATGCCCGAGCCGTGCCGTTCATGTGACGAGAAGGAAAAGGACTTCGGTGGGTGCCGCTGCCAGGCGTTCATGCTGACCGGGGATGCCAGCAATGCTGACCCGGTGTGCAGCAAATCGGAGCACCACGGCATGATCCTCCAGGCCCGCGAAGAAGCGGAGCACGCCACCCAGACCATTGAGCAACTGGCCTTTCGCAATGAGCGCAACTCACGGCTGATCGCGAAAGGCTGAGGTCTTTTTAGCGTTTGGCGATGATGTACACCGCGTGCACGATGCCGGGAATGTAACCGCACAAGGTCAGCAGGATGTTCAGCCAGAACGCGCCAGCGAAACCCACTTGCAGGAACACACCCAGTGGCGGCAGCAGAATAGCGATGATGATGCGAATGATATCCATGGGTTCAGCTCCAGAAAATCGGCTCGTGTGAGCCGTACAAGCTAATCGACCTTGGCCGTTGGTAAGGGTTCAGTGGGATCTGGCACTCAGCCATCGTCTAATTCGCGGACAAAAAAACGCCCCCAGCCAAAAGAATCAGGCTGGAGGCGCCGCGTATACCGCGAGACGGTTCAGGAAATATGGGGCTTAAACGGCAATGCCCTTGCGGCATTGCAGCTGTGCAGTGCGCACCCGGGAGAAGGCACGGGCCAGGCGCAGGAGCATTTCGTCGACGTTGCTTTTGCTCAATGTGAGCGCCGGGGTGAAGCGCAGGCAATCGGGTTGCGGCGCGCTCAGGATCAGGCCTTCACTGAGCGCGGCGTTTACCACCGCATCTGCCGAATCCTCCGACAGAGTCAGTCCCCACATCAGGCCCTGGCCGCGCAGTTCACCCTGGTCATAGCGATGCGCCAGGCGGGCAAGCCCTTCGCCCAGGTAAGTGCCGACCTCGCAGGCGTGTTCAAGAAATCCGTGGTTCAGCACCGTATCAAGCACCGCCACACCGGCGGAAGCCATCAGCGCGTTGCCGTGATGGGTGCCTTCCAGCTCACCCAGCTCAAAACAACACGCTTTGCCCCGTGCCAGCAACGCCGCCAGCGGCACACCGCCCCCCAAGCCCTTGCCCAGGGTGATGATGTCGGCGCGAACGCCATAGTGCTGTTCGGCGAGCAACGTGCCACAACGGCCGGTGCCGGTTTGCACTTCATCGAGGATCAACAGGATTCCCAGCTCACGGCACAGGCGTTCGACACCCTTGAGGTAATGCTCGGTCGCGGGAATGACACCGGCATCGTTCTGGATCGGTTCCAGCATGATTGCCACGGTTTGCGCATCCACCGCCGCGTGCAGCGCCGGCAGGTCGTTGAACGGCACGTGGCTGAAGCCTGGCAACTGGGGCTCAAAACGGTTTTCACTGGCGGCTGCCGAGGCCGACATCGCGGCAAAGCTGCGGCCATGGCAACCGTTGCTCGCGGTGATGATGCGATAGGCGCCGCCACGGTGCAGTTGGCCCCATTTGCGCGCCAGCTTGATGGCCGCTTCGCAGGCTTCGGCGCCGCTGTTGAGCAGGTAGGCCTGGTCGCTGCCGGTGCGATGGCACAGGCGGTCGGCGAGGTTCAGTTGAACGCGGTTGTGCAGGCTGTTACCGGGATTGATCAGCGATTGGGCCTGATCGGCCAGCGCCTTGGTCACTGCCTGTGGGCTATGGCCCAGGCTGTTGGCGCCGCCACCCTGGCTGAAGTCGAGATAGGCGCGGTCTTCGCTGTCCCACAGCCAGGAGCCCTGGCCGCGTACAAACACCTGGGGCGGGCGGGCCACACTGGGCATCAGGCAATCGCTGGAAAGATCGTCTCGCAGAGCCGGGGTCTTCGCCTCGAGGATCAGATCATCCAGGCTGGGGGCGGGGCGACGCAGGTTGAACAGGTTCATGGATGAACCTCTTTGGCAATCGCACCTTGGTCGGTATTACCGATAAACCCATGGCGGAGGTTTTTTGCCTTGCCTATGCAAACACCGTCAACATAAACACTACTCATCTTGCTTTCCGGCCCTGTAAGCCCTGTGAATAGGCGCTAGACTAGGCGCCTTGGGGGCACTCGGCCATTTCGATTTTCCAGCATTTTCGATAAGCATTACTTATGGATTTCAAGCAACTGCGTTATTTCGTCGCGGTGTACGAAGAAGGCCATGTGGGGCGGGCAGCGGAGCGCCTGTCGATCTCCCAGCCAGCTTTGTCGCAGCAGATTCGCCAGCTCGAGCAAAACCTTGATGTGAGCCTGTTCGAACGCAGCAGCAAGCGCCTGCTGCCGACCCTCGCCGCCCACACTTTGTATAACCACGCCCTGCCCTTGCTCGACGGTATGCAGCACGCGGTGGAAGCACTGCGCAACTTCAAGGGCCAGGCACTGCGCACCTTGGCGATCGGCGTGCTGCAAACCGTGCACACCAGCCTGGTGCCGCAGATGCTCGAACGAGTGCGCAAGGCCCAGCCGCACCTGGTCGTACAGATCTACGAGCTGACCGGGATGGAAATCGAACGCCGGCTGCTCAACGGCTCGCTGGATATCGGCATCAGCTACCTGCCGCCACGCCAGCCGGGGCTGCACGGCGTGCTGCTGTATGAAGATGAACTGAAGGTGGTCATCCCGGCTGATCACCCGCTGCGGGAATTCAAGAAAGTCTCCCTGAAGCAAGCCGCCGAGTTACCCATGTTGCTGCTGGGGGAAGAGTTTCAGGTGCGCCAGATATGGCAAGGTCAATTGGCCAACCTGGGCCGACGCCCGCAAGTGCAGGCCGAGTTGAATACGATGGCGGGGATTCTCGACAGCCTGCCCCACACCAAGCTGGCGACGGTGCTTCCCGGACGCTCCCAGGATGAACACAACAGCAAGGCGTTGCTGTGGAAACCCTTGAGCGAACCACGGGTGCCGTTGAAAGTGGGGTTGGTGTGCCGGGATGTGCAGCGCCAGCAGGCGACGCTGGAATTGTTGCGCACGCTGCTGGAAGACGTGATGAACGCGCCCGCCTGACTTTTTCGCAGGCAAAAGAAAACCCCGCCGAAGCGGGGCTTTGCAGACTGTTTCCCTGACATCCATTTCACTCCGCCTTCCTGGCAGAATCCTACGTGTCCGTGTTGTTGCTTTGCGCTTCCTGCGCGACGTCCATGTGAAGTAGATTATCCGTGGATCCAATTTGGCGATAGAGGACGAATAGCAGCACGTCATGTAAGAGAATGCTTACACGCCCTCCAAGTCCTTAGAACAGTGCTTCATCCAGCAAAAACAGCGATTCGCTACCGGCTTTTACCGAAGCGCTGAGGGACGCGATCCGCGGCAGCAAGCGCGCAAAGTAGAAACGCGCGGTGCCCAGCTTGCTCGCGTAGAAGTCTTCCTGAGCCTCTTTACCCAGAGCCGCCTTGGCCATCAGGGCCCACATGTAGGCATAAGCCATGTAGCCGAACGCGTGCAGGTATTCCACGGATGCCGCGCCGATTTCATTCGGGTTGGATTTGGCGCGGTCCAGCAGCCAGGCGGTCAGTTCGTCCAGGTCATCCACGGCCGCGTTCAGCGGTTTGGTGAATTCGGCCAGTTCGGCGCCGGCAGTGGCGGTGAAATGGCGGATCTCATCAGCGAACAGCTTGTAGAACGCCCCACCGCTGCCGACGATCTTGCGTCCCACCAGGTCCAGGGCCTGAATGCCGTTGGTGCCTTCGTAGATCTGGGTGATGCGCACATCACGCACCAGTTGCTCCTGGCCCCATTCGCGAATGTAGCCGTGGCCGCCGAAAACCTGCTGGCCGTGCACGGTGGTTTCCAGGCCCAGGTCGGTCAGGAACGCCTTGGCAACCGGGGTCAGCAGAGCAACCAGATCGTCCGCGCGTTTGCGGGCGGTGGCGTCTTCGCTGAACTTGGCGGTGTCGAGCTGCATCGCCACATAGGTGGAGAACGCACGGCCACCTTCGTTCGCGGCTTTCATGGTCAGCAGCATGCGCCGCACGTCCGGGTGGACGATGATTGGGTCAGCGACCTTGTCCTTGGCTTTCGGACCGGTTGGCGAACGGCTTTGCAGGCGGTCGCGCGCATATTCGATAGCGTTCTGATAAGAGCGCTCACCGGAGGCCAGGCCCTGGATGCCAACACCCAGGCGCTCGTAGTTCATCATGGTGAACATCGCGGCCAGGCCACGGTTCGGCTCGCCCACCAGGTAGCCCACGGCTTCGTCGAAGTTCATCACGCAGGTCGCAGACGCCTGGATGCCCATCTTGTGTTCAATGGAGCCGCAGGTCACCGGATTGCGCGCCCCCAGGCTGCCGTCGGCATTGACCATGAACTTGGGCACCAGGAACAGCGAAATACCCTTGGGACCCGCCGGTGCGTCCGGCAGCTTGGCCAGCACCAGGTGGATGATGTTCTCGGTGAGGTCGTGCTCGCCACCGGTGATGAAGATCTTCGTGCCGCTGACCTTGTAGGAACCGTCTGCCTGAGGCTCGGCCTTGGTCCGAATTATCCCCAGGTCAGTGCCGGCATGAGGTTCGGTCAGGCACATGGAACCGGCCCACACACCGGAGTACATATTCGGCAGGTAAGTGGCCTTGAGCTCTTCACTGGCGTGGGTGTTGATCGACACGCAGGCGCCGGAGGTCAGCATCGGGTACAGGCCGAAGGCCAGGCCCGAGGAGTTGATCATCTCTTCCACCTGAGCCGACACCGCCTTGGGCATGCCCATGCCGCCGTACGCCGGGTCGCCGCCAACACCCACCCAACCGCCTTCAGCGTAGGTTTTGTAGGCGTCCTTGAAGCCAGCCGGGGTGAAGACCGCGCCATTCTCCCAGCGGCAGCCTTCTTCGTCGCCGCCGCGGCTGAGCGGGGCGACGGTCTTGGAGGTGACTTTGCCGGCTTCTTCGAGGATTGCCTCAACGGTCTCGGCGTCGACGGTTTCCGCCAGCGCGGGCAGTTGGGCCCAGAGTTTGGCGACCTCGAAAACTTCGTTGAGGACGAAGCGCATATCGCGCAGCGGCGCTTTGTAGTCAGCCATGGCAAACCTCGTGAGAACTTTAACGTTATTCGGGTGGGGTCGGTTTTACAGACCCCGAGTGTAACCGAACAACTTTTGTGACACATAGGGTCTGCTTGTGACCAACAAGTATTTTACGGTCACTAAAGCGCAAACAGCTCCGCCGGCAGACTCATCAGGCACTCACTGCCCGCCTCCACCGCCGCCCGGTGCGCGGCCGTGCGCGGTAGCAGGCGCTTGAAGTAGAACTCGCAGGTCGCCAGCTTGCCTTGGGCGTAATCGGCATCACCGCTACCGCTGTCCAACTGCTCCTGCGCCACCAGCGCCATGCGCAGCCACAAGTAGGCAAGGATGATGTAGCCGCTGTACATCAGGTAATCCAGGGCTGCAGCGCCGACTTCATCCGGGTTTTTCATGGCTGCCATGCCTACCTTGACCGTCAGCTCACCCCACTGCTGATTCAACTGGTTGAGCTGAGCCACATGGGCCTTGAGTTGCGGATGTTCGGCGTTGGCCGCGCAGAACTTGTGGACGATTTTGGTAAAGCCGCGCAGCAGCTTGCCCTGGCTGCCGAGCACCTTGCGCCCGAGCAAATCCAGCGCCTGGATGCCGTTGGTCCCTTCATAGATCGGCGCAATCCGGCAATCGCGAACCAGTTGCTCCATGCCCCATTCACGAATGAAACCATGGCCACCGAACACCTGCATGCCGTGGTTGGTCACCTCCAGCCCGGTTTCGGTCATGAACGCCTTGCAGATCGGCGTAAGGAAGGCCAACAGGTCTTCGGCTTCCTGGCGTTGCCCCTCGTCGCCACTCAGGTGTGCGGTATCGAGCAACTGTGCCGAGAAGTAGGTCAATGCGCGGTTGCCTTCATTGAAGGCTTTCATGGTCAGCAACATGCGCCGCACATCCGGGTGGACGATGATCGGATCAGCGGCTTTTTCGGGTGCCTTGGCGCCGGTCAGCGAGCGCATCTGCAAGCGGTCGTTGGCGTACTTGATCGCACCCTGGAAGCTCGCTTCCCCCAGGCAAAGGCCCTGCATGCCGGTGCCCAGGCGCGCATGGTTCATCATGGTGAACATGCAGTTGAGGCCCTTGTTCGCCTCACCAATCAGGAAACCCCGGGCGCCATCGAAGTTCAGCACGCAGGTGGCCGACGCCTTGATGCCCATCTTGTGCTCGATGGAGCCGCAACTCATCGTGTTGCGCTCGCCCGAGTCGGCATGGAACTTGGGCACGATAAACAGCGAGATTCCCTTGGTGCCGGCCGGCGCATCCGGCAGCTTGGCCAGCACCAGGTGGATGATGTTGTCACTCATGTCATGCTCGCCGGCCGAGATGAAAATCTTGCTGCCGGTGACTGCATAACTGCCGTCGGCCTGCGGGACGGCGCGGGTCTTGATCAGGCCCAGGTCGGTGCCGCAATGGGCTTCAGTCAGGCACATGGTGCCGGTCCACTGGCCCGCGGTGAGTTTGCTCAGGTAGGTGTTTTTCTGCTCTTCAGTGCCGTGGGCACGGATCGCCGACATCGCACCGTGGGTCAGGCCAGGGTACATGCCCCAGGACGTATTGCTGGAGGAGATCATCTCCGCGAGCACCAGGCCCAGGGACATTGGCAAGCCCTGCCCGCCGTAGGCCGGGTCAGCCGCCAAACCGTGCCAGCCGCCTTCCACGTACTGCGCGAAGGCTTCCTTGAAGCCCTTGGGCGTGCTCACCACACCGTTGTCGAAATGGCAGCCTTCTTCATCGCCGGAGCGGTTCAACGGCGCCAGGACGTTTTCGCAGAACTTCGCACCTTCCTCGAGGATCGCGCCGACCATGTCCGGGCTGGCATCGCTTGCACCCAGCGCGGCGTAGTGGCCGTGGAAGTCAAAGACGTGATCGATCAGAAAGCGCATGTCGCGCAGGGGAGCTTTATAGTCAGGCATGGCAATGTCTCCGGCAGCAGATGCCTTCAACCTACTGCCCCACGGCCCACCGGACAATCACTGTAGGGCCGCTGAATACACCACCATCACTCAACCGGCAGCGCTGTCCATGCGGACCGCGCCGCGGCGGGTCTGCCCCGCAGCGACCACGCAGTTACGCCCCGCACCCTTGGCGTTGTACAGCGCCTGGTCGGCGGATTTGAGCACTTCTTCAGGGCTGCGCTGCTCGGCCTGGCGTTCGGCCACGCCGATGCTGACGGTCACCGACACGCTGGAAGCGCCATTGCCCACACGACGCTGGCGCCCCTGCTGGTCGTCGTGGGGACGGTCCGGGTTACGCAGCTTGATGTCGTAGTTGGCGATGATTTCGCGGATCTCTTCCAGGTGCGGCAGGCATTCATCCAGGGTCTTGCCGGCGAATACCACGGCAAATTCCTCACCGCCATAGCGGTAGGCCCGGCCGCCGCCGTTGACCTTGGACAGCTTGCTGGCCACCAGGCGCAGTACCTGGTCGCCCACGTCGTGGCCATGGGTATCGTTGAAACGCTTGAAGTGATCGACGTCGCCCATGGCCAGCACATAATTGCGCCCCAGGCGTTGCATGCGCTCATTGAGCGCGCGGCGGCCCGGCAACCCGGTCAGCTCGTCACGGAAGGCCATTTGATAAGCCTCGTGGGCCACCCCGGCAGCAATCATCAGCATCACCTGGCTGCACATGATGTTCAGGGTGAACGGCAGGATGAACGTCTGCGGCAACATCCAGAACAACCCCAGCAACCCTACCAACTGCGCGGCGTGCAGCGGTCTTGGTTGATACCAGTACTGCGCGGCCAGGGTCACAAAACCAATCAGGAACATCGGATAGGACAGCTGGATCAGGCTCATCCAGCGGCCATGCAAGGCGGGCCAGCGAATTTCGGCCAACCAGCTTAACAAGGCATGGGGGAAACTTTGTTCAAGGGCAAGCGCCACGCTGCCTACCGCAAACAGCACCGCGCAGCGTGCGACGAAGTCGCGAAACAGGTGGGTTTTTTCTTGCCAGACCGCGTAGATGCCGAACAGCAACGGTAACAACAGGCAACACAGGTGGAAGACCACGGCCGCGTCGTCCCGCACGCGACCGTTATCGCGGTAGTAATCGGTCTGGGTATCCAGCAGGAAATAGACCACATACACCGTGATCATCAGGAACAGCTCTCGCTGGCGCCGGTAGACCGCGCAGTACGAGCCGCCCAGCAGCAGCACGAGGGTCGGCAGCACATTGAACAGTGAAGTGAAGAACACATTGAGATCCTTCACATACGCAGCCGAGAGCCCCGCCAGCAGTAAAAGCAGTGAAGGTAAAAAATGACTGAAACGTACAGCAGACGCGCGCGACAAGGGTAAAGCTCCGACCCACAAAAAAAGATGGCACAGTGCCTTCACTGATCACAGTTAAGCACATTCAATGTGATGCGTATCACATTGCCATCACTGTAACGGCCGCTCGGAGCAATCCCTGAGTGCGGTACTGTGGTTTTTTATCGCGCAAAAAAAACCGCCGCTCCCGAAGGAGCGGCGGCTTTTGAAGCGAACTGGCCGAGGCTTAGTAGCCCAGGTCGAAGTTCTCTTCTTTCATGTCCATCAGGTTGTTGGCGCCCGACAGCATGGTTGCAACGTGGGTGCGGGTACGCGGCAGGATGCGCTGGAAGTAGAAACGCGCAGTCTGCAGCTTGGCGGTGTAGAAGCCTTCTTCGCTGGTGCCGGCAGCCAGTTTCTCAGCGGCCAGGCGGGCCATGTCGGCCCAGAAGTAAGCCAGGCAGGCATAACCGGAGTACATCAGGTAATCCACCGAAGCGGCACCGACTTCTTCGCGGTCTTTCATGGCCGCCATGCCGACCTTCATGGTCAACTCGCCCCACTCTTTGTTCAGTGCCGCCAGCGGTGCAACGAATTCCTGTACGGCTTCGTTGCCTTCGTTGGCCTGGCAGAACTTGTGGACGATCTTGGTGAAGCCCTTCAGCGCTTCGCCTTGGGTCATCAGCACTTTACGGCCCAGCAGGTCGAGGGCCTGGATGCCAGTGGTGCCTTCGTACAGCATCGAAATGCGGCTGTCGCGAACGTTCTGCTCCATGCCCCACTCGGCGATAAAGCCGTGGCCGCCGTAGATTTGCACGCCGTGGTTGGCGGCTTCAAAACCGACTTCGGTCATGAACGCCTTGGCAATCGGGGTCATGAACGCCAGCAGTGCGTCAGCCTGTTTCTTGGCTTCGTCGTCGGTGCCGTACTTGACCACGTCAACCTGCTTGGCGGTGAAGTACACCATCGCGCGGTTGCCTTCGGCGAAGGCTTTCATGGTCAGCAGCATGCGGCGCACGTCAGGGTGCACGATGATCGGGTCAGCGGCCTTGTCTGGCGCTTTCGGGCCAGTCAGGGAGCGCATTTGCAGGCGGTCGCGAGCGTATTTGAGGCCGCCCTGGAAGCCGATTTCAGCGTGGGACAGGCCTTGCAGCGCGGTGCCCAGGCGAGCGGTGTTCATAAAGGTGAACATGCAGTTCAGGCCTTTGTTCGCCGGGCCGATCAGGAAACCGGTGGCCGCGTCGAAGTTCATCACGCAGGTGGCGTTGCCGTGGATACCCATCTTGTGTTCCAGGGAACCACAGGACACCGCGTTGCGTTCGCCAATCGAACCGTCGGCGTTTGGTACGAACTTGGGAACGATGAACAGCGAAATGCCTTTGGTGCCAGCCGGTGCGTCCGGCAGGCGAGCCAGCACGATGTGGACGATGTTGTCGGCCATGTCGTGTTCGCCGGCCGAGATGAAGATCTTGGTACCGGAAACCTTGTAGGAACCATCAGCCTGAGGCTCGGCCTTGGTGCGCAGCATGCCCAGGTCGGTGCCGCAGTGCGGTTCGGTCAGGCACATGGTGCCGGTCCACTCGCCCGACACCAGTTTGGTCAGGTAAGCCTCTTGCTGCTCGGGGGTGCCGTGCTCGGAAATGGTGTTCATCGCGCCATGGGACAGGCCCGGGTACATGCCCCACGACCAGTTGGCTTCGCCGACCATTTCGCTGACCGCCAGGCCCAGGGATTCCGGCAGGCCCTGGCCACCGTGCGCCACGTCGTGGGCCAGGCTTGGCCAGCCGCCTTCAACGAACTGTTTGTAGGCTTCTTTGAAACCGGTAGGGGTCTTAACGCCTGACTCGCTCCAGGTGCAACCTTCGATATCACCCACGCGGTTCAGCGGTGCCAGTACCTGCTCACAGAACTTGGCGCCTTCTTCGAGAATGGCGTCAACCATGTCCGGGGTAGCGTCCTGGCAAGCCGGCAGGCTCTGATAGTGCGCTTCATAGCCAAGCAGTTCGTCACGAACGAAGCGAATATCACGCAAGGGGGCCTTGTAGTCAGGCATAGCGATAAACCTCTGCTGATGTATCTGGGATGAACAACCGCATGGATGTGTTGTGGCGGTCAAACAGTTGTTTGAAACATACGTTTACGACCAATCCTTGTCAAGCGTCGCGCAAACGCCGTTTGTCATGACGCAGGTCAACGCCAGGCACGGCAAGGCCTGCAGCGAAATGCCGCATGACGATTCAGGGGGAAAAAGATTATTGAGCGGTGAAGATCAGTGTGGGAGCTGGCTTGCCTGCGATGCGGGCGCCGCGGTGTATCAGGAGGATCGAGGTGACGCTATCGCAGACAAGCCAGCTCCCACAGAGAAGCCAGCTCGCACGATAAGAGGGGGGGGTTATGCGTAAGTATCGATCAAGGTGCCGAGCATTTCGTCGGAAGCCTTGGCGACTTTGGCGCCCAGTTCAACCTGGAACTTGCCTTGGGCCATCTCGACCATGTTGCTCGCCGAGTTGCTGGCCTGATTGGCGTCTACCGAACGCAAACGATCACTTTGCGCGTCCGAAGGCTGGGAAGTGGCGGCGCTGGCAATCTTGCCGGCGGCCTGGTCGACACGGTTCTGCCCGGTCTGAATCGCGCTCAGTCCCGAGTAAAACGCGCTGCTACCAGAGATTTCCATGGCGTGAACCTGCCTATAAGAGAATCGTGAACTGTTATTGAAGCAGACCTACCGGCAAAACGCTCGTCAAAAACACTAATGGCATAATGCCTTCTCGATAGGCAAAACTAGTCAAGCAGGTCCAGTTGCAAGTACGCGGCGACCGCTTCGGCGCTGGGATGCTTGAGCTTGGGCACCCTTCCCAGGCATGGCGCGGGGAGTCGTTCAGCCAGGGTCGCGAGGTTTTCTTCCAGACGAGAGGTCTTGGGGTCGATGATATTGGCCACCCAGCCCGCCAGCGGCAACCCGTCCCGGGCGATGGCTTCTGCGGTCAGCAACGCGTGGCTGATACACCCCAGCCGCACACCCACCACCAGGATTACCGGCAGCTTCAGCGCCTGGGCCAGGTCCGACAAATTGTCCTGGTCCGCCAATGGCACACGCCAGCCGCCCGCACCTTCGATCAAGGTGAAGTCCGCCTGCTTGGCGAGAACGTGCTGCATGGGTTTCAACAACGACTGCACCGTCAGCGCCACGCCGGCTTCACGGGCCGCCAGATGCGGCGCGATGGCCGGCTCGAAGGCCACCGGGTTGACCTCGGCATAACTCAACGGCAACGAACACTCGGCCAGCAACGCCAGGGCGTCCGAATTGCGCAGGCCCTTGGGCGTCAGCTGGCACCCAGAGGCTACCGGCTTGCCCGCCGCCGTACTTTTGCCGGCTTGCCGCGCGGCATGCAGCAGGCCGGCAGCGACGGTGGTCTTGCCGACGTCGGTGTCGGTCCCCGTAATGAAGTAAGCGGCATTCATAGAGGTTTCTCCAGGACGGCGTACACCACTTGATAAGTTGCCGGCAGGCCCTGGGCCTGGCGGAACTGCTCGTAGGCTTGCACCAGTGCAACAATCCGCGCCCGGCCCGTCAACCCTCCTGGGCGCCCCGGGTTCAGATTGTGCGCACCCAACGCTTTCAGTTCGTGGGTCAGGCTGCGCACGTCGGGGTAATGCAACACGTGGGGACACTGCTCCAGGCTGCGCACCCGCAAACCACTGGCTGCGCACAGTTGCTCATAAGCACTGAACGGCCGGAAGCGGTTCACATGAACCATGCCATCCGCTGCGCGCCAGCTTTCGCGCAACTCATCCAGCGTACCCACGCAGAGGCTGGCAAACGCCAGCACGCCGCCGGGCTGCAATACGCGCCGCGCTTCGCTGAGCACTGCGGCAAAATCCGAGCACCACTGCACCGCCAAACTGGAGTAGATCAGCCCGCAACTGGCGTCCTGCAACGGCAAACGCTCGGCATCGCCAGCGATGAAATGTTGTGCACCGCCCAGCGGCCGGGCGTGCTTGAGCATGCCCTCGGCGATATCCAGGGCGAAACCCTGGCTACCCGCAAACGACTGGCCCAGCACACGACTGAAATAGCCCGTGCCACTGCCCAGGTCCAGCCAGCGTTGTGGAGAAAGACCTTCGGGCAAACGCCGCAACAGCTCGCTGCCCACCGCACGCTGCAACTCGGCAACGCTGTCGTAACTGGCGGCTGCGCGGGAAAAGGAGGCCGCTACCTGGCGCTTGTCTGGCAAACCGCCGGGCAACACATGGGACAAATCAGTCATCACCGCACTCATGCAAAAAAGCCTGGATGGCCCCCGCCACACCGTGGGGGTCCTCCAGTAGAAAAGCGTGACCGGCCTGTTCAATCAGGCCGATTTCAACGTCAGGCAACAAGGCGAACAACTCACTCGCCACTTCAGCCGGAACCAGCCCGTCCAGCCCGGCAAACAGATGCAACTGCGGCCCTTGAAAGTCGACCAACGCCTGACGGGTGTCCAATCGGCCCAACAGCTCCAGACCACTGAGCAAGGTTTGCGCGGAGGTTTTAGGGGCACCCGCCAGCAATAGCCGAGCAACTGATCGGGGATCGCTGGAGCCCCGGGCGCAAAGCAGACTGAAGCGTTTTAACGTCGCAACCGGATCAAGGCGGCAACCGTTAAGAAACGCAATAAAATCCTCTTCGTGCATGCCATGGTCCCAGCGGGACCAGGCCACGAAGCTTGCGTTGCTGGCAAAGGTGAGCAAACCGCAACAATGATCACCGCGCCGCGCGGCCAACTCGGCAGCAAGCATGCCACCGAGGGACCAACCACCCAGCCAGACGTCTTGGGGCAAGGTCGAATCCAGCTCATCGAGCCACTCTTGAAGGTCGTCCGACTCCACGCCCGGCAACGGTTCGATCTGCACCTGCAAGTGTTCATCCAGCCCCTGCAACGCCGCCGCCAACGGTTCCAGCGGCGAAACGCCGAGGCCCCAGCCAGGCAGCAATATCAGTCGATCACGCATGGTCGGGCTCCTGGCCTAACAAGCGGAAACACTCTTCCAATGCGCTTAACAATAGCTGCACCTGGGCTTCACTGTGGGCCGCCGTGAGAGTCACCCGCAGACGGGCACTGCCGGCGGGCACGGTCGGTGGGCGGATCGCGGTGACCATCAGCCCGCGCTCGCGCAGCATCTGCGACAAACGCACGGCGCGGGCACTGTCGCCAATCATGATCGGCTGGATCGGCGTGAAACTGTCCATCAGTTCCAGGCCAATCTGCTCGGCGCCCTGACGGAACTGGCGGATCAGCCCATTGAGATGCTCCCGCCGCCAATGCTCGGTGCGCAGCAGTTCCAGGCTTTTCAGCGTGGCGCAGGCCAATGCCGGCGGTTGGCTGGTGGTGTAGATATACGGGCGGGCGAACTGGATCAGGCTTTCGATCAGCTCTTCGCTGCCCGCCACAAAGGCGCCGGCGGTACCGAAAGCCTTGCCGAGCGTGCCCACCAATACCGGCACGTCTTCCTGGCTCAAGCCAAAATGCTCGACGATCCCGCCACCGTTGGCGCCCAAAGGCCCGAAGCCATGGGCGTCATCCACCATCAACCATGCGCCCCTGGCCCGGGCTTCACGGGCCAGCGCCGGCAAGTCGGCCAGGTCACCGTCCATGCTGAACACGCCGTCGGTCACCACCAGCGTATTGCCGGTGGCTTTCTCCAGGCGCTTGGCCAGGCTTTCAGCATCGTTGTGCAGGTAACGATTGAAGCGCGCACCCGAGAGCAAACCGGCATCCAGCAACGAGGCGTGGTTAAGGCGGTCTTCCAGCACCGTATCGCCCTGCCCCACCAGCGCGGTGACGGCGCCAAGGTTAGCCATGTAACCGGTGGTGAACAGCAGCGCCCGCGGGCGACCAGTGAGGTCGGCCAGGGCCTCTTCCAGTTCATGGTGCGGCGTGCTGTGGCCGATCACCAGATGCGAAGCGCCGCCACCCACGCCCCAGCGAGCCGCGCCCGCGCGCCAGGCTTCAATCACTTGCGGGTGATTGGCCAGGCCCAGGTAATCGTTGTTGCAGAACGCCAGCAACGGCTGGCCGTCGACCACCACGTCAGGGCCTTGCGGGCTCTGCAGCAGTGGACGTTGGCGATACAGGTGTTCGGCACGACGAGCCGCAAGACGCGCGGCGAGATCGAAAGACATGCAGACCTCGGTAGATCAGGTTGAACGCAGTCAAAAATGTGGGAGCGGGCTTGCTCGCGAAAGCAGTGGATCAGTCAGCTTATGTATTGGCTGACACACCGCCTTCGCGAGCAAGCCCGCTCCCACATTTGGGTGGCATTCCAAAGTGGACTTATCAAACAGCCGCGTTATAGAACTGCTCGCTGCTCTTCTGCTCCACCAGCGCCTGCTCGATCGCCGCCTGGTGCACTTCATCGGCGTGCTCTTCACGAGCTTCCGGCAAGATGCCCAGGCGCGAGAACAGTTGCATGTCCTTGTCCGCCTGCGGGTTGGCAGTGGTCAGCAGCTTGTCGCCGTAGAAAATCGAGTTGGCGCCGGCAAAAAACGCCAGGGCCTGCATCTGCTCGTTCATCGCCTCACGCCCGGCCGACAGCCGCACATGGGACTGCGGCATCAGGATGCGCGCCACCGCCAGCATGCGGATGAAGTCGAACGGGTCGATGTCGTCGGCGTTTTCCAGCGGCGTACCGGCAACTTTCACCAGCATGTTGATCGGCACCGACTCCGGATGCTCCGGCAGGTTGGCCAGTTGGATCAGCAGGTTGGCGCGGTCGTCCAGGGACTCGCCCATGCCGAGGATGCCGCCGGAGCAGATCTTCATCCCCGAATCACGCACGTACGCCAGGGTTTGCAAGCGCTCACCGTAGGTGCGGGTGGTGATGATCGAACCGTAGAACTCCGGCGACGTGTCGAGGTTGTGGTTGTAGTAATCGAGGCCGGCCTGGGCCAGGGCTTCGGTCTGGTCCTGGTCGAGACGGCCGAGGGTCATGCAGGTTTCCAGGCCCATAGCTTTCACGCCTTTGACCATCTCCAGCACGTAGGGCATGTCTTTGGCTGACGGATGCTTCCAGGCGGCGCCCATGCAGAAACGGGTCGAACCGATGGCCTTGGCGCGAGCGGCCTCTTCGAGGACCTTCTGCACTTCCATCAGCTTCTCTTTTTCCAGGCCGGTGTTGTAGTGGCCCGACTGCGGACAATATTTGCAATCTTCCGGGCAGGCGCCGGTCTTGATCGACAGCAGCGTGGAAACCTGGACGCGGTTGGCGTCGAAATGCGCGCGGTGCACGGTCTGCGCCTGGAACAACAGGTCGTTGAAGGGCTGTACGAACAGCGCTTTGACTTCGGCTAAAGACCAATCGTGACGCAGGTTGGCAGTGATGCTGGCGCTCATGGGCGATTCCTTGATTATGCTTTGGCAAGCCCTGTGGGAGTAATACCCACAGGTACGACACGGATGCTCGGCATATTTAAGGAAGATTCATGCACTGTCAACTTGAGAACAAACACGAGGTTTACATCTGGTTAAAAAGCAACCAAACCTGTTTAATCTGCGATGAAAGCAGCGGAACGGCCGATCCTGTCTGCGGCGCCTGCGAAACCGAGCTGCCCTGGCTGATGGAACATTGCGAGGTGTGCGCACTGCCGTTGCCGGCGACGGGCCTGGTGTGCGGCCAGTGCTTGAAGCAACCTCAGGCGTTCAAGCAGGTCGTCGCGCCGTGGACCTACAGCTTCCCCATCGACAGCCTGATCAGCCGTTTCAAGCATCAGGCCCGCTGGCCGCTGGGGCACCTGCTTGCGCACCTGTTGGGACAATTCCTTCAACACCGCTATGAAGATGCCGCGCTGGCTCGCCCCGACTGCCTGCTGCCCGTGCCCCTGGCCCGCAAACGCCTGCGGGAACGGGGCTTCAACCAGGCGGCGATGCTCGCCCGCTGGCTGAGTGAGGACCTGAACATCCCCTGGGATGAGCACCTGCTGTCACGGCCGCGTGAAACCGTGGCGCAGCAAGACCTGGACGCCAGGACCCGCAAGCGCAACCTGCACCAGGCCTTCGCCCTGGCCGACGGCGCGCAAGTCAAAGGCCGGCACTTGGCGCTGATCGACGACGTACTGACCACCGGCGCCACCGCCAGCAGTCTCGCCCGCCTGTTGATGGATGCCGGCGCCCGACAGGTGGATGTGTATTGCCTGGCCCGTACGCCCAAGCCCGGCACATGACTTGACTCGCGGGCGTCCTGCCCGCAACGTCAGCCCATTCCATCGAAGCGTGTAACCATGTCCCTGCCAACCCTCTTGAGCCAACACATCGTCCGTCGCCCGCAGCGCATTGCACTGCTGCAACATATTGCCGAACAAGGCTCCATCACCCGCGCCGCAAAGAGTGCGGGGCTGAGCTACAAGGCGGCCTGGGACGCCATCGACGAACTGAACAACCTGGCGCAAAAGCCGCTGGTGGAACGCAGCGTTGGCGGCAAGGGCGGTGGCGGCGCCAGGTTGACGGCCGAGGGTGAGCGGGTATTACGCCTTTACCAACGCCTGCAGGTGTTGCAAGCCCAGGTGCTGGATTCCGCCGAAGACGCCAGCGACTTCAACCTGCTGGGCCGCCTGATGCTGCGCACCAGCGCACGTAACCAGTTGCACGGCCGGGTGATCGCCATCGACAGCCACGGCCGCAATGACCTGATTCGCCTGGAGCTGGCAGCCGGGCTGCGCCTGGATGCGCAGATCACCCACGACAGTACCTTGCGCCTGGAGCTGGAGATCGGCACCGAAGTCGTCGCCCTGATCAAGGCCGGCTGGCTTGAAGTACTGGCCGTCACGCAGGCAGCAACACCTGGACACAATTGCCTGGAAGGAAAAATCGACGCCATTCTCGATGCCGAAGACGGCCCCAGCGAGGTGCGGATCACCTTGCCCAACGGCCAGGTTCTCTGCGCCCTGGCCCGGCCCGACGCGCTTGCGCAGATCCATGCCGCCGAAGGCCTGCAGGTGAAGGTGCAGTTCTCCCCCAGCAACGTGCTGCTGGGCACTCCGGTGTAGCGCTTCAAACTGCAACAATTTCGTCACGACTGCTCCCTAAGGTGGCTGCAAAAACCCGCAGGGAGCCTGAAATGAGCCTATTAGAAGAAAACCAAGCCACCGACCTGGAACAGATGGTCGGCCTCAGCCGCCGGCGTTTTATCGGCGCCGGCGCCCTGTGCGGTGCCGCGATGTTCCTCGGCGGCAACCTGCTGACCCGCAGCGCCCTGGCGGTCAACGCCGCGTCGAACAGCCCGCTTCTGGGCTTCGCCAGCATCGCCTCGGCCACCAGCGACACCATCACCCTGCCGCCCGGCTACAGCGCCTCGGTACTGATCAGCTGGGGCCAGCCGCTGCACAAGAACGCGCCGGCCTTCGACCCCAGCGGCAACGGCACGGCCAAGGCCCAGGAACAGCAGTTCGGCGACAACAACGACGGCATGAGCCTGTTCGCCTTCCCCGGTGACGACAACCGCGCGCTGATGGCGATCAACAACGAATACACCAACTACCGCTACCTCTACGCCCACGGTGGCGCGCCGCAATCGGCGGAAGACGTGCGCAAGGCGTTGGCCAGCGAAGGGGTGTCGGTGATCGAAGTACGGCGCAAAGGCGACACCTGGCAGTTCGTCCAGGACTCGCGCTACAACCGGCGCATCCACGGCAACTCGCCAATCCGCTTCGGTGGCCCTGCGGCGGGCCATGCCTGGCTGAAAACCAGCGCCGACAAAACCGGCAAAAAAGTCCTCGGCACCTTCCAGAACTGCGCCAACGGCAAGACCCCGTGGGGCACGTATCTCACCTGCGAAGAGAACTTCACCGACTGCTTCGGCAGCAGCAACCCGCAACAGACCTTCGACGCCGGGCAGAAACGCTATGGCGTGGTCGCCGCCAGCAAAGACATCAACTGGCACCCCCACGACCCCCGATTCGACATGGCCAAGAATCCCAACGAACTCAACCGCCATGGCTGGGTGGTGGAAATCGACCCGTTCGACCCGCAATCCACACCGGTCAAGCGCACCGCCCTCGGCCGCTTCAAGCATGAAAATGCTGCGCTGGCGGAAACCCGCGACGGCCGCGCCGTGGTGTACATGGGCGACGACGAGCGCGGCGAGTTCATCTACAAGTTCATCAGCCGCGACAAGATCAATCACAAGAATCCCAAGGCCAACAAGGACCTGCTGGACCACGGCACCTTGTACGTGGCGATCTTCGACGCGGGAGACGGCAATGCCGACCACCCCAAGGGCCAGGGCCAATGGGTCGAGCTGACCTACGGCAGGAACGGCATCGACGCCAACAGCGGTTTTGCCAGCCAGGCCGAAGTGCTGATCCACGCGCGCCTGGCCGCCAGCGTGGTGAAAGCCACCCGCATGGACCGCCCGGAATGGATCGTGGTCAGCCCCACCGACGGCCAGGTGTATTGCACCCTGACCAACAACGCCAAGCGCGGCGAAGACGGCCAGCCGGTGGGCGGCCCGAACCCGCGGGAGAAAAACGTCTACGGGCAGATCCTGCGCTGGAAGGCCAATGCCAACGACCATGGCGCGCCGGACTTCAGCTGGGATTTGTTTGTGGTGGCCGGCAACCCGGCGGTGCATGCCGGCACGCCAAAGGGCGGCTCATCCAACATCAACCCGCAGAACATGTTCAACAGCCCGGACGGCCTGGGCTTCGACAAGGCCGGGCGGTTGTGGATCCTCACCGATGGCGACTACAGCAACGGCGGCGACTTTGCCGGGATGGGTAATAACCAGATGCTGTGTGCCGACCCGTCGACCGGTGAAATTCGGCGGTTCATGGTGGGGCCGGTGGCCTGTGAAGTGACCGGGATCAGCTTCTCGCCGGACCAGAAAACCCTGTTTGTGGGGATTCAGCATCCGGGGGAAACCGGTGGCTCCACCTGGCCGGAGCATCTGCCGAATGGCAAGCCACGGTCCTCGGTGATGGCGATTCGTCGGGATGATGGCGGGATCGTCGGCGCCTGATAAGGCCTCTTCGCGAGCAAGCCCGCTCCCACACTTGACCGCATTCCTAAGGTGGAACTCGGTCAAATGTGGGAGCGGCGGTGCGACGATTCGACTTGCTCGCGAAGGCGTCAGAACAGTCACCACCTATCTCGACCCCGGTGCGTTACCATACCCGGCCGGACGCGGCGCCCTGCTGCGCGCAGGAGTTCGCATGGCACACCCGTTTGAAACACTGACCCCTGACCTGGTGCTCGACGCAGTCGAAAGCATCGGTTTCCTCAGCGACGCCCGCATCCTCGCGCTCAACAGCTACGAAAACCGTGTCTACCAGGTCGGCATCGAAGACTCCGAGCCCTTGATCGCCAAGTTCTATCGGCCGCAACGCTGGACCAACGAAGCGATCCTCGAAGAACACAGTTTCACCTTCGAACTGGCCGAGTGCGAAGTGCCGGTGGTGGCGCCGATGATTCACAACGGTGAAAGCCTGTTCGAGCACGCGGGTTTTCGCTTCACCCTGTTCCCGCGCCGTGGCGGACGCGCACCGGAGCCGGGCAACCTCGACCAGTTGTATCGCCTCGGCCAATTGCTCGGCCGCCTGCATGCGGTCGGTTCCACCCGCCCCTTCGAACACCGCGAAGCCCTGGGCGTGAAGAATTTCGGTCACGATTCCCTGAACACCCTGCTGGAAGGCAACTTCATTCCTCGCAGCCTGCTGCCAGCCTACGAGTCCGTGGCCCGCGACCTGCTCAAGCGTGTGGAGGAGGTCTACAAGGCCACGCCCCACAAGAACATCCGCATGCACGGCGATTGCCACCCCGGCAACATGATGTGCCGCGACGAGATGTTCCATATCGTCGACCTCGATGACTGCCGCATGGGCCCCGCCGTTCAGGACCTGTGGATGATGCTCGCCGGTGATCGTCAGGAATGCCTGGGGCAACTGTCGGAATTGATGGACGGCTACCAGGAATTCCACGACTTCGACCCGCGCGAGCTGGCCCTGATCGAACCCCTGCGTGCCCTGCGCCTGATGCACTACAGCGCCTGGCTTGCACGGCGCTGGGACGACCCGGCGTTCCCCCACAGCTTTCCCTGGTTTGGCAGCGAACGTTACTGGGGCGACCAGGTTCTGGCGTTGCGTGAACAGTTGTCGGCGCTCAACGAAGAACCGTTGAAGCTGTTCTGATCCCTGCCGTCTGGGCCCTGACCTTGGGCCCTACACTTTCAACACACATCCGCTGACAAATATCCTTACAATCGCGGCTTTGTTAGCTGCCTAAGCAAGGATTCTGCATGCAAGCCGCCAACCCCCGTCGCGGGTACATATTGGGCCTGAGCGCCTACGTCATCTGGGGCCTGTTCCCGATCTACTTCAAGGCCATCGCCAGCGTTCCCGCCGCAGAAATCATCGTCAACCGCGTGCTGTGGTCGGCGCTGTTCGGCAGTCTGCTGCTGATAGTCTGGAAACACCCGGGCTGGCTCCGAGAACTGCGGGACAACCCCAGGCGCCTGGCGATCCTGGCCCTGAGCGGCACCTTGATCGCGGCCAACTGGCTGACCTATGTGTGGTCGGTGAACAGTGGCCGCATGCTGGAGGCCAGCCTGGGTTACTACATCAACCCGCTGGTGAACGTGCTGCTGGGCATGGTGATCCTCGGCGAGCGCCTGCGCCGGCTGCAATGGGTGGCCGTGGGCCTGGCAGCGGTAGGCGTGGCGCAACAGGTTTGGCAAGTCGGCAGCATGCCGTGGGTATCCCTGGTCCTGGCGGCGACCTTTGGTTTCTACGGGTTGATCCGCAAGCAGGCGCCGGTCAAGGCATTGCCCGGGCTGGTGGTGGAAACCTGGATGCTGGTGCCGATTGCCATCGCATGGTTGCTGTTCAACCCCTCGGCCCACAGCGCACAGATGGAATTCTGGAGCACCTCCGAAGCGTGGTGGCTGGTGGCCGCAGGCCCGGTGACGCTGATCCCGCTGGTGTGTTTCAACGCCGCCGCACGGCATTTGCCCTACACCGCCCTGGGCTTCCTGCAATACGTGGCGCCCACCCTGGTGCTGCTGGAAGCCGTGCTGTTGTTCAACGAACACCTGGCACCCGCCACGCTGATCGCCTTCTGCTTTATCTGGGCCGGCCTGGTGGTTTACAGCATCGACGCCTGGATGACTGTGCGGAAAAACTGATCAAATAACGTACAAACCTCTGCAAGCCACAGCTGGTGTGGCTTGCAGGCATTCACCCCAAGGTTATCCACAGCCTGGTCCCCGGCGTTTGTGCACAAGCCCTTGAAACTGTTCGTTTTTTAGCCAGCTGGCGAAGAGCCACGGCCCGCCTGGGCCGGACGCGGGTCTCTACAGGTTATCCACAGGCCCATGCAAGATTTCCATGCATAACCTTGTGGGCAACTATTCCTCGCTGCGTAGTTCCAGTTCCACCATCAAGTCGTCGGCCAGGGTTTCCAGCGCCGCCTGCAAGGTTTCCAGCGGCAGCGTCAACGGCACCGCCAGCAAGGCTTCGGCGTGGAACAGCAGGTCGCTGCTCATGGGCGCCGGGCGCACGTCGGTGATCAAGCGCTCCAGGTTGACGCCCTGCTTGCTGAGCAGCGCGGTGATGTCGCGAACAATCCCCGGCCGGTCGTTACCGACCAGTTCCATCGCGATGGGTTGCGACTCGCTGGGGGCGAGCGAACTGCTTTCGCCCAGCAGCACGCGAATGCCGTGGGTGGACAAGTCTTCCAGCGCGCCAATCAAGTCCAGCCGATTTTCCGCCGGCACGCTCACCCGCAAAATCCCGGCAAACTGCCCGGCCATGTGCGCCATGCGGCTTTCCAGCCAGTTGCCGCCATGGGCGGCGATGCATTGGGCGATGCGTTCGACCACACCGGGTTTGTCCGGGGCGATGACAGTCAGTACGAGATGGTCCATGGTGTCGTCCTCTTCTTATGAAAATCAGGTAGGAACCAGGCGTTCCCCTCGTACCTACCAAGGTGGACTCAGGTAGCCACGAAAACAAATCGTGTACCATTTTTATATTTATATGGAACAATCCAATAGTTTTTTGAGAACATCCCGTACCCCACTGTGACCGTACGACCAAAGTGGGTCGCTAAACGACGTATTTAGTCTAATTTTCACAACCGCAACTCATCATGTAGTATGCCCAATCGCGCACTACATAACGTTAGGTCGATGTCTGCCAAGGCAACCACGCACCGCGACGCCGCCCGCCCAGCCGCCTTCTACGGCATGTACTGGTGCAGCGTGTTCACGGTTTACATGGCCAGAGGCTTCATTGGTAAATTGAAAAGCTGAAAAGCGCATAAGCTCCGCAGAGTGAGGCAAGCAATGACTGAACACGTTCAAGTTGGTGGCCTGCAGGTCGCCAAAGTCCTGTTCGACTTCGTGAACAACGAAGCCATTCCTGGTACCGGCATCACCGCCGACCAGTTCTGGGCCGGTGCCGACAAGGTCATCCACGACCTGGCGCCGAAGAACAAAGCCCTACTCGCCAAACGCGACGATTTTCAAGCGCGGATCGACACCTGGCACCAGGCGCACGCCGGCCAGGCCCACGACGCGGTGGCCTACAAAGCCTTCCTTCAAGATATCGGATACCTGCTGCCAGAAGCCGCGGATTTCCAGGCCTCGACCCAAAACGTCGATGAAGAAATTGCCCACATGGCCGGCCCGCAACTGGTGGTGCCGGTGATGAACGCCCGTTTCGCCCTCAACGCCTCGAATGCGCGCTGGGGTTCGCTGTATGACGCGCTGTATGGCACCGACGCCATCAGCGAAGCCGACGGCGCCGAAAAGGGCAAAGGCTACAACAAGGTGCGTGGCGACAAAGTCATCGCCTTCGCCCGCGCCTTCCTTGACGAAGCCGCGCCATTGGCTGCCGGCAGCCACGTGGACTCCACTGGCTACAAGATCGTCGACGGCAAGCTCGTGGTCAGCCTCCAGGGCGGCAGCAACAGCGGCCTGCGCAGCGATGCCCAGTTGATCGGCTACCAGGGCGACGCAGCCAAGCCGACCGCCATCCTGCTGAAGCACAACGGCCTGCACTTCGAAATCCAGGTCGACGCCAGCACCCCGGTCGGCCAGACCGACGCCGCCGGCGTGAAAGACGTGCTGATGGAAGCCGCCCTGACCACCATCATGGACTGCGAAGACTCCGTCGCCGCCGTCGATGCCGATGACAAGGTGGTGATCTACCGCAACTGGCTCGGCCTGATGAAGGGCGACCTGTCGGAAGAAGTCGCCAAGGGTGGCAAGACCTTTACCCGCACCATGAACGCCGACCGCGTCTACACCGGTGCCGACGGCAAGGAAGTGACCCTGCACGGTCGTTCGCTGCTGTTCGTGCGTAACGTTGGCCACTTGATGACCATCGACGCGATCCTCGACAAGGATGGCAACGAAGTGCCGGAAGGCATTCTCGATGGCCTGCTCACCAGCCTGTCGGCGATCCACAGCCTTAACGGCAACACCCGCCGCAAGAACAGCCGCACCGGTTCGGTCTACATCGTTAAACCGAAAATGCACGGCCCGGAAGAAGCTGCGTTCACCAACGAGCTGTTCGGTCGCATCGAAGACGTGCTGAAGCTGCCGCGCAACACCCTCAAAGTCGGGATCATGGACGAGGAGCGCCGTACCACGGTCAACCTCAAGGCCTGCATCAAGGCCGCCAGCGAGCGCGTGGTGTTTATCAACACCGGCTTCCTCGACCGTACCGGCGACGAGATCCACACCTCCATGGAAGCCGGCGCGATGGTGCGCAAGGCCGCCATGAAGGCCGAGAAGTGGATCGGCGCCTACGAAAACTGGAACGTGGACATCGGCTTGAGCACCGGCCTGCAAGGCCGCGCACAAATTGGTAAAGGCATGTGGGCGATGCCCGACCTGATGGCCGCCATGCTGGAGCAGAAGATTGCTCACCCGCTGGCCGGCGCCAACACCGCGTGGGTTCCTTCGCCGACGGCGGCTGCGCTGCATGCGCTGCACTACCACAAGGTTGACGTGTTCGCCCGCCAGGCCGAACTGGCCAAGCGCGAACGTGCTTCGGTAGACGATATCCTGACCATTCCCCTGGCCCAGAATACCGATTGGTCCGAGGAAGAAATCCGCAACGAGCTGGACAACAACGCCCAGGGCATCCTCGGTTACGTGGTGCGCTGGATCGACCAGGGCGTGGGTTGCTCGAAAGTCCCGGACATCAACGACGTCGGCCTGATGGAAGACCGCGCCACCCTGCGTATCTCCAGCCAGCACATTGCCAACTGGTTGCGCCACGGCATCGTCAATGAAGCCCAGGTGATGGAAAGCCTCAAGCGCATGGCGCCGGTGGTGGACCGTCAGAACGCCGGGGATGCGCTGTATCGTCCGCTGGCTCCGGATTTCGACAGCAACATCGCGTTCCAGGCAGCGGTGGAGTTGGTGATTGAAGGGACCAAGCAACCGAACGGCTATACCGAGCCGGTGTTGCACCGTCGGCGTCGGGAGTTCAAGGCCAAGAATGGTCTGTGAGTAAGCGCTAGAAACGAAAAAGCCCTGACCTATCGATCAGGGCTTTTTTGTTTGGGATGTCAATCGGACTCAACGGTGTAGTTCCCATTAAGCGTGACCGTTCCTCCGTCCGATTCAAACGTTACGTTTGTAAGTTTCCCGATGTGCTTGAAGGTAGTACCGGACTCCGGACGATCGACCAGCACAGTGAGGTCACCCAGCACAGGCTGATGGTATGAATGGCCGTCGGCATCGCGGTAGGTGACATTAAGAAGTGGAGCTTTCCGATGATGCGGCCCGGCTTTCAAGTCGCTTCCGTAGTAGATACGAACACTCTCAACTGCACCGTCCAAAGCGCTCCAGGAGAGATAGCCAAAGACGTCTGTAGGCACAAATACATGACTCAAGGTGCCATCTCGCGAAACTTCAATACGAGCATCACCACTGCTTGAAGTCTTGGCCTTGTGCAGTTCTTTCTCATCGATATTGAATTTTTCAGTACTCATGATGAACTCCTGTCCACAAATTGATTAGGTGCAGGCCTGCGACCCACCCCCTCCTAATCAGTAAACATGCGAAGTTCGATACTTTCCTACTGTCAGAATTGACAGTTCTTCGCGAAATCAGACCAATGGCACCGTCTAGGACGCCATCCCCAACTCCCGCTTCACCATTTTCGCCAGCTTCACGCTATCAATCGGCTTGAGCAAAAAGTCCACCACGCTCAAATGCATCGCATCAATCACATCCGGCGCTTCGGCGTCACCCGACATGATGATGATCGGCAGCGCCGCCCGGGTGGATTCGCGCACCTGGCGAATCAATTGCAGCCCGTTGCTCGGCGTCATGCGCAGGTCGGTGATCAGCAAGCCGATGGAGCTGCTGGAACTCAACAAGTCCCATGCAGCCTCGCCGCTGTCGGCAGTCATGCAACGAATGCCGTCCAGGCCAAGAATTTCTGCCAACAGTTCGCGCGCGTCCTTGTCGTCATCCACGATCAAAACCCGTTGTGGCGGCAAATCCGGCTCCTGCATAACAGCACTCAGGGCCTCGCGCTCGGCATCACTCAAAATATCGTGGTCGGACATACGTTTCTCGGCAGTTCTATTCAATCTCCCAGCACAGAAGTCAGACATCGCCGGAAGGGCGAACAATGTGCACTTCGTCGGAAAGTTTGCCTAGTGGGCGTTCTACGGGGTTTGGACGATATTCATGTAAGGTTTTTCCCTAGTCGTGGAAGGCATAACGCTACCTAGACTTACGTCCAATGGGCACCCGCAGCGCAGGAGTCGACCATGGGGCACGATAACGACAAAAAAACTGCGGTCATAGGTATGAGTAAAGCTGATGCTTTCACACAAGCGGGGAAAACCGCTGTGTTGCAGAACATCCACGGCACCCTGCAATTCCTGCAACGCTTCCCGCCGTTCAACCAAATGGAAAACGCCCACCTGGGATTTCTGGTAGAGCAGTGTCAATTGCGCTTCTACGGCCCCGGCGAGAGCATCCTCAAGCCCTCGGGCGGGCCGGTGGAACACTTCTATATCGTCAAGCAGGGGCGCGTAGTCGGCGAGCGGCCGGACTCGACAGAAACCACCTTTGAAATCACCACCGGTGAATGTTTTCCGCTGGCGGCGCTGCTGGGGGAGCGGGCCACCCGTACCGAGCACAAAGCCGCCGAAGACACCTTCTGCCTGCAACTGAACAAGCCGGCCTTTATCAAGCTGTTCGCCCTTTCCAGCGCGTTTCGCGACTTTGCTTTGCGCGGCGTGAGCAGCTTGCTGGACCAGGTCAACCAGCAAGTCCAGCAAAAGGCCGTGGAAACCCTCGGCACCCAATATTCGCTGAACACCCGCCTGGGCGAATTGGCCATGCGCCACCCGGTCACCTGCAGCCCTCTGACGCCGCTGCGTGAAGCGGTCACGCAAATGCACGAGCAGCAAGTGGGCAGCATTGTGATCGTCGATGAACACAAGGCGCCCCTGGGGATTTTCACCCTGCGGGACCTGCGCCAGGTGGTGGCCGACGGCACCAGTGATTTCAACCAGGCCATCGAGCGCCATATGACCCAGGCGCCGTTTTTCCTCACGCCGGACCACAGCGCCTTCGACGCGGCGATTGCGATGACCGAGCGGCATATCGCCCACGTGTGCCTGGTCAAGGATCAGCGCCTGTGTGGCGTGGTGTCCGAGCGTGACCTGTTTTCCCTGCAGCGGGTTGACCTGGTGCACCTGGCGCGCACCATCCGCAATGCGCCCAGGGTCGAAAACCTGGTGGCGATTCGTGGCGAAATCGGCCAGTTGGTGGAGCGCATGCTCGCCCACGGCGCGTCGTCTACGCAGATCACCCACATCATCACCTTGCTCAACGATCACACGGTGTGCCGTGTCATCGAGTTGACCCTGGCCGACAAGGGCGACCCGGGCGTGCCATTCAGCTGGCTGTGTTTCGGCAGCGAGGGCCGCCGCGAGCAGACGCTGTATACCGACCAGGACAACGGCATCCTGTTCGAAGCCCGGGACGCCGCCGAAGCCGCCGAGATTCGCGGGCGCCTGCTGCCGCTGGCACAACAGATCAACCAGAGCCTGGCGCTGTGCGGCTTCAGCCTGTGCAAAGGCAATATCATGGCCGGTAACCCGGAGCTGTGCCTGTCCCGGGCGGAATGGGCGCGGCGCTTTTCCGGGTTTATCCGTGAGGCGACGCCGGAGAATCTGCTGGGTTCGAGCATCTATTTTGATTTGCGGGTGGTGTGGGGCGATGAGCAAGGGTGCGAGCAATTGCGCCAGGGCATTCTCGACCAGGTGGCAGACAACCGTTTGTTCCAACGCATGCTGGCCGAGAACGCGTTGCGCCAGCGCCCGCCGGTAGGGCGCTTCCGGGATTTTGTGTTGACGCGCAAAGGCGCCGACAAGGCAACCCTCGACCTCAAGGTGCAAGGCCTCACGCCATTTGTCGACGGTGCCCGTCTGCTGGCATTGGCCAACGGCATCAGCGCCATCAACACCCTGGAGCGCTTGCGCCAACTGGTGGCCAGGGAAGTCATCGAACGCCTTGATGGCGCCGCCTATGAAGAGGCCTATCACTTCATCCAGCAAACCCGCATGCAACAACACCAACTGCAAACCCGCGAGAACCTGCCCTACTCCAACCGCGTCGATCCCGACAGCCTCAACCACCTCGACCGGCGCATCCTGCGCGAATCCCTGCGCCAGGCCCAACGCCTGCAAGGCAGCCTGACGTTGCGGTATCAGCTGTGAACTGGTTTGGCTGGTTGCGCAAACCCAAACCTGGCCTGGATGCGGCGCAACAACGGCGCGTCGAACAATTGCCCACACCTGGGGAACTGGGGGACGGATCGCTACGGGCCCAGCGCTGGGTGGTGGTGGACCTGGAAACCAGCGGCCTGAACCTCAATCGTGACCAGGTGCTTTCCATTGGCGCCGTGGTGATCGAGGACGGCGCAGTGGACTTCTCGCAATTGTTCGAACGCACCCTGCACCGGGCCGAGACCAAGCTCAACCCCAGCGTGCTGATCCATGGCCTGGGGCCCAGCGCCATTGCGGCGGGCAGTGACCCGGCAGAAGCGCTGATGGACTTCATGGAGTTCGTCGGCGACAGCCCGCTGCTGGCGTTTCATGCGCCCTTCGATCAACACATGCTGTGCCGGGCACTCAAGGACAGCCTGGGCTATCGCTTGAATCACCCGTTCCTGGACGTGGCCGACATCGCCCCGCTGCTGTGCCCCGACGCGAACATCCGCGAAGCCGGGCTGGATGACTGGATCACGCATTTCAAGCTGCAAGTGGGCGAGCGTCACCATGCCAGTGCGGATGCGTTGGCAACGGCGGAACTGATGCTGATCTTGTTCAGCCGCGCACGGCAGCAGCAGATCGACAGCCCACACGCGTTACAACAGCGCCTGGGCCAGTGGAAACGCCGCAAGCAAGCGCCCTCATTCTAAGTGTGGCGAGGGAGCTTGCTCCCGCTGGGGTGCGAAGCGCCCCCAAATCAGCCAACCCATTTCCAACTGAATAAATGCACTGCCTGGATTACGACTGCTGCGCAGCCGAGCGGGAGCAAGCTCCCTCGCCACAGTAAGCGGCATCATCATGATAGATAGCATTACGCCGCCGCCCGACCAACGCCAATTGCACCCGCCTTACACCTCTGCCACAATCGCGAATAATTCTCGTTAGTTTAAACTTTCCGATCGGTGTCGCCTTGTCGTCAATCCAAAGTCCCCACAGTGAGCTTGTTGGCGCGTTGTACCGCGACCATCGCAGCTGGCTGTTGGCGTGGCTGCGACGCAACGTGGCCTGCCCCAGCCGCGCCGAAGACCTCAGCCAGGACACCTTCATGCGCCTGCTGGGCCGTGAAGAACTGCGTGAACCCCGCGAGCCGCGGGCGTTCCTGGTGGCCATCGCCAAGGGCCTGCTGTTCGATTATTTCCGCCGCGCCGCGCTGGAACAGGCTTACCTCACCGAACTGATGCTGATCCCGGAAAGCGAGCACCCGTCCCCGGAAGAACAGCAACTGATCCTCGAAGACCTCAAGGCCATCGACCGCCTGCTGGGCAAACTCTCGAGCAAGGCCCGCGCGGCCTTCCTCTACAACCGCCTCGACGGCATGGGCCACGCCGAAATCGCCCAGCGCCTGGGGGTTTCCGTGCCGCGGGTGCGGCAATACCTGGCCCAGGGTATCCGCCAGTGCTACATCGCCCTGTATGGCGAGCCGCTGTGAGCCCGGTCAGTTCCAAGCCGGTGTCGGCGCGGGTGCTCGACGCGGCCATTGCCTGGCAACTGTCCCTCGACTCGGGCGACGGCAGTGCCGTGGAGCAGGAAGAATTCGCCAAATGGCTGGCCAGCAACGAAGAACACGCCCGCGCCTGGCGCCAGTTGGGCATGCTCGATCAGCGTTTCAGTGTGGCCTCGGGCCCGGCCCGTGCGGCATTGCTGCAGTCGCGCGAAGGCATTCGCCGCCGCGTGCGCAAGCTCGGTAGTGGCCTGGCCAGTGTGGTGCTGGTGTGCGGCCTGGCATTGTTCGTCGGCCAGCGCTACGTGCCGCTCAACTATTGGCTGGCCGACCAGCGCACCGCCACCGGTGAACAGCGCACCCTGAAGCTGGCGGATGGCACCGTGATCAACCTCAACACCCACAGCGCCATTGACGTGCGCTTTGACGAGAAACGTCGGCTGATCGTATTGCAGGAAGGCGAGATCCTTGTCGAAACCGGCCACAACGACGCCCGCCCGTTTTTTGTCGAAACCCGCGAAGGCAGCCTGCGCGCCCTGGGCACACGGTTTATCGTCAAGCGCGAGGAAGATGGCACCCGCCTCAGCGTGTTGCAGTCTGCCGTCGGCGCACAGCCTGAAGCGCTGCATCAAGAGCAGATCTTCAAGGAAGGCCAGCAAGTGCTGATGCGCCGCGACAGCCTCGGCCCGATGCTTGCCGTCAGCCCCGGCACCGACGCCTGGACGCGCGGCATGCTGGTGGTGGACAACGCGCGGCTCGGCGATGTGGTTGCCGAGCTGAGCCGCTACCGCACCGGTTACCTGGGTGTGGATAAACAGGTGGCCGACCTGCGGATCACCGGCAGCTTTCCGTTGCACGACACCAACCTGGCACTGAACGCGCTGCTGCCGACCTTGCCGGTGCAGATTCAACAACACACGCCGTGGTGGGTGACGGTGGCGCCCAAGCCGTAGGCTCCTGTGGTGCATAGGCCATTGTCATCGCAGGCAAGCCAGCTCCCACAGGTGGAATGCGTTCCCCTGTGGGAGCTGGCTTGCCTGCGATGAGGCCCTCAAAAACAGCACTCACCCACTAATAGAAATTATTTTCATCGAGCCCTATCACTTTTTGCATCTCGCTCGGCACATAGGCAATTGAGAAATATTTCCATTCAGGAGCCGCCCTATGTCCCGCACGCTAGACACCTTGTTGCGCCCCAGCCTGTTGGCCGTGGCCATTGCCCTCAGCGCCCCGCTGGCCAGCACCCAGTTGCTCGCCGCCGAACAAGCGTCCAGTGTGCGCGCCTACAATCTGCCGGCAGCGTCGCTGGCCACCACCCTGAACCAGATCGCCAGCCAGGCCGGTTTGGCGCTGACGCTGAACCCGGGGTTGGCAGCGGGCAAGACTTCCGCGCCGGTAAAAGGGCAATTCGATGCACAAGGCGCATTGCGTGAAGCGTTGCGCGGGACCGGGCTGCAACTGGAGCAAAGCAGTGCAGGCACGTTCAGCCTGGTAGCGATCCCGGATGGGGTCGTGGCATTGCCGGAGACCAGCATTACCGGCCAGGCCGACGCGGAAAGCGCATGGGGGCCGGTTGATGGTTACCTGGCGACCCGCACCGCTGCCGGCACCAAGACCGATACCGCACTGGTCGAAGCCCCGCGTTCGATCTCCGTCGCCACTCGCCAGCAAATGCAGGACCGCAACGTCCAGAACCTGGATGACGCCGTCAAATACATGCCCGGTATCGTGTCCGCCAGCTACGGCAGTGACACCCGCTACGACTGGATGCGTGTACGCGGCTTCGAACCCACCCAGTTCCTCGACGGCCTGCCGCTGCCACGCGGCGTGTATGCCAACCCGAAAGCCGAAACCTGGAACCTCGACCGCCTTGCGCTGCTGCGTGGGCCGGCCTCGTCGGTCTACGGCCAGACCCCGCCCGGCGGCCTGCTGGATATGGTCAGCCGCCGCCCCAGCGCTGAATCGAGCAATGCCATCCAGGTGCAGTACGGCAGCGACAACTACCGCCAGATCAACTTCGCCAGCACCGGCAAGATCGATGATGAAGGCCAGTTTCTCTACGGCCTCAGCGGTGTGGTGCGCGACGCCGGCACCCAGGTCGATCACATCGACAACAAGCGCTACAACATCGCCCCCAGCCTGACCTGGAATATTGATACCGACACCAAGCTGACGTTCCTGTCGCAGTTCACCCGCGACGATACCGGCGCCACCAGTCAGTTCCTGCCCATTGTCGGCACCAAGATCAAATCGCCGCTGGGGGACATCTCTCATCACAAGAACCTTGGCGACCCGGACTACGAGTACTACGACCGCACCTACTACGCGCTGGGCTACGCCTTCGAGCATCGCTTCAACGATACCTGGCAGTTCAAGCAGAACCTGCGTTACACCAAGTCGGAGCTGGCTTTCCAGCAACTGACCGTGGGTTCCTACGGTTACTCGACCATTGATGCCGAGGGCAATACCAGCCGCGGGTCGACCAACGTCGACGAAAACATCGGCCAGTTCGCCGTCGACAACAATTTCCAGGCTGACTTCGCCACCGGTGATATCACCCACACGCTGTTGCTCGGCCTGGATCACCAGCGCACCGACACCTCGTACCTGTCGATCTTCGGTGACGGCGGCACAGTCAACCTCTACAACCCCGTCAACACCAAGCCGGTGGTGCGTCCGGCGCGCTCCACCGCTTATTACGACTACAACCAGAAAACCATCCAGACTGGCCTTTACGCCCAGGACCAGATGGCCCTGGACAAGTGGCGCCTGACTCTTGGCGGGCGTGAAGACTGGGTGCACCAAGGCACCACCTACTTCAACAAAAACGATGCAACCAATACCGACCGCAGCAAGAACTTCAGTGGCAACGCCGCGCTGAGCTATGTGTTCGATTCGGGCTTCGTTCCGTACCTCTCCTACGCCGAATCGTTCCAGCCAGCGAGTAACGCCAGCGTCTCGCCAACCGAGTCGTACAAACCCACCGAAGGCAAGCAATGGGAATTGGGGGTCAAGTACCAACCACCCGGCTCAAATACCCTGCTGAGCGCAGCGGTGTACGACCTGACCCAAAAGAACGTGCTGGTTACCAGCTTCGGTGCCGGTGGCCAGTCGATCACCGACCAGACCGGCGAAGTGAAGGTCAAGGGCCTGGAATTGGAAGCCGTCTCTGACGTGACCGAGAACCTTAAGGTCATCGCGGCATACACCCTGGCCAAATCCGAAGTGCAAAAAGGCCAATACAAAGGCAACCGCCTGCAACTGATGCCAAACCAGCAAGCCTCACTGTGGACCGACTACACCTGGCACGCCGGTGTGCTCGACGGTTTCGGCATTGGCGCGGGTGCCCGCTACACCGGCAATACCTATGGCGACCAGGGCAACACCTGGCTGGGCAAGGCCAATGCCTACACCGTGTTCGATGCCTCCGTGCATTACGACCTCGGCCGCCTGGACAACAGCCTCAAGGGGGCTTCGGTGAAACTGAATGCCACCAACCTGTTCGACAAGGACTACATTTCCACCTGCGATGCTTCCTACTGCTACTACGGCGACCAACGCAGCGTCGTCGCCAGTGCCACCTACCAGTGGTAATCGGCTGAGTTAACAACCGGGCCGCCCCCGTGGGCGGCTTCGGTGTGTCTGAAGGCTAGAAAATGAAAAGCAAAACCATCCGCCGCTGGTCCTTCATCCACACCTGGACCAGCCTCGTCTGCACCGTATTCCTGCTGCTGCTCGCCCTCACCGGCCTGCCGTTGATCTTCCACCACGAGATCGACCACCTGCTGGGCAACGAACCCGAGCTGGCACAGATGCCCGCCGATACCCCACAGCTGAACCTCGAACAGCTTGTTGCCAAAGCCCAGGCCCATCGCCCCGGCGAAGCCATGCAATACCTGGCCTGGGACGAAGACGACAAGAACGGCGTGATCGCGATCATGGCCGCCACCGCCGGCACCGAACCCAATTCCTCCCACACCTTCATGCTCGACGCCCGCACCGGCGAAGCCCTGGAAACGCCTTCGGCCAACGGCGGGCTGACGATGTTCCTGCTGCGCCTGCACGTCGATATGTTCGCCGGGCTGCCGGGCAAGTTGCTGCTGGCGTTCATGGGCATTATGTTTGTGCTGGCGATCATCTCCGGCACGGTGTTGTACCTGCCGTTCATGCGCCGGCTGAAATTCGCCACGGTGCGCCAGGACAAATCCACCCGTCTGCGCTGGCTCGACCTGCACAACCTGATCGGCGTGGTCACCCTGACCTGGGCGCTGGTGGTGGGCGTGACCGGCGTGATCAGCGCCTGCGCCGACCTGATCATCGCCGCGTGGCGCACCGACAGCCTCAGCGCAATGATCGAGCCTTACAAAAACGCCCCGCCGCTGACCCTGCGCGCCCCCGCCACCGACCTGCTGACGATTGCCGCCAAGGCCGCGCCCGGGATGGAGCCGGACTTTATCGCGTTCCCCGGCACGCGTTTCTCCAGCGAGCATCACTACGCGGTGTTCATGAAAGGCAGCACCCACCTGACTTCACACCTGCTGACGCCGGTATTGATCGACGCCAGCAACCTGCACGTCACCGCCATCGCCGAACGGCCGTGGTACATGGACGCCATGGGCATGTCCCAGCCGCTGCACTTCGGTGACTACGGCGGCATGCCGATGAAGATCCTGTGGGCGGTGCTGGATGTGCTGACCATCATCGTCCTGGGCAGTGGCGTGTACCTGTGGCTGGTGCGGCGCAAGGCGGCCAAGTCATGAAGCCGAGGCAATCGAGTTTCTGGAAGGTATTCGGCATTCCGCTGGCCATCGGGTTGTTGAGTGCTGCCGGATTGTTTGCGGCATTGCTGGGGGACGGCTTGTGGGATTCGCTGAGCTGGGTGGGGCTGGGCATTCCGGCCGCCATAGGTAGCTGGGCGTTGCTCAAGCGTTGAGATAGATTAGCGCTGCCCTTTTCCGAGGAATGCCCATGTCCACCCCCAGCATGACGTTGTTCCACAACCCTGCCTCGCCGTTTGTGCGCAAAGTACGGGTGTTGTTGCACGAGACCGGTCAACTGGACCGCGTGACCTTGCACGCCTGCGTGCCGACGCCGGTCAAGCCCGACGCCGATGTAATCCTGGACAACGCGCTGGGCAAGATCCCCGCCCTGCGCCTGGCCGACGGCAATGCGCTGCACGACAGCCGGGTGATCCTCGATTACCTCGACTACCAACACACCGGGACTCCACTGATCCCCCGGAACGGCCCGGCCCGCTGGCGGCGCCTGACCCTGGCCTCGACCGCCGACGGCATCATGGATGCCGCCGTACTGGTGCGTTATGAAACCGCCATGCGCCCCGAGGAAAAACATTGGGACCTGTGGCTGGAAGGCCAGCGCGACAAGATCCGCCGCGCCCTCGACATGCTCGAACAGGACGCCATCGCCGAACTGGCCGGGCCGTTTGACGTGGCCGCGATCAGCGTGGCGTGTGCACTGGCTTATCTGGACTTCCGCCACCCGGACATGCAGTGGCGGTCGAGCCATCCGAAGCTGGCGGCGTGGTATGCCGAGGTGAGTCAGCGGCCGTCGATGCTCCAGACCCAGCCACCGGCCTAACCTGCTGCAAGGGCCCCTCTGTGGCGAGGGAGCTTGCTCCCGCTGGAGTGCGAAGCGCTCCCAGGATTTTTGGGGCCGCTGCGCAGCCCAGCGGGAGCAAGCTCCCTCGCCACAAAAAGCTCCCGGGCCAAAGGGAACAGCGCGTTGATCCTCACCACTAACTGCGCGCCCTCTTGCTGATCTTCCCGCAACCCCAACAACCTACTCATCACCCATCTCCTTGCGCTTGCCCACCCCATACCAATCCAGCTTGCGGGTCAGCACCATCACCGTGCCCAGCAACCCGAACAGCAGCAACGAGCCCATCAACAACGCGTAATCCTCGGCACTCAGCAACCCGTACAGCAAGCCATACAACGCCGCCAACCCTGCTGAAAACCCCAGGCCATGGGCGACACTGCGCAGCACATGGCAGACGTAAAACCCGATCAGCAACACACAGGCCGCCGCCGATATCAGGTAAGCCGGGCCAAACCCGATGTGCTCGGACAACGACAACAGCAGCAGGTAGAAAAACGCCAGGGCAAACCCCACCAGCGCGTACTGGATCGGGTGCACCGCCAGGCTCTTGAGCACCTCGAACAGGAAGAAACCGGCAAACGTCAGGGCAATGAACAGCAGCGCATATTTGATCGCCCGATCGCTCTTGAGGTACTGGTCCACCGGGTCGATAAAGCTCACGCCGAAGCTGCGGCTGTTGAAGTCGTCACAGCCACGCTCGGCCAGGCAACTGCTGAGTGCTTCTTCCAAATTGGTGGAGAAAAATGTGGTCTGCCAATGGGCGCTGAAGCCTTGCGCGGTGACCTCACGCTGGGCCGGCAGGAAGTTGCCGATAAAGCTTGGGTGCGGCCAGTTGGACGCGAGTTTGACCTGGCTGGTCTTGCCCACCGGCACCACTTGCAGTTGCTCGGTGCCTTGCAGGCGCAGGTCAAAGGCGAAGTCAAAAGGTGACGGATTGTGGCTGTCCTGCTCGGGCAGCATCACGTGCACACCCTCCCCCAGCCAAGCCACTTGAGTGCCCGGGGAAAACGCCAGTTGCTGGCTGCCCAGCTCCAGCTTCAACGCATTTTCGATGCCGCGAATGTCGCTGATACCCACTGCCAGATACGCCGGGTCAAAGCGGTAATCGGCAAAATTTTCCTTGATGCCCCACTGCTCCGGCAACACAAACCGCCCACTGATACGGCTGTCGGCGTGGAACAACCGCGCCTGGTAGATGCCCCGGGCGCGCACTTCGGTTTGCACCTGCCCGTCGAGGGCAAATTGCTCCGGCAGGAAATACAGATGACCACGCACCTCGCGGGTTTCTTCGTAGCGTTCGTTGAGCTTTTCATTGAGCTTCCACTCCCGGACGGTCTTGCGATAAGGCACCACCAGCACCGGGCCATTGAGGCGCTGGCTGTAGCTGGAACTGCGGGCGATATCCTGCAAGACGTCGTCGCGCAGTTGCTGACGGTCGGTAATCACCCCGTGGATCATCAGCAACGGAATCAACAACAGCACGATCAGCAGCGCGATGGCGCCCAATTTGAAAAGCAGATTGCGGTTCATGAAGCTCTCCCTGTTTTGATGGGGGAGAGTCTGGCGGGCGCTTAAGGGGGATTTATGAAGGGAATGTGGAGACTGTGTGGAGATGCAGTTTTACCTGCACGCCGCCGGGCACGTTGCCGATCTGCAGTGAGCCGCCGTGCAGCTTCATCACCTCCTCGACAAAATTCAGCCCAAGGCCGGTGCTCTTGCGCCCGCTGGCCGGGCGCGGCAGGGAATAGAAGCGCTCGCTCAGGCGCGGCAACGCATACTCGGGAATGGCGTCGGCCTGGTTGAACAGGGTGAATTCGATCCCGTCATCCAAGGCCTTGGCGCTGAACCGCAATGTGCCACCGGGCGGTGTGAAATCCAGCGCGTTTTCCAGCAGGTTACCCAGCGCCTGGCGCAGCAGGAACGGCTCGCCGTACACCTGCAGATCCGCGTCAATCGCCTGCTCGACCTGCAACCCGGCGCCTTCAATGCGCGCACATTGAGCTCTGAGCACTTCGTCCACCAGCGCCGCCAACGACAGGCTGGCCTGGTCCTCAAGGCCCTGGCGCTGCTCCACCTGCGCCAGGTTCAGCAAGCGTTCGATCAACTGCTGCAAGCGCGCACTTTCACTGTCGATATTGCTCACGAAACGCTGCTGCTGGTCACGGGACATGTCGCCCTGCAACAGCTCCGCCGCACCACGAATCGCCGCCAGCGGGCTTTTCAATTCGTGGGTCAGGGTGTGCACATAACGTTCGACGTACGCCTTGCCTTCCAGCTGGGTGCGCATGTGCTCCACGGCGGTGGACAACTGCTCCAGTTCACCGCCGCGATAGTGCGGCAACTCGGCACGCCGGCCTTCACTCACCGCCTGGGCATACGCCGTCAGCCGGCGCAGTGCGACACTCAACCACCACGACAACAGCGCACCAAACAGCAAGCCCAGAGCGACCAGCCCGGCGCCGTACCACAGCAGCCGGTCTTCGGTGCGGTCCACATAGGGTTGCAGTGAACTGTTGGGCTTGGCCACAGTGACCACGCCGATGATCTGCCCGCTATCGCGGATCGGCGCGCCGACGTGCATCACCGATGAGGCAGGGTCGTCCAGTTCGCTGCGGGTCGAGCGCGCACCGTATTCGCCGCGCAGGGTCAGGTACACATCGTTCCACTTCGAATAGTCCTCGCCCACCGCCTCGCCGGTGGAGTCCAGCAACACGATGCCCTTGGCGTCGGTGACGTAGATGCGGTGGTTGACCTGGTTTTTCGGCAGGCCCCAGATATTCGCGCCGGGCTGACGCTCACCGTAGGCCTTGAGCAGTTCGGGCCAGTGGCTCTGGCCGAGGGTGCCGTTCTTCACATCGTCGCGCAGGATTTCCGCCAGCAGGTTGGCGGTGTCCACCAGGGTTTCCTCGGTGGACTGGCGCACGCCGGGGCGGATTTCCTTCATCACGGTGCTGAGTACGAAGTAGCCTGTCAGGCCGATAAACAATGCGTACACCAGGAAGAACCGGATCCCCAGGCGCATCAGCTGTTGCCCGGGCTGTAGCTGTAGCCAAGGCCGCGATGGGTCTGGATGGGCTCCGCCTCGGGCGCCACCGCGCGCAATTTGCTGCGCACGCTTTTGATGTGGCTGTCGATATTGCGCTCGTAGCCTGCGTCCGCCGCCACGCCCACCGCATCCAGCAGTTGCTCGCGGCTGAACACGCGCTCGGGTTGCTCCAGCAGGCTGTGCAGCAGACGGAATTCATGGCGAGTGAGGCTCAGGGGCTGGCCGCGATAACTGATCTGCATGCGCTCCAGGTCCACCTGGAACACCGCCGGAGCAGCACCGGGGCCCACGCGCTTGAGAATGGCCCGTACCCGCGCTGCCACTTCCCGCGGGCTGAACGGCTTGACTACATAGTCGTCAGCGCCGATCTCAAGACCCACCACGCGGTCGATCTCGCCGTCCCGGGCGCTGAGGAACATCACCGGCACTTCGCTGAAGCGCCGCAGTTGCTTGCAGGTTTCAAAGCCGGTGATGTCCGGCAGGCCGATGTCGAGGATGACCAAGTCCGCCGGGGTTTGCCGCTGATGGGCCAGCGCCGCCTGGCCGAGGCTCAACCAGGTGGTGGTGAAGCCCTCGCCTTGCAGGGCGAAAATCAGCGTGTCGGCGATAGCCGCTTCGTCTTCGACAATCAGGATATGCGCCATGGTGTTCCGTCAGCAGTCCGGTTTGTCCGCAGTGTAACGGCGGGCCGGGTTTACCGCAGCGCCGAATTCACGCAGGGCCTTGGCGCCGATCAGCAGCGGGTAGTTGAAGCTGCTGCGGTCGGTGAGGTTGACCTCGACGGTGCGCTTGACGTTGCCCAGGCACATTTCCAGGTCGATCACCGGGCGCTTGGCCACGGTGGCTTCGTCCTTGTCGTCATCTTCGTCGGCGCGGCTCTTGATTTTGCTGATGCGCGACACCTTGTGCTCGTACACCTTGTTGGTGGCGTCCTTGCCGCCGAGGCGGAAGCGTACCCAGTCGTCGCCATCACGGGTGAAGGTCTCGATGTCCCGGGCCGACAGCGAGGCGGTCAGCGCGCCGGTGTCCATCTTGGCCTTGAAGGTCTCACCGATTTCCGGCAGTTGGATGTATTCGTAGCGACCGTAAAGGGTCGGCTCGGCGGCCATGACAGGCAAGGCCACCAGCGTTAGCAGGGCAAGGATGGATTTCACGTAGGAGGTTTCCTTGAAATAAGTGGGCCAATTCTAGACTGCAAATTCGCTGCTTAGTTAGATCACAGAGCATACCCAGCCCGCTGTGAAACATTCGTAAGCTTATTTGCGATTTGGTCTCCAGGCCCAAGCTGCTTATCATGGCGGGCCAAAAATGATTCCAAGAGTTACTTATGCGCCGCCTGCTCACCGGCTGTTTCGTCACATTGCTGCTGTTGCTCAACACCCTGGTGCTGTTCGGGCCGCTGATGGTGTTTGCCCTGCTCAAGCTGGTGGCCCCCGGTCGCTTTCGTGACTATGCGTCCTGGGCCGTCATGTGGATCGCCGAAACCTGGGCCGAGATCGACAAGCTGATCTTCGCCCTGTGCATCCCTACCCAATGGGACATTCGCGGCGGCGGCGACCTGCGGGGTGACACTTCTTACCTGGTGATCAGCAACCATCAATCCTGGGTCGACATCCCCGCACTGATCCAGGCCCTCAACCGGCGCACGCCGTTCTTCAAGTTCTTCCTGAAAAAGGAACTGATCTGGGTACCCTTCCTGGGCCTGGCCTGGTGGGCACTCGATTACCCGTTCATGAAGCGCTACAGCAAGGCATTCCTGGCCAAACACCCGGAACTGGCAGGCCAGGACCTGAAAATCACCAAAGAGGCCTGCGAGTTGTTCAAGCGCCAGCCGGTCACCGTGGTGAATTACCTGGAAGGCACGCGGTTCACCCCGGCCAAGCGCAAACAGCAGGCTTCACCCTTCGAGCGCCTGCTCAAGCCCAAGGCGGGTGGCGTGGCGTTCGTGCTCGCGGCGTTGGGTGAACAGCTGGATGCGGTGCTCGACGTCACCGTGGTTTATCCACAGGAAAACATTCCGGGCTTCTGGGACTTGATCAGTGGTGCGGTGCCGAAGGTGATCGTGGATATCCGTACCCGAGAGCTGGATCCGGCGTTGTGGCAGGGGGATTACGAGAACGATCCGGCGTTTCGCCAGACCGTCCAGAACTGGGTCAACCAGCTCTGGATGGAGAAGGATGCGCGCATCGCCCAACTGCGCGCGGAGCGGTCTTAGCCGCCAGTGCCCCAGGCCGAAGCCAGTTTGCCCAGCACCGACTCGCTGGCGCCCTGGCCGCCCAGGTATTTCAGGATAACCGGCGCAAACTGGCCCACCATCCCGCTGTCCATGCCCAGCGCGCTGAACGCAGTGTTCAGGTCGTTGGTGTTTTTCACGTTACCCAACACGCCATCCAGGCCCGAGGTCTTGCTGCCGCCGCTCTGGCCGAGCATGCCGCTCAGGGCGCCGAGGCTGCCCAGGGAGTTGCTGCCGGAGAGCTTGTCCAGGCCCGGTACGCTTTTGGTCAGTTGCGAGTAATCACCGCCGCCCAATTTATTCTTGGCCAGGCCCAGCATTGCGCCGGTACCACCAACGGCCTGCTCAGGGGTCACGTTCAATTGCGAGGTCAGTGCCTGCAGCAGACCAGCGGTCTGTGAAGTGGGTGCAGCCGCTGCTGCCTTGTCGCCACCTTGTGCACCGGACACGGCATTGGCCACGTCGCCGAGGCTGAAACCTGCCGCAAATACCGGGCTGGCCGCCACGGTCAACAGGCAGGACAGGGCAAAACCGCGTGAAATCTTCATCAAGACAACCTCTGAAAGTAAGCGCAAAAAGCAGGAGTTTGACTGGGTACGCCGAAGGATTGTTCCCTCCCTGCAGATTAGTTCAGAAAACCACTGCATCCGATGCGCCTTGCGCTGCGTATATCCACCACGAGCCGCACGGAGGTAGATGGAATGAATGCCCAAGCTGGACTAACCTCAGCCTGCCCTCTTTACCGTGCGCCGTCCCATCGCTCTGTTGCAAGCGCCTGGAGAAGCCCTATTTCGACCCACGATGCAGATCAGCTACGGCAATTGCTGGCCCAGTGTTCACTGGGTAATCGCCAGGCGTTCGAAACGCTCTATCGCAGCGTTTCCCCGCGTTTGCATGGTGTTGCCTTGCGTTTCATGGGTCGCAAGGATCTGGCCGAGGAGGTGTTGCAGGAAAGCTTCGTGCGCATCTGGTACAACGCCTCACGCTATGAGGCCCATCTGTCGGCGCCCATGACCTGGATGGTCAATATCACCCGCAACCTGGCGATCGACCAGTTGCGCAAACACCGCGAACAACCCTTGAACGAAGGCCAGGAGGACGCCACGGCCGACGAAAGCCCCAGCGCCCATGAACAGCTCGACAGCGAGCGTGAAGCCCTCGCCCTGAACCGCTGCCTCGACAGCCTCGAAGGCATGCAGCGTCAATCGATCACCGTGGCTTACTTCCAGGGCTTGTCGTGCTCGGAATTGGCCGAACATCTGGCCGCGCCCCTGGGCTCGGTCAAATCCTGGATTCGCCGCGGCATGGAGCGCTTGCGCAGGTGCCTTGAATCATGAACTACCAGACCACCGCCCTGCGCCGCGCCCTGGCGGCTGACTACGCCATCGGGCTGATGCCTGCCACCGCCCGCCGGCGCTTTGAAGCGCTGCTGCGGGATGACGCGGCGCTGCGCGTCGAACTCGGGCACTGGCAGGATGCCCTCGCCAGCCTCACCGGGCCGCTGCCTGAACGGCCGGTGCCGGACCACGTATGGGAAGGGATCAAGGCGCGCATTGAGCCGCAAGTGCTGCATATGCCGGCGAAGAAACCGTTCTGGATGAACCTGCGCTTGCTGGTAGCGGCGTGCGGGGTGGTGATCGCGGTATTGGTGGGTGTGTTGTACCAGCGCGATCTTGGGGTGGAGTACAACGCCACGCTGGTGGCGGCTGATCAGCAGCCGGCGCTGAAGATCCAGGCCTACGCGGATCACCTGCAAGTGGAACCGCTGACCCTGGCGGCCGTGGAGCCGGCCCGCGCGTTGGAACTGTGGGCAATCCCGGCAGGCGGCAAACCCATCTCCCTGGGGTTGTTGCCGGTGTCGGGTAACGGCCGAATCCAGTTGAGCAAAGAACACCAGGCGCTGCTGACGGCGCCGCTGACCCTGGCAGTGAGCCTTGAGCCTCAGGGGGGCTCGCCGACCGGACAACCCACCGGGCCGGTGCTGTATCAGGGCCAATTGGCATCACTCTGATCCGAGGCTCAATACGACGGATGAGGAACCGATCGCCGTTAACTGGGTCCATGAAAGACTACAAAACATGTCAGGAAGAGCCTAATGACTGCGATCAACCCCCAAGTGATTGAGCACAAGCCTTCATTCTGGAACCGCCCACGCCTGTTCGTCGGCGCCTGTTTGGTGATAGTGGCAGGCGTCGGCGGCGCCCTCTACACCCAGGACAGCGTCAAGGCTGCCGCATTGCTGGTGAACACCACCCAGCAACCGGCCACGCAAATCGTGGCCCACAAGGATTACCTCGAAGTGCAGCCGATTGCCGCCACCGCACCGGCTCCGGATCAAAGCCTGGAACTGTGGGCCGTCCCGGCTGACGGCACGCCAGTGTCGCTGGGCCTGCTGCCGGAAGACGGCAAAGGCATTATCGGCATCAACCCTCGCCAGCAGGAGTCGATCAGCAAGCCGGTGACACTGATGGTCAGTTCGGAAACCAAGGGTGGCTCGGTGAGCAAGCAGCCGACGGGGCCAACGGTGTATCAGGGGGCTTTGGCGATTCGCTGATTCTCCCACCCAACCGCAGATGCAAAAAAGGCGACCCTGAGGTCGCCTTTTTATTTGCCCGCGATTTAAGCCGCGCTGAACAACTTGTGCGGATCAATCACAAACTTCTTCGGCACGCCCGCATCGAACTCGCCGTACCCGCGTGGCGCGTCATCCAGGCTGATGACTTCCACACCGACGATGTCGGCAATGTTGATACGGTCCCACATGATCGCCTGCATCAGTTGGCGGTTGTACTTCATCACAGGGGTTTGCCCGGTGTGGAAGCTGTGGGACTTGGCCCAGCCCAGGCCGAAACGAATGCTCAGGCTGCCCATTTTTGCAGCGGCATCCACGGCACCCGGGTCTTCGGTGACGTACAGGCCCGGAATACCGATTTTGCCAGCCACCCGCACCACGCCCATCAACGAGTTGAGCACGGTGGCCGGAGCCTCTGCCTTGGCCCCTTCATGACCATGGCCACGCGCTTCGAAACCCACGGCATCGACGGCGCAATCCACTTCCGGCTCGCCCAGCAACGCAGCGATCTGTTCGTGCAGCGGGGTGTCTTTCGACAGGTCGGCAATTTCAAAACCCTGGGCCTTGGCGTGGGCCAGGCGGATCGGGTTGACGTCACCGATGATCACCACCGCAGCGCCCAGCAGGCGAGCGGAGGCGGCAGCTGCCAGGCCCACGGGCCCGGCACCGGCGATGTAGACCGTGCTGCCCGGGCCAACGCCTGCGGTGACTGCGCCGTGGTAACCGGTGGGCAGGATGTCGGAGAGGCAAGTCAGGTCGCGGATTTTCTCCATGGCCTTGTCGCGGTCCGGCAGTTTCAACAGGTTGAAGTCGGCGTAAGGCACCAGCACGTATTCGGCCTGGCCGCCGGTCCAGTCGCCCATGTCGACATAGCCGTAGGCGCCACCGGCGCGGGCCGGGTTGACGGTCAGGCACACGCCGGTGTGCTGCTCCTTGCAGGAACGGCAACGGCCGCATGCGACGTTGAACGGCACCGACACCAGGTCGCCGATCTTCAGGTTCTCGACGTCGCTGCCCTTCTCGATCACTTCGCCGGTGATTTCGTGGCCCAGGACCAGGCCGGTCTGGGCAGTGGTGCGGCCGCGCACCATGTGTTGGTCGGAGCCGCAGATGTTGGTGGAGACCACGCGCAGGATGACGCCGTGCTCAATCTTCCTGCCACGGGGGTCCTGCATTTTGGGATAGTCGATTTTCTGTACTTCGACCTTGCCGTTGCCGAGATACACGACACCACGATTACCAGACATGCTTTCACCTCGCTGTTGTTTTTATGGAACCGCGTTGCCCAGGCAGGCAGCGCGTTTAAGTGCTCGGGTACAGATGCTGTTTTTGCGTTGTTAGTAAGGGCCTCTTCGCGAGCAAGCCCGCTCCCACAGTTGACCGAGTCCTACCTTTGAAATGCGGTCGAATGTGGGAGCGGGCTTGCTCGCGAAGGCGTCCATCAGAGCACCACTGTCCGATTGGCGTTCAAGAACACCCGCCGCTCAATGTGATACCCCACGGCCCGGGCCAGGGTCAGGCCTTCGATATCCCGTCCCTTGGCAATCAAATCTTCCGGATAGTGACTGTGGTCCACCACCTCCACGCCCTGGGCGATGATCGGGCCTTCGTCCAAATCGTTATTGATGTAATGCGCAGTAGCGCCCACCAGTTTCACTCCCTTGTTGTAAGCCTGGTGATACGGCTTGGCGCCCTTGAAACCGGGCAGCAGGGAGTGGTGGATGTTGATGGCTTTACCGTCAAGCTTGCGGCACAGCTCCGGCGACAGCACTTGCATGTAGCGCGCAAGGATCACCAGCTCGGCGCCGGACTCTTCGATCACCTGCCACACCTGGCGCTCTTGCGACGGCTTGTCGTTGGGGTCCAGGGGAAAGTGGTAATACGGAATCTGGTGCCAGTCGGCCAGGGGCTTGAGGTCCGGGTGGTTGGAGACTACGGCGACCACGTCCATCGACAGTTGGCCGATGCGCTGGCGGTAGAGCAAATCGTTGAGGCAGTGATCGGCCTTGGAGACCATGATCACCACTTTCGGCCGGTAGTTCGGCGCGGTCAGTTCGAAGATCATGCCGAAGGCTTCGCCACGGGTGGCCAGGCCATCGCGGAAGGCTTGTTCGTCGAAACCATCGGGCTGGCGGAACTCCACGCGGATGAAGAACCGGCCCGAGAGCCGGTCATCGAAGGAGTGGTGCTCAGTGACGTAGCAGCCCTGCTCGAACAGGTAGCGAGTGACCGCGTCCACCGTGCCGAGCACGCTGGGGCAGTCGGCGGTCAAAATCCATGTATCGGGTACGCGGCTCATTATTCGTGACTCCTTGATCGTTCCCACGCTCTGCGTGGGAACGCCGCAATGGACGCTCTGCGTCCGCTCTTGGGACGCGGAGCGTCCCGGGATGCATTCCCACGCGGAGCGTGGGAACGATCAGGCCTGGACGCTTAAACCATACTCAGCCGCCGCATCCTGCAACCACAGCCACCAGTAATCCGAGAAGCTGCGACGAATCACCAGCTCCCAGGTGTCTTCAGCAGTATGGCGAATCACCAATTGCGACTTGGCGAACACCGTGCCCACCGCCTTGCCCACCGGGAAGCTGTTGGGGTGCACGTCGTAGCTGGTGGATTTCATCAGCACATCGCGCACGTTCGGGCCGCTGAGTTCGAGAATCTGCTGGCCGCCGCTGACGTTGACGACCTGGATATGCAAATCACCCAGCGCCTCACGCAAACTTTGCTCGGCGGCGAATTCCTCACCGCCTGGCACTACCAGCAACCACTCATCCGGACCGAGCCATTGCAAGCTGGTCTCGCCCTTGACGATGACTTGCAGGGCACCGGGCAATTCGATACCCAAGGCTTTGTGCACACCGGCGGCGAAGGCTGCGTCATGGCCATCGCCACGAATGGTCAGGTGGCCCAGCAGTTTCTTTTCACGCACGGTCACGCCGGCATTCTTGCGGCCCTTGCCTACCAGGCTGGCGAGGTCGGCATGGTGCAGCGACGACTCGGCCTTGGCTCCGGAGGTGGGGCGTTGTTGGTAAACATTGGCTGCTGTCATAAAGCACCTGTGTTGAATTTGATCGTTCCCACGCTCTGCGTGGGAATGCCGCCATGGACGCTCTGCGTCCGCTCTTGGGGCGCAGAGCGCCCCGGGATGCATTCCCACGCGGAGCGTGGGAACGATCAGGTGTCAGATGTTCTGGCGGTCGCCTTTAGGATCAAAGAACACCGAAGAAACAATCTCCGCCTCGATCACGCTGCCATCCGCCAGCGGTGCAAACACCCGCTCGCCGATGCGCTTCAAGCCGCCCTTCACCACGCCCATGGCAAACGAATAACCGAGGGAGTTGTGGGCATAACTGGAGGTGACGTGGCCGACCATCTTCATCGGGATCGTCTGCTTGGCGTCGAACACCAACTGCGCGCCTTCCGGCAGCCACACGTTCGGGTCAATCGGCTTGAGTCCGACAAGCTGCTTGCGGTCTTCACGCACGCAATCCTCGCGATTCATCCCGCGCCAGCCGAGCCACGAGAACGGTTTGGTGCGGCCTACACACCAGCCCATGTTCAGGTCGTCCGGGGTCATCGAGCCGTCGGTATCCTGGCCAACGATGATGAAACCCTTCTCGGCCCGCAGCACGTGCATGGTTTCGGTGCCGTACGGGGTCAGGTTGTACTGCTTGCCGGCCTCGACGATTTTCTCGAGCACACCCATGGCGTAGTCGGCCTGCACGTTGACTTCGTACGACAGCTCACCGGTAAACGAAATCCGGAACACCCGCGCCGGCACGCCGCCAACCAGGCCTTCTTTCCAGGTCATGAACGGGAAGCCGTCCTTGTCCAGGTCGATGTCGGTGACTTCGCTCAGCAGTTTGCGGCTGTTGGGGCCGGACAAGGTCATGGTTGCCCAGTGGTCGGTGACCGAGGTGAAGTACACCTTGAGGTCCGGCCATTCGGTCTGCTGGTAGATTTCCAGCCACTGGAGTACGCGTGCTGCGCCGCCGGTGGTGGTGGTCATCAGGAAGTGGTTGTCGGCGAGGCAGGCAGTCACGCCGTCGTCGAAGACCATGCCGTCTTCCTTGCACATCAGGCCGTAGCGGGCCTTGCCCACGTCGAGCTTGGTCCAGGCGTTGCTGTAGATGCGGTTGAGGAACTCGCGGGCATCCGGGCCCTGGATGTCGATCTTGCCGAGGGTGGACGCGTCCAGCAGGCCGACGCTGTCACGCACGGCCAGGCATTCGCGCTTCACTGCGGCGTGCAGATCTTCACCGTTGCGCGGGAAATACCATGGGCGTTTCCACTGGCCGACGTCCTCAAACTCGGCGCCGTTTTTCACGTGCCAGGCTTGCAGCGCGGTGTAGCGCACCGGCTCGAAGATGTGCCCACAGTGGCGGCCTGCTACCGCGCCGAAGGTTACCGGCGTGTAGTTGGGACGGAACATGGTAGTGCCCATCTGCGGGATGGTCACATTCAGCGAACGGGCCGCGATGGCCAGGCCGTTGACGTTGCCGAGCTTGCCCTGGTCAGTGCCGAAGCCCAGTGCGGTGTAGCGCTTGACGTGCTCCACCGACTCGAAACCCTCGCGGGTGGCGAGTTCGATGGCGGCTGCGGTGACGTCGTTCTGCAGGTCGACAAATTGCTTCGGCGCCCGTGCGGTAGCTTTCTCGTGAGGCACCTGGAACAGCGCCAGGGTCGGTTCCTCCAGACGGCTCAAGGCTTTGGGCAGCGTACCTTCCACCGGCGCAAACCCGGCTTCGCTGGCAGCGCGCACGCCACCTTCAAAACCGTCGGCCAGGGAATCGCCGAGGCCATAGACGCCATTGATGCCACCGACGCACACGCGTTTCTGCGGTGCTTCGCCCGGTACAAAACCGAGGATGTCTTCACGCCAGGTCGGCTTGCCGCCCAGGTGCGAGGCCAGGTGGACCACCGGGCTGTAGCCGCCGGAGCTGGCGACCAGGTCGCACTCCAGCCACTCGCCGGGGCTGGTGACTTTATGAGCTTTGACATCGATGGCCGCAACACGGGCGCCAGTGACGTGCTTGCTGCCACGGGCCTCGATCACGGCGCTGCCGGTGAGGATGCGAATGCCTTTGGCACGCGCCTCTTCAACCAGCGCGCCCCGTGGGTTGTGGCGGGCATCGGCTACGGCGACAACGCTGAGGCCGGCGTCGAACCAGTCCAGCGCCACGCGGTAGGCGTGATCGTTGTTGGTGGACAGCACCAGCTTCTTGCCCGGTGCCACGCCGTAGCGACGCACGTAAGTGGAGACCGCTCCCGCCAGCATGTTGCCCGGCACGTCGTTGTTGCCGTACACCAGCGGGCGCTCGCAAGCACCGGTGGCCAACACGACACGCTTGGCGCGAACCCGGTGGATACGCTGACGCACCTGGCCGATCGGCGCACGGTCACCGAGGTGGTCGGTGAGGCGCTCGTGAATGGTCAGGAAGTTATGGTCGTGGTAACCGTTGACGGTGGCGCGAGGCAGCAGCACCACGTCCGGCAGGGCCTTGAGTTCAGCAATCACACTGGCAACCCATTCAGCCGCCGGCTTGCCATCGAGGCTTTCGCGGGAATCCAGCAAGGAGCCGCCGAACTCTTCCTGTTCGTCCGCGATGATCACCCGGGCGCCACTGCGGGCGGCGGCCAACGCAGCCGCCAGGCCGGCAGGGCCCGCGCCCACAATCAGCACGTCGCAATGACGGTTCATGTAGTCGTAGGTGTCCGGATCGTTCTCGGTCGGCGAGCGGCCAAGACCGGCTGCCTTACGAATGTACTTCTCGTAAGTCATCCAGAACGATTGCGGGTACATGAAGGTTTTGTAGTAGAAACCCGGCGGCATCAGCTTGCCGCCGACCTTGCCGAGAATGCCCATCATGTCGTTGTTTACGCTCGGCCAGCCGTTGGTGCTGGTGGCGACCAAACCCTGGTACAGCGCCTGTTGCGTGGCGCGCACGTTGGGGATTTGCGTGGCTTCGGTGGCGCCGATCTGCAGCACCGCGTTCGGCTCTTCGGCACCGGCGGCGAAGATGCCGCGCGGGCGGGAATACTTGAAGCTGCGACCGATGATGTCGACGCCGTTGGCCAGCAATGCAGCGGCCAATGTGTCGCCCTCAAAGCCTTTGTAGCTCTGGCCGTTGAAGGTAAAGCTCAGGGCTTTGTTGCGGTCGATGCGGCCACCGTTAGACAGGCGATTGATCTGGCTCATACCTTCTCTCCAGAAGCCTTGGCGGTGAATTGCGGCTTGGTGCCAATCTTGTAGGTTTCAAGAATTTCGTAGGTCACGGTGTCGCGGGTCGCGTTGAAATACTGGCGGCAACCGGCGGCGTGAATCCACAGTTCGTGGTGCAGGCCGCGCGGGTTGTCGCGGAAGAACATGTAGTCGCCCCACTCCTCGTCGGTGCAGGTGTTCGGGTCCAGTGGGCGCGGGATGTGCGCTTGGCCGGAGGCGTGGAATTCCTCTTCGGAGCGCAGTTCGCCACAGTGAGGACAGAAGATATGCAACATAGGGAATTTCTCCTGTTAGTGGGCGACGGCCGCAGCGCCGTGTTCGTCGATCAGCGCACCGTTGTGGAAACGGTCGATGGAGAAAGGTGCAGCCAACGGGTGCATTTCACCCTTGGCGAGGCTCGCGGCAAATACGTTGCCTGAGCCTGGAGTCGCTTTAAAACCACCGGTGCCCCAACCGCAGTTGAAGAACATGTTCGGGACCGGGGTCTTGGAGATGATCGGGCAGGCATCCGGCGTGGTGTCGACGATGCCGCCCCACTGGCGGTTCATGCGCACGCGGGACAGCACCGGGAACATCTCGACGATGGCCTGGATGGTGTGCTCGATCACCGGGTACGAGCCGCGCTGGCCATAGCCGTTGTAGCCGTCGATACCGGCGCCGATCACCAGGTCGCCCTTGTCGGACTGGCTGATGTAACCGTGCACGGCGTTGGACATGATCACGCTGTCGATGATCGGTTTGATCGGCTCCGACACCAGTGCTTGCAGCGGGTGGGATTCGATCGGCAGGCGGAAGCCCGCGAGCGAAGCCATGTGGCCGGAGTTACCCGCCGTCACCACGCCGACGCGCTTGGCGCCGATGAAACCCTTGTTGGTTTCCACGCCGATGCACACGCCGTTTTCCTTGCGGAAACCGATGACTTCGGTCTGCTGGATCAGGTCCACGCCCAGTGCGTCAGCTGCGCGGGCAAAGCCCCAGGCCACGGCATCGTGACGGGCCACGCCGCCGCGCCGTTGCACAGTGGCGCCCATTACCGGGTAGCGAGTGTTCTTGGAGCAGTCGAGGTACGGAATCTCATCGGCCACTTGTTTGGCGTTGAGCAGTTCGCCGTCCACACCGTTGAGGCGGTTGGCGCTGACGCGACGTTCGGAGTCACGGATATCCTGCAGGGTGTGGCACAGGTTGTAGACGCCACGCTGGGAGAACATCACGTTGTAGTTCAAATCCTGGGACAAACCTTCCCAGAGTTTCATCGCGTGTTCGTACAGGTGCGCCGACTCGTCCCACAGGTAGTTGGACCGCACGATGGTGGTGTTGCGCGCGGTGTTACCGCCGCCCAGCCAGCCTTTCTCGACCACGGCCACGTTAGTGATGCCGTGCTCCTTGGCCAGGTAGTAAGCCGTCGCCAGACCATGCCCGCCGCCGCCGACGATGACCACGTCGTAGACCTTTTTCGGGGTGGGCGTGCGCCACATTTTCTGCCAGTTTTCGTGGTGGCTGAGTGAGTGCTTGAAGAGGCCGAAGCCCGAGTAGCGTTGCATAGTCATTACTCCAAAACCGCGCTCAGCGATAAACCGGGAAATCAGCGCACAGGGCGGCCACATGCTTGGCGACGTTGGCCTCCACATCGGCGTCGCCGAGGTTGTCGAGGATGTCGCAGATCCAGCCGGCCAGTTCCAGGCATTGGGTCACTTTGAAGCCGCGTGTGGTCACCGCCGGCGTGCCGATACGCAGGCCCGAGGTCACGAAGGGCGACTGCGGGTCGTTGGGCACGGCGTTCTTGTTGACGGTGATGTGAGCGCGACCGAGGGCGGCATCCGCGTCTTTGCCGGTGAGGCCCTGACGGATCAGGCTGACCAGGAACAGGTGGTTATCGGTGCCGCCGGACACTACATCGTAGCCGCGCTTGATAAACACGCCGGCCATGGCCTGGGCGTTGTCGATCACTTGCTGTTGATAGGCCTTGAAACCTGGCTCCTGGGCTTCCTTGAAGCACACCGCCTTGCCGGCGATCACGTGCATCAGCGGGCCGCCCTGGGCGCCTGGGAATACCGCAGAGTTGAGTTTCTTTTCAATTTCTTCGTTGGATTTGGCCAGGATCAACCCGCCACGTGGACCGCGCAGGGTCTTGTGGGTGGTGGTGGTGACCACATCGGCGTAGGGCAGCGGGTTCGGGTACAGACCGGCGGCCACCAGGCCGGCGACGTGGGCCATGTCGACGAACAGCAGCGCACCGACCTTGTCGGCGATCTGGCGAAAGCGCGGGAAATCCAGGGTCTTGGAGTAGGCGGAAAAACCCGCCACGATCATCTTCGGCTTGTGCTCCACGGCCAGGCGCTCGACCTCGTCGTAGTCGATCAGCCCGGTGTTGGTGTCGATGCCGTATTGCACCGCGTTGTACAGCTTGCCCGAGGACGACACTTTGGCGCCGTGGGTCAGGTGGCCGCCGTGGGCCAGGCTCATGCCGAGGATGGTGTCGCCGGCGTTCAACAGCGCCAGGTACACCGCACTGTTGGCGGACGAACCGGAGTGCGGCTGCACGTTGGCATAGTCGGCGCCGAACAGTTGCTTGGCGCGCTCGATGGCCAGCACTTCAACCTTGTCCACATGTTCGCAGCCGCCGTAGTAACGCTTGCCCGGGTATCCTTCGGCGTACTTGTTGGTGAGGCCGCTGCCCTGGGCTTCCATGACACGCTTGCTGGTGTAGTTCTCTGACGCGATCAGCTCGATATGATCTTCCTGGCGCTGCTCCTCGGCATTCATGGCCGCCAGCAGTGCATCGTCATAACCCTGGATCTGGTCTTGCTTGCTGAACATCGCGTCTCTCCCAGCGGCGGCGGTGCGCCAATCGTATTGTTGGGGCCGCCGCACGACGGAGGGGCCCTTTGATGCGATGGTAGGGCTGGCGCAGAGAGGTCAAATGCCTATGGACGCCACGCAAAGGTGCGTTTACGACATGGCCGGAGCAACACAGAACAAATGTGGGAGCGGGCTTGCTCGCGAATGCGGTGGGCCAGCCAATATAGGTGCAGCCTGACACACCGCTTTCGCGAGCAAGCCCGCTCCCACAGGGGTTAGGCGATGATCTTGCGGACCAGTAGCAGCAGCAGGAAATGCGCCGGATAAAGCGCATACGCCCAGCGCCGCATGGCCGGCGGCGACACCTGCCTGGCCTGTCGCAACAAGACCAATCCGGCCAGTGGCGCAATCAGGCATGTCGCCAATCCCAGCATCGCCACCAGCGTGCCGCTATTGAGCAGGATCTGCCATTGATTGGCAGCCAGGCACACCACACCCGGCAGCACGCTGAAGTACCACGGCCGGCGAAACACCAGCAGCATCGCCAACGGCAGCAGCACACCAAAAAACCCGAACATCAACTGAGCCGAAAACAACCCCGCCAAAACCAGCGCGATCAACGCCAATCCTCGATCAATAACCGTCTTCTGCTGCCATCCCCGGGCAACCAGCAAACCCAGCGCCAGGGTCGGCAGTACGTTCAGCGTGTCGGCGTCGTCGATGAACATCCGGTACGGCACCTCACTGATCACACTGAACAGCAGCAACCAGCCCAGATAGCGCCACTGCCCCGCCACCGGCGCGTCCTTGACCCGATGCAAATTCGCCGCGATCGCCAGGCAAAACCACGGGAACGCCAGGCGCCCCGGCACATACAGCCCGTCCAGGCTCAAACCGACATACCGCAGGTGGTCCAGCACCATACTCAGCAGCGCCAGCCACTTGAGCAGGTCCAGGGCGCCATCGCGGACGCGGCTTACAGGAACGCTTTCAGAACCGTGCATAATTCCCCAATGACTTTGCATTAACAGTGCGTGCGCCCGCCCGACAATCTTGGGTAAAGTGCGCACCAACATCGACCACAGGACTGGGCCATGACCGACAAGAGCCAACAATTCGCCAGCGACAACTATTCCGGCATCTGCCCGGAAGCCTGGGCCGCCATGGAGCTCGCCAACCAGGGCCATCAACGCGCCTATGGCGATGATGAATGGACCCACCGCGCCGCCGACGGTTTCCGCAAACTGTTCGAAACCGACTGCGAAGTGTTCTTCGCCTTCAACGGTACCGCAGCCAACTCCCTGGCGCTGTCCTCCTTGTGCCAGAGCTACCATAGCGTGATCTGCTCGGAAACCGCCCACGTCGAAACCGACGAATGCGGCGCGCCGGAGTTTTTCTCCAACGGCTCCAAGCTGCTCACTGCCCGCACCGAAAACGGCAAGCTGACCCCGGAGTCGATCCGCGAGATCGCCCTCAAGCGCCAGGACATTCACTACCCGAAACCCCGCGTCGTGACCCTGACCCAGGCCACCGAAGTCGGCAGCGTCTACACCCCGGAAGAAATCCGCGCCATCAGCGTCACCTGCAAGGAACTGGGGTTGAACCTGCACATGGACGGCGCACGCTTCTCCAACGCCTGCGCATTCCTCGGCTGCTCGCCGGCCGACCTGACCTGGAAAGCCGGGGTCGACGTGCTGTGCTTTGGTGGCACCAAGAACGGCATGGCCGTGGGTGAAGCGATCCTGTTCTTCAACCACAAGCTGGCCGAAGACTTCGACTACCGCTGCAAACAAGCCGGGCAGCTTGCCTCAAAGATGCGCTTCCTCTCCGCCCCGTGGGTGGGCCTGCTGGAAAACGACGCCTGGCTCAAACACGCCCGCCACGCCAACCACTGTGCACAATTGCTCAGCAGCCTGGTGGCGGATATCCCGGGTGTGGAGTTGATGTTCCCGGTGCAGGCCAACGGCGTGTTCCTGCAACTGTCGGAACCGGCAATTGCCGCGCTGACGGCCAAGGGCTGGCGCTTCTACACCTTCATCGGTAAAGGCGGCGCGCGGTTCATGTGCGCGTGGGATACCGAGGAAGAGCGCGTAAGAGAATTAGCCGCAGATATTCGGGAAGTAATGAGCGCCTGAAGTAGGCATCAGCCCCTCAGATAATGGCGAAAGGCCGAGACTGTTTTTTGATATTTCTGACAGCAACCAACTCAGCTTTCATTGACTAGCCTCTTGGAACCCGAAAGGAAAAGGCCGCCTTTCGGGACTAACCGCCAGCCGAATAATCGGCCGGAAACGGAAATCCAGCAGAGGGCAATACCATGGAAGCGCAACGCTACGGAAACAACTTGCTAGGCGAAGGCACTATCAGCACCACCGTCATCGACTGGGACGAATTCAGAAAATCCGCGAAAATCGGTGACACCATCAGCGAACCGACGAGGACATTGCGGATCACTGACAAGGTCTATGAACTGACAGCATCCGGCCAGCACTTCGTCGTGCATATCTATGCCCAATAACCTCTAACTGATCGTTCCCACGGTCTGCGTGGGAACGCCTCCCCGGACGCTCCGCGTCCAGGCCACACCACGGTTCAAGGACGAATTGATGGGCAGAAGCCGCTACACCATTACCGAACCTGAAAAACCACACTTCCTGACATGCACTGTCATGGAATGGACACCGCTATTTACCCGCGACTACCTTGTCGGCCACCTATTGAGTTGCTGGCGATATCAACAAACCCACGAACATTTCAATCTCTACGGCTACGTCGTTCTCGAAAACCATCTGCACTTCGTCGCTCAAGCACCTGACCTGGGTAAATGTGTCAGCCAGTTCAAATCCTTCACCGCTCGAACCATCATTGACGACCTGCAGAAACGAGGAGCGGAGCGAGTGTTGCAGCGTTTGCGTTTCAGCAAACGGGCGCATAAAACGGACCGGATTTATCAGCTATGGCAAGAGGGGTCACACGCCGAGTTGGTGTACAGCGAAGCGGTGATGCGCCAAAAGCTTGATTACATTCACCACAACCCTGTGAAGCGTGGTTATGTGGACTTGGCCGAGCACTGGCGGTATTCCAGCGCCCGCAACTATGCAGGACAGGATGGCCTGATTGAAATTCAGCGCTGGGCCTGATCGTTCCCACGCTCTGCGTGGGAATGCAGCCCGTGACGCTCCGCGTCACACAGCGGGACGGGACGCGGAGCGTCCAAGGAGGCATTCCCACGCGGAGCGTGGGAACGATCGATTCCTGTGAAGCGGGGTTGTGTGGACTTGGCCGAGCACTGGCGGTGTTCCAGCGCCCGCAACTATGCGGGACAGGATAGCCTGATTGAAATTCAACGCTGGGCCTGATCGTTCCCACGCTCTGCGTGGGAACGCAGCCCGTGACGCTCCGCGTCACACAGCGGGACGCGGAGCGTCCAAGGAGGCATTCCCACGCGGAGCGTGGGAACGATCGATTCCTGTGAAGCGGGGTTGTGTGGACTTGGCCGAGCTGGCGGTATTCCAACGTCCGTAACTATGCAGGACCGGACGGCCTGATCGAGATTCAGGGCTGGGCCTGATCGTTCCCACGCTCTGCGTGGGAATGCAGCCCGTGACGCTCCGCGTCACACAGCGGGACGCGGAGCGTCCAAGGAGGCATTCCGACGCGGAGCGTGGGAACGATCATTAGAACTCGATGCGCACATCACCCTTCGGCACGCTGCAGCACGACAGGATGTAACCCTCGGCTTCGTCTTCCTCGGTGATCCCGCCGTTGTGGTCCATCTCGACCTCCCCGCCCAGCTTCAGCACCTTGCACGTCCCACAGATCCCCATGCCGCAAGCTTTCGGAATCAGCAGGCCAAGCTTGGCCGCCGCTGCGTGAACGGTCTCGCCCGGTGCCACGCGGATGCTCTTGCCAGAGGCAATGAATTCCACCTGATGCAGGTCCGCCAGGTCGATCTCCGGTGCATCCGCCGCTTGTTCGGCTTGTTCCACCGCGTCGGCCCGGGCTTCCGGTGGCGTCGCGCCAAAGGATTCCTCGTGGTAGCGGCTCATGTCGAAGCCGGCGGCTTCCAGCAGGCGCTTTACCGCGTTCATGTAAGGCGTCGGGCCGCAGCAGAAGACTTCCCGCTCCAGGAAATCCGGCACCATCAGTTCGAGCATCTTGTGGTTCAGGTAACCGCGATAACCGGCCCAGGGCTCACCCAGGCCGTGTTTTTCGCAAATCAGGTGCAGGCTGAAGTTATCAATCCGCGACGCCATATGCTCCAGCTCGCGGTGGTAAATGATGTCCTTTGGCGAGCGGGCGCTGTGGATAAACGTCATGTCGACGTTGGCGTTGGTGTCGTAGAACCAGCGCGCCATGGACATCACCGGGGTAATACCGACACCACCACTGAGGTACAGCACTTTCGGGCTCGGGAAGTCGATGGCATTGAACAGCCCCACCGGCCCGTGCACCGCCAGCTCCTGGCCTTCGTGCAGCGTGTCATGCAACCAGTTGGACACCTTGCCGCCCGGCACGCGCTTGATGGTCACCGAAAAGCTGTAAGGCACCGACGGCGAACTGGAAATAGTGTACGAACGCATGATCGGCTGGCCGTCGATTTCCAGTTCCAGGGTGACGAACTGCCCGGGCTTGAAAAAGAACAGGATCGGCTGGTCGGCCATAAAGCAGAAGGTGCGCACGTCCCAGGTTTCCTGGATGACTTTGACGCAACGGACGATGTGCCGACCATTGGCCCAGGTCTGGGTTGTTACCGGGTTCAGGAAGCTGTTGGACATGCTGTTCTCCATAGCCGTGTGATCGGCCTTATGGTGGCGATTCTGCGTAACGCGCGAATCACCCATTTACCTATCTGCGACATTCACATACTTATCGCGACCAGCCCCCATACCACGGGGGTTGCGCGTCGGGAACAGAGTGGGCCATGTCGTTCATGGATAAGGTTCTGGCCGTTGTGGGGCCCACACTCGCTCCCAACAAAGACGCTTTCTTTACGCCTTGCTGCAAAACCTAGCCACTATTCGCCGGCCACACAGAATGGCCATGAGGACACACACGATGGACGTCACCGCAACCTTAAGCTTGGGCGATCCGCTGGAACCCGCACGCAAGGCCACTGCGCAAATGCTGCAAGAACGCGAGCGGACCTTTTCGCTGCCGCAGCCGTTTTACTCTGATGAACGGCTGTTCGATATCGACATGCAGGAAATTTTCCAGAAAGAGTGGTTGATCGCCGGCATGACCTGCGAGATCCCCGCCAAGGGCAACTACATCACCCTGCAAGTGGGCAAGAACCCGATCATCGTGATCCGTGGCGCCGACGGCGTGGTGCACGCGTTCCATAACGTGTGTCGCCACCGCGGTTCGCGCCTGTGCACCAGCGACAAGGGCAAGGTCGCCAAGCTGGTGTGCCATTACCACCAGTGGACGTATGAACTGGACGGCCGCCTGCTGTTCGCCGGTACCGAAATGGGCGCCGACTTCGACATGAAGCAATACGGCCTCAAGCCGGTGAATGTGAAGACCGCCGGTGGCTACATCTTTATCAGCCTGTCGGAGAACCCGCCGGCCATCGACGACTTCCTGTCGACCTTGAGCCACTACATGGAACCCTACGACATGGAGAACACCAAGGTGGCGATCCAGACCACCTTGTTTGAAAAAGCCAACTGGAAGCTGGTGCTGGAAAACAACCGCGAGTGCTACCACTGCAACGCGTCGCACCCGGAACTGTTGAAAACCCTGCTGGAATGGGACGACGTTACCGACCCGCGGGCCGACCAGGCCTTCAAGGACCACGTGGCCGCCTCCGCCGCCGCCTGGGATGCCGAAAAGATCCCTTACGCCCACGCCAGCTTCGGCCTGCGTAACCGCATCGTGCGCATGCCGCTGCTCAAGGGCACCGTGTCGATGACCCTCGACGGCAAGCAAGGCTGCAACAAGCTGATGGGCCGCATCAAGAACCCGGACCTGGGCTCGATGCGCATCCTGCACCTGCCACACTCGTGGAACCACTGCATGGGCGACCACATCATTGTGTTCACCGTGTGGCCGATCAGTGCCCAGGAAACCATGGTCACCACCAAGTGGATCGTGCACAAGGACGCCGTGGAGGGTGTGGACTACGACGTCGAGCGCATGCGCAAAGTGTGGGACGCCACCAACGACCAGGACCGTCGCCTGGCCGAAGAGAACCAGCGCGGCATCAACTCCACCGCGTACCAGCCAGGGCCGTACTCCAAGACTTATGAGTTTGGTGTGGTCAACTTTGTGGACTGGTACAGCGAGCGGATGCTGAGCAACCTGGGGGCGGCGCCAGCGCCGTATCTGAAAGGCGTCGCGGTCCACGAGTAAGCCATACAGTGACAGGGACCTGAACTGTACAAAAAACAGCCAGGTCTCTGACAGCCCCCTGCTTTCCTGCCTTCCAGCCATTGCCCAACAACTTATCCACAAAGCCACCCACAGCAATTGTGGGCAACTGCGCTTTCCCGTCGAAATAAAACCAAGAAAATCCGTGACTTATTCAAAGGTACCGGTTTTATCCCACATTGATCATTTTTTGACCTAAAGCCTGAAAGCCACGTCCTGCATGGGCTACAGAGGAACGCAAACACCTTATCCACAGAAGCGCCAACAGACTTTGGGGGCAACTTTGGACCATCTGTGGAAAACCGGCTTAAACCGAGGAAAATCGCGGCTTTGAAAGCAAAACTCAGCTGGAACGGCGATATTGGCTATATTTTAACCAGCACACTGTAAGCCACGTTTTATATGGCCTACAGCGGATAGCGAACATCTTATCCACAGAAGCACCAACAGACTTTGGGGGCAAGTCTGTCCCGGGCATTTTCCTTATCCACAGAAAAACCCAAGGAAAAACCGTCAGTTAGGTTGGTTATTTTTCGTACAGCGAGCTGGAGGGCTTGATTTGCATGGGGTGCGGACAGCCGCGAACAGGTTATCCACAGGTGGGTTAACAGGGATTGTGGGTAAAGCCACAATCGCCGCAAAACAGTGTGGGAGCGGGCTTGCTCGCGAAAGCGGCGGATCACTCGGTACATGAGTTACCTGACACACCGCCTTCGCGAGCAAGCCCGCTCCCACAGTGGATCAGCGCACTACACCTTCTTCTATAAGCAATTTAAGAATGGCTTCAGCGCCCGCTTCCGGACTCACGCCCTTGAGCACCTGCCCACCGCCGCCGCTGGCCTTGGCCGTAGCGGCCTTCATCCGGTCGGCACCGCTTTTGGCCTTGATCACCTTGAGGCGCTTGGGCCGAGGCTTGGCCGGCTGCAATACAGCGCCTGTGAATAACTCATCCTCCAACACCTCGACGTCATGGGCCGTCAGCTCACCGCGTTGCGCCGGGCCGTAGGCGCTTTGCCGTGGCTTGGGCGCGGCGTTATCCACCGTGGCCATAAACGGCAGGCGCACCTTCAGCCGCCGCCGTTGGCCGCGAGGCAAGGCCTGCAGCACATGGGCCACACCGCCTTCGATGGATTCCACCTGGGCCAGGCCGACAATCAACGGCCAACCCAGTTGCTCGGCCAGCAGGAACGGCAACATGCCCGAGCCTTCGCCGGTTTCCGCCTGGCTGCCGGTGAGCACCACTTGGGCGCCCGCGTCCCGCAGATAGTCGCCGAGCACCGGCAAGGCGTCTGCCCCGGCCGGTTGTTCAAGCACGTGCAACTGCGGCAAGCCCATGCCCAGGTAAGCGCGCAGGGTGGGTTCGCCGATGTCGCCGGCGTGCAGCACTTGCAGGTTATCCCCAGCCAGTTGCAGGCCCAGTTCCACTGCGCGCGCGTCTTGCTCGGCCCGGCGTGGACGGCCGGAAGTCGGGTGGGCACCGATGGACACCAGGCTGATTACATTCGTCGTCATGGCCATTTCCTTAAGCCGCATCGCGCTTGGCGCCGTGGCGGTAGGCCTCGACCGCAACGATCAAGGCTTGCAGTATCGCGGCGCTTTCGCCGATCACCGACAGGTCGGCACGCTTGATCATGTCGCAGCCCGAGTCGAGGTTGATCGCCACCACCTTGTCGCAGGCACCAATGCCTTGAAGGTGCTGGATCGCCCCGGAAATCCCCACCGCCACGTAAACCCGTGCAGTGACCCATGTGCCGCTGGCGCCCACCTGGCGATCGCGCGCCATGAAGCCGTCGTCCACCGCCACCCGCGAAGCACCTTCGGTAGCGCCCAACGCGGCAGCAGTCTGGTGGAACAGCGCCCAGTCCTTGACCCCGTTGCCACCGGAGAAAATAAATTCGGCTTCGGCCATGGGAATCGCCGCCGGGTCCACGGCCACCGCACCCAAATCTTCGATACGCGCAAGGCTGCGGGCCAGGCTTGTGGATAACTCCACCGGCAGCACTTCGTGACGGGTTTCGCTGACGGGATCGGCGCACTCCGCCGCAGCCAGGATCATCCGTGGCAGTGGGCGGGCAAGATCCTCCTGACCCGCGCCTGCACGGCCAATACATTCCTGGCCCTTGATCTGCCAGACCCGCGTGGCCGGGCGCTCCTTGAGGCTGGCGGCAAAGCGCCGCCCCAATTCACCACCGCCGCTGCGGCTGTCCGGCAGCAACCAGTGGCGCGGGTTGAACTGGTTATCCACAGCCCGCAGGCCGTGAACCCGTTGCTCCGGTGAATAACCGTCGAACTCATGCCCGTCCAACACCAGCAGCCGATCCACACCGGCGGTGGCGAAGGCGTTTTCCTTGTGTTCGCCGAACACTACGGCCAATACCGCACCGTCGTCGCCGGCCAGCTGCCGGGCCAGGCCCAGCAAGTCGCGGTCGTGGCTGCTCAGGCGGCCGCCGACCATGTCCGGCACCACGTTGATGTAGAAAGCGGGCGCCGGTACCTGATGCAGCGGCAACTGCACTTCCACCGCTGCCGTACGCTTGGCCGCGCCGCCCTGCTGGGCGCCGCTGCGGTCAATACGCTTGATGCCGTTGGGGCCGATAAAGCCGACACCGTGCACGTTCTTGCGGATGACCCCATTGGGCCCCATCCAGCTGTGTTGCACCGGCTGCATCGCCGCGTGCAGCGGGTGCAGGCGGTTACGGGCGATCCATTCGGCCCGTGGGTCGCGGCGAATAATGTCGCTCATCAATGCACCTCCGCAGGTTCGCGTTTCGGCGCCTTGGCCGGTGCCGCGTCTTCAAGCAACGCGTCAGCTACCAGTTCGGCAATGTCCTTGATCAAGGGACGCGGTTCGACCACGCCTTCCAGCATCGCCGTGCACTGTGGACAACCCACGGCCACCAGTTCGGCACCGGTCTCGCGGATGTCTTCCATGCGCATGTCGGGAATCCGCTGCTTGCCGGGAATATCGGTGATCGGCGCCCCGCCACCGCCACCGCAGCAGCGCGAGCGGAAACCGGAGCGCTGCATTTCCTTGACCTCGATCCCCAGCGCCCGCAGCACTTGGCGCGGTGCCTCGTACTCACCGTTGTAGCGGCCCAGGTAGCACGGGTCGTGATAGGTCACGCTGTTGCCTTTGTGCTGGCCCAGGTTCAGGGCGCCGGCGTCGATCAGTTCGGCCATGTAGGTGCTGTGGTGCTGCACCAGGTAGTTGCCATCGAAGGCGCCGTATTCGTTTTTCAGCACGTGGAAACTGTGGGGGTCGCAGGTGACGATGCGCTTGAAGCTGTACTTGGCCAGGGTCTGGATATTGCGTGCGGCCAGCAGCTGGAAAGTCGCTTCATCGCCCAGGCGCCGGGCCACGTCGCCGCTGTCGCGCTCCTCAAGGCCCAGTACGGCGAAGTCGACCTTGGCGGCTTTCAGCACTTTGACGAACGAGCGCAGGGTGCGCTGGTTGCGCATGTCGAAGGCACCGTCGCCGACCCAGAACAGCACGTCGACGGTTTTCCTGTCGCTGAGCAAGGGCAGGTTCAAATCCGCCGCCCAGTTCATCCGCCCGCCCGGTGCGAAACCGCCCGGGTTGTCGGTGGCGATCAGGTTTTCCAGGACTTCGGCGCCCTTGTTCGGGGTCGCGCCTTTTTCCAGGGTGAGGTGGCGGCGCATGTCGACGATGGCGTCCACGTGCTCGATCATCATCGGGCACTCTTCCACGCAGGCGCGGCAAGTGGTGCACGACCACAGGGTCTCGGCGTCCACCAGGCCATTGACGATTGGCTGGTGCGGGTTGCCGCTGTGTTCGCCGATGGCTTTGCCAGGATACGGGCTGCCGGCGAACTTGGCGTCGGTGCCACCGGCCAGGCCGACGACCATGTCCTGGATAAGTTTTTTCGGGTTCAGTGGCTGGCCGGCGGCGAACGCCGGGCACGCGGCTTCGCACTTGCCGCACTGCACGCAGGCGTCGAAGCCGAGCAGTTGGTTCCAGGTGAAATCCACCGGTTTTTCCACGCCCAGGGGCGCGCTTTTATCCGCGAGGTCCAGGGGTTTCAAACCGGTGGAACGGCCGCCGCCGAAGCGTTCGGCGCGGCGGTGCCAGGCCAGGTGCAGGGCACCGGCGAAGGCGTGTTTCATCGGCCCGCCCCAGGTCATGCCGAAGAACATTTCCGACACGCCCCACAGCACGCCCAGGCTCAGCAGCGCGGCGAGCAGCCAGCCGCCGAAGTCCGCCGGCAGAATCCCGGCCACCGGCAAGGTCACCAGGAAGAAGCTCACCGAGAACGCCATCAGGCTTTTCGGCAGGCGCATCCACGGGCCTTTCGACAGGCGTGCAGGCGGGTTGCAACGGCGCAGGTAGACGAAGGTGGCGCCGACAAACATCAGCACCGAAGCCAACAGCAAGGCGTAGCCGAGGATGCGGTTATGCAGGCCGAAACCGTGCACCAGGATCGCCAGCAGCGCCGAGAGCACAAAGCCCAGGGCGGTGGCGACGTGGGTGTTGGCGATGTATTTGTCGCGGGCGACCACATGGTGCAGGTCGACCATGTAGCGCTTGGGCATGGCCAACAGGCCGCCGAGCAAGTCGACCTTGGAGGACCGGCCGCGGCGCCACATGTTCACCCGGCGCAGCGCGCCGAGGACGGCAAGGCCCAGGGCGGCGAAGAGCAGGATGGGAAGAAGGGTGTTCAACATGGTGAAGCTCCCGAAGACCACACAGGTCTACTGTGAAACTGGCCCGAAATGTGGGAGCGGGCTTGCTCGCGAAGGCAGCGTGTCAGTCGATGCATCCAGTGGCTGACACACCGCTTTCGCGAGCAAGCCCGCTCCCACATTTGACCGAGTACACCTCGTCAGAAATCCTTGCACAGGCGCAGGGCGTCATAGATGGCCGCGTGGGTATTACGCTGGGCCACGCAGTCACCAATGCGGAACAGCAAGTACCCCTCGCCCGGCTCGCTCAGGCACGGCTGCGGCTTGATCGCGAACAGGGCCTCGATGTCCATCTGGCCCTTGTTGCGCGAGCCTGCCTTGAGCCCGTAGTAGAGCTCTTCGTCCGGACGCACGCCGTTCTCGACCACCACCTGGTCCACCACCCGCTCTTCCCTGGCCCCGGTGTATTCGTTCTCCAGCACCGCCACCAGCTTGTCGCCTTCGCGGTAGACCTTTTCCAGCATCATGTCGCCGGTCATGATCACTTCCTTGGGGTACATGCTGCGGTAGTACGTCGGGAACGACGTACCGCCCACGGCCACGCCCGGCTTGATGTCGTCGGTGACGATCTCGACCTGGCTGCCCTTGTCCGCGAGGAAGTCGGCCACCGACATGCCGGTGAACTCGCAGATGGTGTCGTACACCAGCACGTTCTTGCCAGGTAGAACCTTGCCGTCGAGCACGTCCCAGCTGCTGACCACCAGGCCTTCAGCCGCGCCCCAGTGTTCGTTTTGCTCCAGGAACGGATGACCGCCCACCGCCAGCACCACCACGTCCGGGCGCAGGTCGAGGATGGTCGCCGCGTCCGCCGCCACACCCAGGCGCAGGTCGACGTTCAGGCGCGCCAGTTCCAACTGGAACCAGCGGGTGATCCCGGCAATCTGGTCACGCTGCGGGGCTTTCGATGCAGTGGTGATTTGCCCGCCGATAAATTCTTTCTTCTCGAACAACGTCACGTCGTGGCCACGTTCGGCAGCCACCCGCGCCGCTTCCATCCCGGCCGGGCCGGCACCCACCACCACGACTTTGCGTTTTGGCCCGGTGGATTTCTCGATGATGTGCGGCACGCCCATGTATTCACGGGAAGTGGCGGCGTTCTGGATGCACAGCACGTCCAGGCCCTGGTACTGGCGGTCGATGCAGTAGTTGGCGCCGACGCACTGTTTGATCTGGTCGATCTGGCCCATCTTGATCTTGGCGATCAGGTGCGGGTCGGCGATGTGGGCGCGGGTCATGCCGACCATGTCCACGTAGCCGCCTTCCAGGATGCGCGTGGCCTGGTTCGGGTCCTTGATGTTCTGCGCGTGCAGCACCGGGGCCTTGACCACTTCCTTGATGCCGGCCGCCAGGTGCAGGAACGGCTCCGGTGGATAACTCATGTTCGGGATAACGTTGGCCAGGGTGTTGTGGGTGTCGCACCCCGAGCCGACAACGCCGATGAAGTCGAGCATGCCGGTGTCGTCGTAGTACTTGGCGATCTGTTTCATGTCCTCGTGGGACAGGCCGTCCGGATGGAATTCGTCGCCGCACAAACGGATGCCGACGCAGAAATCCGGGCCGACTTCCTTGCGTACCGCCTTCAACACCTCAAGGCCGAAACGCATGCGGTTTTCGAAGCTGCCGCCCCATTCGTCAGTACGTTTGTTGACCCGAGGGCTCCAGAACTGGTCGATCATGTGCTGGTGCACCGCCGACAGCTCCACACCGTCCAGGCCACCGGCCTTGGCCCGTGCCGCAGCGGTAGCGTAGTTGCCGATCACCCGCCAGATTTCTTCAGGCTCGATGGTCTTGCAGGTGGCGCGGTGCACCGGCTCGCGGATGCCCGAGGGCGACAGCAGCGTGGGCCAATGCTCGCCGTCCCAGCGCGAGCGACGGCCCATGTGGGTAATCTGGATCATGATCTTGGCGCCATGCTTGTGCATGGCATCGGCCAGGTTCTGGAAGTGCGGGATGATCCGGTCATCCGCCAGGTTCACCGACTTCCACCAGCCTTGCGGGCTGTCGATGGCGACACTGGAAGAACCGCCGCAGATCGCCAGGCCGATCCCGCCCTTGGCTTTCTCTTCGTAGTACTTCACATAGCGGTCGGTGGTCATGCCGCCGTCGGTGGCATACACCTCGGCGTGGGCGGTACTGAGCACGCGGTTGCGGATGGTCAGTTTGCCGATCTGGATCGGCGCAAACATTGCTTCGAAAGCCATGGCAGGGTCCTCGACTTACAACGGCTTGACGGTGAACAGGCCGTCGTCGTGGCCCTCTTCGGAGCCGCCGTATACCTGTTCCGCAACGGTGCGGATCTTGCTGCCGCGGGCTTCGAGAATCTGGTCCATCGCGCCGGCAAACCAGCCGGTGAACATGTAGTCGACCTTGCGCCCGACCTTGCCGTACACGTAGACGAATGCCGAGTGCTCGAGCTTGACGCTGGCCGTGCCTTTATCGAGGTCGATGTCCTGGATCTTGAACAGGCCCCAGCCGCGCTGCGACAGGCGCTTCATGTAGTGCTCGAACACTGCGACGCCTTCCAGGCCATGGCATTCAGCTTCTTTTTCACACCAGTGCCAGGCGGATTTGTAGCCGGCCTTGTAGAGGATTTCGGCGTAGGCCTCGCTGCCCAGGACTTCTTCGATCCCCATGTGATTATTGACGAAGAAATGGCGCGGCACGTACAGCATCGGCAGGGCGTCGGAGGTCCAGACACCGGTTTCGCTGTCGACTTCGATAGGCAATTGAGGGGCGATCTTGGCCATGGAAACTTAACTCCGGAAAATGCTTTGGTAAGCCCCCGACGCATAAGGTTGGGGGAAAAGAGGCGTGAGTGGTGGCTTATTCGCCCCAGACGTCCTTCAGGACGTTGACCCAGTTTTCGCCCATGATCTTGCGCACCACGCGCTCGGGATGGCCGCGCTTGAGCAGGGTCTCGGTGAGGTTCGGGAACTCGCCCACGGTGCGGATGCCCAGCGGGTTGATGATCTTGCCGAAGCTGGTCAGGCGGCGGGCGTAGCCCTTGTCGTGGGTCAGCATTTCGAAGAAATCCTGGCCATGGCCCTGGGTGAAGTCGGTGCCGATGCCGATGGCGTCTTCGCCCACGATGTTCATGGTGTACTCGATGGCTTCGGCGTAGTCGTCGATGGTCGAGTCGATGCCCTTGGCCAGGAACGGCGCGAACATGGTCACGCCGACAAAGCCACCGTGGTCGGCGATGAACTTCAGCTCTTCATCGGACTTGTTGCGCGGGTGCTCTTTGAGGCCTGAAGGCAGGCAGTGGGAGTAGCACACCGGCTTTTTCGATTCGAGGATGACTTCTTCGGAGGTCTTGGAGCCCACGTGTGACAGGTCGCACATGATGCCGACGCGGTTCATCTCGGCGACGACCTCGCGACCGAAGCCCGACAGGCCGCCATCGCGCTCATAGCAGCCGGTGCCCACCAGGTTCTGGGTGTTGTAGCACATCTGCACCACGCCAACCCCGAGCTGCTTGAAGATCTCGACGTAGCCGAGCTGGTCTTCAAACGCGTGGGCGTTCTGGAAGCCGAAGATGATGCCGGTCTTGCCCTGTTCCTTGGCGCGACGGATATCGGCGGTGGTTTTCACCGGGATCACCAGGTCGCTGTTTTCGCGAATCAGGGTCTGGCTGGCCACGATGTTGTTAATGGTGGCCTGGAACCCTTCCCATACCGACACGGTGCAGTTGGCAGCGGTGAGGCCACCCTTGCGCATGTCTTCGAACAGGTCGCGGTTCCACTTGGCAATGATCAGCCCGTCGATAACGATGCTGTCGGCGTGCAATTCGGCTGGGCTCATCAGGCGTCCCCTTATTGGCGATTCATGCGCCGAATCGTCTGCCGGCGCTTTGGGGCCAGCATATGCCCCGGGGCAGAAGGAGCCGGGTGCAAAAACGACAAGGGAATTGCCGAAAGCGTCAATCCGCGACAAAGGCCAACATGACATCTCTGACGGGTGTCTGTTCTTTGTCTTACGCTTGAGCCAGAATTTGCTCATCAACTGATATGAGACGGCGCAATGAAATCGATTTTCCTGGCTTTGGCACTCATCGCAACCGGCGTACACGCCGCTGAAGACACCGACAGCACGCCCTGCGATGGCATCGAGAACGACAAGCAAACCCTGGAATGCGCCACCTACAACAAAACCACCGCCGAACAACTGCTCAAGGATAACTACCAGGGCTTGCTGGAACGCATGGGTTCGACCTATGGCAGCAACAAGACGCAGCTGGCGGACATTACCGCTCGTCTGAAGGATGCCCAGCAGAAGTGGGAAAAGTTACGGGATGCGGATTGCGCCGTAGATACCTTCCCGGCAGTGGCGGGAAGCAAGGAATATGCAATCCAGCAGAATGATTGTCTGGCGCGGATGAGTGATGAACGGTCGGAGTTTTTGGAGTCGATTGGGCAGGAATAAGCGACAATCCCCTCCACTCTTTACTCAGAACCAAGGCTATTCATGACAATCTGCGGCATCGAAATCAAAGGCAGCGAAGCCATTATTGCTGTCGCCTCTCTCGACGGTCAGGCATTGGGCCACGTCGCTCTGGCCACCAAGAAAATCGCCCTTGAAGACGATGATGAGGCGGCCAACGTCAAGGCCTTCGCCGCTCAGGTCAGCGCGTTTGTGCGGGAAAACGGCATCAGCCGCATCGCCATCAAGAAGCGCAGCAAGAAAGGCGAATTCGCCGGTGGCCCGACCACGTTCAAGATTGAAGGTGTGTTTCAGTTGCTGGAGGGCGTTGAAGTGACGCTGCTGTCGCCGCAGACCATCAATGCGCAGAACAAGAAACACGACTTTGCCCTGCCGGCGACGCTGAACAAGTATCAGCATGAGGCTTACAAGGCCGCGTGTTCAGCCCTGCTGAAGAAATAAGCTACATCGCACATCCCCTGTGGGAGCGGGCTTGCTCGCGAATGCGGTGTGTCAGTCAATACATGTAACGACTGATCCACCGCATTCGCGAGCAAGCCCGCTCCCACATTTGATCTGCATTGTTCTCAAGAGCGGTGTTCATACCGCTTCCCGGCGCCGATCTTCCCTTGGGCACTTGGCAAACCTTGCCCGGTAGCTGCGGGTGAAATACGACGGCGATTCAAACCCGCAGGCGATGCTCACCTCCAGCACGCTCAGGTCGCTCTGGCGCAATAGCTGCCGGGCCTTCTCCAGGCGCAAGCCCAGGTAGAAGTTGCTCGGTGTGTCGTTCAGGTGCAGCCGAAACAAGCGCTCCAACTGCCGTCGCGTGACCTTGATCGCCTCCGCCAGCGCCAGTGTGCTCAACGGCGGTTCCGTGTGCTGTTCCATCTCCCCAATCACCTGCACCAACTTCTTGTTGTTGATGCCGTAGCGCGTGGCGATCTGCATGCGTTGGTGGTCTTTGCGCGGGCGGATGCGGCCGAGCACGAATTGCTCGGACACCTGGATCGCCAACTCTGGCCCGTGAGCCTGGCTGATCAGGTCGAGCATCAGGTCGATGGACGCGGTGCCGCCCGCCGAGGTGATGCGCCGGCGGTCGATCTCGAACAGCTCCTGGGTTACTGTCAGCTGTGGATAAGATTCCTTGAAGGCGTCGATGGCTTCCCAGTGCAGGGTCAGGCGGTGGCCGTCGAGCAGGCCGGCTTCGGCGAGTACGCAGGCGCCAGTGTCGATGGCGCCCAGGGTCACGCCGTCGTGGTCAAGGCGACGCAGCCAGTGTTCCAGTGCGGGCGTGGCGAACTTCAGCGGTTCGAAGCCGGCCACCACCAGTAAGGTCGAGCCTTTCTTCAGCGGCTCCAGCGCGGCGTCGGCGTTGACCGACATGCCATTGCTCGCCAGCACCGCGCCGCCGTCGGCGCTCAAGACGTGCCAACGGTACAGCTCGCCGCGAAAACGATTGGCGACACGTAAAGGTTCGATCGCGGAGATAAAGCCGATGGCGGAGAAGCCCGGCATCAGCAGAAAGTAGAAATCCTGGGACATGGAGCGCTCTCGTAGGACGGACAGCGTGGTCACTGTGATACGCCAGTTCAATCGGTCATTCAAGGGGGCAGGTCGCTGCAGTGCAAGAGCTGGTCGCCGCCGTGCGTTTTGTCGGGGACCAAGCTGCGTAACTTGGCTGCACGGTGCACAAAGACGCCGGAACCCACAATAACAACCTGCCGAGGGAACCACCATGAACCGACTGATCAGCCGCTGCGTGCTCGCACTCAGCGCCAGCGCCATTTTGAGCACCAATGTCATGGCAGCCGATGCGGCTTCTTGCCAGAACGTGCGCATGGGCGTGGTGAACTGGACCGACGTAATCGCCACCAGTGCCATGACTCAAGTGTTGCTCGACGGCCTCGGCTACAAGACCAAACAGACCAGCGCGTCCCAGCAAATCATCTTTGCCGGGATTCGCGACCAGCGCCTGGACATGTTCCTGGGCTACTGGAACCCGCTGATGACCCAGACCATCACCCCGTTTGTCGAGGCCAAGCAGGTCAAGGTGCTCGACAAGCCGTCCCTGGAAGACGCCCGCGCTACGTTGGCGGTGCCGACTTACCTGGCCGACAAGGGCCTGAAGACCTTCGCCGACATCGCCAAGTTTGAAAAAGAACTGGGCGGCAAGATCTACGGTATTGAACCAGGCTCGGGCGCCAACACCCAGATCAAGGCGATGATCGCCAAGAATCAGTTTGGCCTGGGCAAGTTCCAACTGGTGGAATCCAGCGAGGCCGGCATGCTCGCCGCCGTCGACCGCGCCGTGCGCCGCAAGGAGGCCGTGGTGTTCTTCGGCTGGGCGCCGCACCCGATGAACGTCAACGTGGCGATGACTTACCTCACCGGCAGTGATGACGCGCTGGGCCCGAACGAAGGCATGGCCACCGTGTGGTCCGTCACCTCGCCGACCTACGCCGAGCAATGCCCCAACGTGCACAAGTTGCTCAGCAACCTGACCTTCACCGCCGCCGACGAGAGCCGAATGATGCAGCCGCTGCTGGATCACAAGGACGCTTTCGAGTCGGCCAGGCAATGGCTCAAGGATCACCCGCAAGACCAGCAGCGCTGGCTGGAAGGCGTGACCACCTTCGACGGCAAACCCGCCGCAGCCAACCTGCAATTGACCAGCAAATAACCTGTCTTGAATCACCGTTTCGCAGCCGCTCCCGACTGCGAACGGTATGACTACGCCTGAAAATCACGCCTGTAAGGAACCTGCCTCATGAACCACGACGTCATCATCACCTGCGCACTCACCGGTGCTGGCGACACGACCGCCAGAAGCCCTCACGTGCCGGTCACTCCGAAACAAATCGCTGCCGCGGCGGTGGAAGCGGCCAAGGCCGGTGCCACCGTGGTGCATTGCCACGTACGTGACCCCGAGACCGGCAAGTTCAGCCGCGACGTGGCGCTGTACCGCGAAGTGATGGAGCGCATCCGCGAGGCGGACGTCGACATCATCGTCAACCTCACCGCCGGCATGGGTGGCGACCTGGAAATCGGTGGCGGCGAGAACCCCATGGAATTCGGGCCCAACACCGACCTGGTGGGCCCGCTGACCCGCCTGGCCCATGTGGAAGAGCTGCTGCCGGAAATCTGCACCCTGGACTGTGGCACCCTGAATTTCGGCGATGGCGACACCATTTACGTCTCCACCCCGGCCCAGCTGCGGGCTGGCGCCAAACGTATTCAAGAGCTGGGCGTAAAAGCCGAGCTGGAAATTTTCGACACCGGCCACCTGTGGTTCGCCAAGCAGATGATCAAGGAAGGCTTGCTCGACAACCCGTTGTTCCAACTGTGCCTGGGCATCCCGTGGGGCGCGCCGGCCGACACCACCACCATGAAGGCGATGGTCGACAACCTGCCGGCAGACGCGGTGTGGGCCGGCTTCGGGATTGGTCGCATGCAGATGCCGATGGCGGCGCAAGCGGTGCTGCTGGGCGGCAATGTGCGGGTCGGCCTGGAAGACAACCTGTGGCTGGACAAGGGCGTGCTGGCGACCAACGGCCAGTTGGTGGAACGCGCCAGCGAGATCCTCAGCCGCCTGGGTGCGCGGGTCATGACCCCGGCCGAAGGCCGCGTGAAGATGGGCCTGACCAAGCGCGGCTAAAACACACTGCACGACGCCCTGCAGGAACCGAATCAAATGTGGGAGCGGGCTTGCTCGCGAATGCGGTGGATCAGCCACCGAATGCATCAACTGAAAGCCCGCTCCCACATTTTGATCTTGGCTCTCACACAGAATCACCGAACTCTCTTAGGAATTTGCCATGAGCTTTATCACTGAAATCAAAACCTTCGCAGCGCTGGGCAGCGGCGTTATCGGCAGTGGCTGGGTATCCCGCGCACTGGCTCACGGCCTGGATGTGGTGGCCTGGGACCCGGCGCCTGGTGCCGAAGCGGCCCTGCGCAAACGTGTCGCGAATGCCTGGGGCGCACTCGAGAAACAAGGCCTTGCACCCGGCGCCTCGCAAGATCGCCTGCGCTTTGTGGCCACCATTGAAGAGTGCGTGAAAGACGCCGACTTCATCCAGGAAAGCGCCCCGGAACGCCTGGAATTGAAGCTGGAGTTACACAGCAAAATCAGCGCGGCGGCCAAGCCGAACGCGTTGATTGGTTCGAGTACTTCGGGGTTGTTGCCGAGCGAGTTTTATGAAGGCTCCACGCACCCGGAACGTTGCGTGGTGGGGCATCCGTTCAACCCGGTTTACCTGTTGCCGCTGGTGGAAGTGGTAGGCGGCAAAAACACTGCGCCGGAAGCGATTCAGGCAGCAATCAAAGTGTACGAATCCCTCGGCATGCGCCCTTTGCATGTGCGTAAGGAAGTGCCCGGTTTTATCGCTGACCGGCTGCTGGAAGCCCTGTGGCGTGAGGCGTTGCACCTGGTGAACGATGGTGTGGCAACCACCGGCGAGATCGATGATGCGATTCGCTTTGGCGCCGGTTTGCGCTGGTCGTTCATGGGGACGTTCCTGACCTATACGCTGGCGGGCGGTGATGCCGGGATGCGCCACTTCATGGCGCAGTTCGGCCCGGCCTTGCAGCTGCCGTGGACCTATCTGCCGGCGCCGGAATTGACCGACAAATTGATTGACGACGTGGTGGACGGCACCAGCGATCAGTTGGGCAAGCACAGCATTTCGGCGCTGGAGCGCTATCGTGATGATTGCCTGCTGGCGGTGCTGGACGCGGTGAAGACCACCAAGGAAAAACACGGTATGACCTTCGCCGAATAACCGCTGTTGATTTTCTGTGGGAGCTGGCTTGCCTGCGATAGCGATGTTGGATTCACCGCCGCCATCGCAGGCAAGCCAGCTCCCACATTTGACCGAGTACATACCCGGAATTCATGACATGCCCGCACTCACCACCTACACCACCAAAATCCTCCCCGAGTGGGTCGACTACAACGGCCACCTGCGCGATGCGTTCTACCTGCTGATTTTCAGCTACGCCACCGATGCGCTGATGGACACCCTGGGCCTGGACAGCGAAAACCGCGAAGCCAGCGGCCACTCGCTGTTCACCCTGGAGTTGCACCTCAACTACCTGCACGAAGTGAAACTGGGCGCCGCCGTCGAGGTACACACCCAACTCATCGCCCACGACCGCAAGCGCCTGCACCTCTATCACAGCCTGCACCTGGTGGGCGACGAAAAGGAGCTGGCGGGCAACGAACAGATGCTGCTCCACGTCGACCTCGCCGGGCCGCACTCGGCGCCATTCAGTGAAGCGGTGCTGGGCAAGCTTGCCAGCATCAGCGCCGAACAAACCGACCTGCCGAAGCCCGCCCTGCTCGGCCGCGTGATTGGACTGCCACCCCAAAAATAAGGAATCGCCATGCAAACCGCCGCCGCTGTTGCCGACTTCCGTACTTACCCACTGATCAGTGACCTGGCCGATGTGCAGGTGCACGGCGATCACCTCAGTGTGCGATGGGCCGATGGGCGGGTCAGCCCGTTTCATCACCAGTGGCTGCGGGACAACTGCCCGTGCCCTGTTTGCGTCTACAGCGTGACCCGTGAACAGGTGCTGGAAATCGTCGATGTGGACGAACACCTCACGGCCCTCAGTGCACGTATCGACCAGGGTCTGCTGACAGTGGAATGGAGCGGCGGGCATCGCAGCCAATACGATCCCGGATGGTTGCGGGCGCACGCCTACGACGATGAGTCCCGCGCCGAACGCCGGGCTGCCAAACCGAAATCCCTGCTGTGGGACCGTACGTTCGAGCTGCCCGTATTCGACTACGCAGCGCTGATGGAAGACCCGAAAGCCCTGCTGCAATGGCTGCTGGCCCTGCGTGACAGCGGCCTCACCCAAGTGCGCGGTGTGCCCACCGAACCTGGCTCGCTGGCGCTGATCGCCAAGCGCATTTCGTTCATCCGCGAGAGCAACTTCGGCGTGCTGTTCAACGTACAGTCCAAGGCCGATGCCGACAGCAACGCCTACACGGCATTCAACCTGCCGCTGCACAGTGATTTGCCGACGCGGGAGCTGCAACCCGGGCTGCAGTTCTTGCATTGCCTGGTGAACGACGCCGACGGGGGCGAGAGTATTTTTGTCGATGGTTTTGCGATTGCGCGGGCGCTGCGGGACGAAGATCCGGAAGCCTTTCGCGCGTTGTGCGAGATCCCGGTGGAGTTTCGCAACAAGGACCGTCACAGCGACTATCGCCGGCTGGCGCCGATCATCGCTCTGGATGCCTTGGGTGAAGTCGCCGAGATTCGCATGGCCAACTTTCTGCGCGGGCCGTTTGAGGCGCCTGCAGAGCAGATGCCGTTGCTCTATCGCGCCTATCGCCGGTTTATTGCGATGACCCGGGAAGAGCGTTTTCGGCTGGTCAAACGTCTGAATCCGGGCGAGCTGTGGTGCTTTGATAATCGCCGGACCCTGCATGCGCGCAATGCGTTTGATCCGGCGTCCGGCGCGCGACATTTCCAGGGCTGCTATATCGATCGGGATGAGTTGTTGTCGCGGATATTGGTGTTGCAGCGGTAGACCGAGGCTCCCCCTTCGCGAGCAAGCCCGCTCCCACATTTGACCGAGTTCCTCCTGAAAAAACGCGGTCAAATGTGGAATCGGGCTTGCTCGCGAAGGGGCCAGCAGCTTCACCTCAAATTTCAGCTCAAAAAAAGCCCCGATCCAGCCGTGACAGGATCGGGGCAGAGTGCTTTGTGTGAGCTGAGCATCCCGAGGGTGACCAAACCTTCAAGCTGCTTGCTTGATGCCAGTGTGCACACTCCCCTGCCTTGCGAGTTAGCCGAAAACGACCTGTTCATAGGTGTGCCGGACATTCATGCATTCAGGCCTTGCCGACTCGGTGATGGCCTACCAGAATCGACTTCAATCCCCCGCTCCCCTAACAAGGATTAACGTCATGATGCACGCGGATTTGATTGACCAGGATGACCTGCTGGGCCAGCTGCGGTCGTTGGGTTTCGAGGTGTCCAGCGGCGCTACCGCCGAGCAGGCTTGCGAGTGTGCGGTGCGCGGCTTGAGCGCGGCGCGGGCCAAGGCGCTCAAGGGTATGGTTGAGCAGATGTACACCGGCAGCGCGACGATCTTGCCGGCGGTGAGGCAGGCGATCGACAAGCAGTTGTTGCCGGCGCTGGTGCAATTTCGGCAGAACTCTGGCGCCTGATATACCGCATTCGCGAGCAAGCCCGCTCCCACATTCGACCGCGTTCCTACTGAAAAAACGCGGTCAAGTGTGGGAGCGGGCTTGCTCGCGAATGCAGGCGACTCGGTCTAAAGCCTTACACTCGCGAAAGTCGACTCATTCCTGGCCTGGCTCAACGCCGACAACGGCCCGGACAACGGTGACAACACCAGCGCCTGCGGAATCGGCATCATCGCCACCTGCTGCGTGGTGTTGGAACCCACACGCTCATCCCGCGGCGGAATGCCGAAGTATTCGCGGTAGCACTTGGAGAAGTGCGGCGTGGAGACAAACCCGCACACCGACGCCACTTCGATGATCGACATCGGCGTTTGCTTGAGCAACTGCCGCGCACGGATCAGGCGCAACTTGAGGTAGTAGCGCGACGGCGAACAGTGCAGGTATTTCTGGAACAACCGCTCCAGTTGACGCCGGGAAACCGCGACGTACACCGCCAGTTCATCGAGGTCGATCGGCTCTTCCAGGTTGGCCTCCATCAGCGCGACGATTTCCTGCAACTTCGGCTGGTTGGTGCCAAGCATGTGCTTGAGCGGCACGCGCTGGTGATCCTGTTCGTTGCGGATGCGCTCGTACACAAACATCTCGGAGATCGCCGCCGACAACTCACGGCCGTGGTCGCGGCTGATCAGGTGCAGCATCATGTCCAGCGGCGCGGTGCCGCCGGAGCTGGTGAAGCGGTTGCGGTCGAGGGTGAACAGGCGTGTGCTCATGGCCACGCGGGGAAAGGCTTCCTGCATCGACGCCAGGCATTCCCAGTGCACGCTGCAATCGAACCCGTCCAGCAGGCCGGCGCAGGCCAGGGCCCAGCTGCCGGTGCACACCGCGCCAAGGCGACGGGATTGGCGCGCCTGGCTTTGCAGCCACGACACATGTTCACGGGTCACGGTGCGCTGGATACCCACGCCGCCACAGACGATCACGGTGTCCAGGGCCGGGGCTTTGTGCATGGAAGCATCGGGGGTGATTTGCAGACCGTCGCTGGCCCACACTTGGTTTCCGTCCACACTCAACGTCGTCCAGCGATACAGCTCGCGGCCGGAGAGTTGGTTGGCCATGCGCAGGGGTTCGACTGCGGAGGCCAGGGAAATCAGCGTGAAATTGTCCAGCAGCAAAAAGCCGATGGATTGAGGCGCACGGTTCTGGGGTTGAGCCCCGGAGTTGAACGACGTCATCGCGGTATCTCCTCACACAAAGCGGGTGATGGCCTCAGGCGAGGCTCTTGTTATTGCGCTCATCGCCTTAAGGAAACTCCTATGGCGAGAGGCTTTGTATTGATAGAGCAAATGCCATGCCTAAAGTTGAATGCGTATTCAATAACTCCTGAAAACGACCTCATGACGTGTCTATATAAGCCCGCGCATGGAGTGGGGGATATGACCCAGAAAAGACGTGAGAGAACGCAGGCTCAAGGTGTGTGAGCAGATCGGTAGCACTTGTGGGAAGGGAGAGAAACGACGTGGGAAAAGTCTGTCACCACAAGCACGGGTGACCGATGGTCATGAGGGGAAATCGTTCGGGAGCTACTTATCTAATTGCGACGCGCTAAAAGGTGGCGCTTGTGGGTGTCGGTGTTCACTTTATGAGCAGTGTTGCTCTTCTGTGGCGAGGGAGCTTGCTCCCGCTGGAGTGCGAAGCGCTCCCAAGATTTTGGGGCCGCTACGCAGCCCAGCGGGAGCAAGCTCCCTCGCCACATAAAAGCTGGATCAACACTCCACCGCACTCACCGCCAACCCACCCCGCGATGTTTCCTTGTACTTGTCATGCATATCCGCCCCGGTATCGCGCATGGTGCGGATCACCCGGTCCAGCGAGATGAAGTGCTGGCCATCCCCCCGCAGCGCCATCTGCGCCGCGTTGATCGCCTTCACCGCGGCAATCGCATTACGCTCGATGCACGGCACCTGCACCAGCCCGCCTACCGGGTCGCAGGTCAGGCCGAGGTTGTGTTCCAGGCCAATCTCCGCCGCGTTGCACAATTGCTCCGGCGTCGCACCGAGGATCTCCGCCAACCCCGCCGCCGCCATGGCGCACGCCGAGCCGACTTCACCCTGGCAGCCGACTTCGGCACCCGAGATCGACGCGTTCTTCTTACACAGGATGCCCACCGCCGCTGCGCCGAGGAAATAGTCGACCACGTTGGCTTCGGTCACTTCTTCGCTGAACTTCATGAAGTAGTGCAGCACCGCCGGGATGATCCCCGCCGCGCCGTTGGTCGGTGCCGTGACCATGCGCCCGCCGGCGGCGTTTTCTTCATTCACCGCGAGGGCGAACAGGTTGACCCATTCCATCGCGCTCAAGGTCGAGCCGATCACGTTCGGCTTGCCCAGCTCCTGCAAGCTGCGGTGCAACTTGGCTGCACGGCGCCTTACATTGAGGCCGCCGGGAAGGATGCCTTCGTGCTTTAGGCCTTGCTCCACGCAATCCTGCATGGCGCGCCAAAGCTTCATCAGGCCGCTGCGGATTTCTTCTTCCGAGCGCCAGGTTTTTTCGTTCGCCAACATCAGCTCAGCGACCCGCAGGTTGTGGGTCTTGCACAGCTGCAGCAGTTCCACCGCACTGGAAAAATCATAGGGCAGCTCGGTGCGGTCCATGTCCGCCACCCCGCTGTTGGCCTGGGCTTCATCCACCACGAATCCGCCGCCCACCGAGTAGTAGGTGTCGCGGTGCAGCTCGCCGTTATCACCGAACACCACCAGGGTCATGGCATTAGGGTGGAACGGCAGGTTTTCGTCGATCAGGCGCATGTCCCGCGCCCATAAGAAAGGCACCGGCAAACGTGCGTCCAGCAGCAGGGTGTTGGTCTCGCGCAGGGTTTCGATGCGGATGCCGATCTGTGACGGATCGATCGCGTCCGGCCACTCGCCCATCAGGCCCATGATCACCGCGTTGTCGCTGCCGTGACCGATGCCCGTGGCCGATAAGGAGCCATACAGCTGAACTTCGACGCGCCTGACTTGTTCCAACACATCACGTTCACGTAATCCTTGAACGAACAACGCCGCGGCGCGCATGGGGCCGACGGTGTGAGAACTCGAAGGCCCAATGCCGATCTTGAACAGGTCGAAAACGCTGATAGCCATTGCCGTGAAACTCCTCGATGAGCACAGGCCAGGCGCACATAACGCCTGGTGACGGAGCTGCTACGCTCATGTCGCAATCCGCCCAGATGCGGCCATCATCAAGCTTTTGCTGGCGCTCACGGCGTCTCACACCGACGTACCCATGCTCATCAGCGCCGCTGTTGTGGAAGGCGACGTTTTGGCCGTTTTTTGCGGTGCAGATCGGTAAAAAGTGCAGTTTTGCCGTGGAAAAAATCTGTAAGCGACGTCACCGACACTGGATACGACCATCCCTGTACTGGATACGACGCCCCCTGTAGGCGTCAGATTTTCACTGGTACATGATCAGTCTCGACTCGTTTGCACAGTTGCGTGGCAGAGCTGTGCCGCACGCCCAACCGCAACACCTATAAGCGCGGTGTTATTGCCGCCAGAAAAACACCAGGAGTCCACCCCCATGAAAGGTTCCCCGTCGTTGTTGTTGGCCGCCATGCTGAGTCTGCCAGTCGTGGCTCACGCTGCAGAACCGGCGCAATGCCAGACCGTCAACTTCTCCGATGTCGGCTGGACCGACATCACCGTCACCACGGCCACCACCAGCGAAGTCCTCAAGGGCCTCGGCTACAAACCCCGCACCACGATGATTTCAGTACCAGTGACCTACAAGTCCCTGGCCGACGGCAAGAACATGGACATCTTCCTCGGCAACTGGATGCCGACCATGGAAAACGACATCAAGCAGTACCGTGATGCCGGCACCGTGGAAACCGTGCGCGCCAACCTGGAAAACGCCAAGTACACCCTGGCCGTACCGGAAGCGCTGTACAACAAGGGCCTGAAAGACTTCGCCGACATCGTCAAATTCAAGGATGAGCTGGGCGGCAAGATCTACGGGATCGAGCCGGGCAACGACGGCAACCGGACCATCCAGACCCTCATCGACAAGGACGCTTTCGGCCTGAAAACCGCCGGCTTCAAAGTGGTCGAATCCAGCGAAGCCGGGATGCTTTCGCAGGTGGAACGCGCCACCAAGCGCGACCAGGCCATCGTGTTCCTCGGCTGGGAACCGCACCCGATGAACACCCGCTTCAAGATGAAGTACCTGACCGGGGGTGATGATTCATTCGGCCCCAACTACGGCCAGGCCACCATCTACACCAACGTCCGCAAGGGCTACACCCAGGAATGCAGCAACGTGGGCCAGTTGCTGAAAAACCTGTCGTTCACCCTGAACATGGAAAGCACCCTGATGGGTAATGTCCTGGACGACAAAATGAAGCCTGACGCCGCCGCCAAGGCATGGCTGAAGAAGAACCCGCAAGTGCTCGACACCTGGCTCGCCGGTGTCACCACGGTCGATGGCAAACCAGGATTGGAGGCCGTCAAAGCTTACCTCGCCAAGTAACCGCTGACCCCGGGCCGGTACGCTGGCCCGGGATGTTTTTCCTCTTCGCATGTGGACATTCACTACCATGCTGACTGAACATAAAATCCCGCTAGGCCAGTACATCGCTGCCTTCGTTGAGTGGTTGACCCAACACGGGGCCGCCTACTTCGACGCAATCGCATCGACCCTGGAAACGATGATCCACGGCGTGACGTTCGCGCTGACCTGGTTCAATCCACTGGCATTGATCGGTCTGATTGCGCTGCTCGCTCACTTCATTCAACGCAAATGGGGCCTGACCGTTTTTGTCATCGCCTCCTTCCTGCTGATCCTCAACCTGGGGTACTGGCAGGAAACCATGGAGACCCTGGCGCAAGTGCTGTTCGCCACCCTGGTCTGCGTGGTGATCGGGGTGCCGCTGGGCATTGTTGCCGCGCACAAACCGATGTTCTACACCCTGATGCGGCCGGTGCTCGATCTGATGCAGACCGTACCGACCTTCGTCTACCTCATCCCTACCCTGACCCTCTTCGGGCTGGGTGTGGTGCCCGGGCTGATTTCCACGGTGGTGTTTGCGATTGCCGCGCCTATCCGTCTGACTTACCTGGGTATCCGTGATGTGCCGCAAGAGTTGATGGACGCCGGCAAGGCCTTTGGCTGCTCGCGCCGTCAGTTGCTCTCGCGGATCGAACTGCCCCACGCCATGCCGAGCATCGCCGCCGGCATTACCCAATGCATCATGCTGTCGTTGTCGATGGTGGTGATCGCGGCCCTGGTGGGCGCCGACGGCCTCGGCAAACCGGTGGTCAACGCGCTGAACACCGCCGACATCGCCCTGGGCTTTGAAGCCGGCCTGGCGATCGTACTGCTGGCCATCATGCTCGACCGCATCTGCAAACAACCCGACGCCAAAGTAGGGGGTGATGCATGAGCATTATCCGATTCGAAAATGTCGACGTGATCTTCTCCAAAGACCCACGCGAGGCGCTCAAGCTGCTGGACCAGGGCATGACGCGCAACGAGATCCTGAAAAAGACCGGGCAGATTGTCGGCGTTGAAAACGCCAGCCTGGATGTCGAGAAAGGCGAGATCTGCGTGCTGATGGGCCTGTCCGGCTCGGGCAAGTCGAGCTTGTTGCGCTGCATCAATGGCTTGAACACCGTCAGCCGCGGCAAGCTGTTTGTGGAGCATGAAGGTCGCCAGATCGACATCGCATCCTGCACCCCCGCCGAGCTGAAAATGATGCGCACCCAGCGCATCGCCATGGTGTTCCAGAAGTTCGCCCTGATGCCCTGGCTGACGGTGCGCGAGAACATCAGCTTCGGCCTGGAGATGCAGGGCCGCCCGGAAAAAGAACGACGCAAGCTGGTGGATGACAAGCTGGAACTGGTGGGCCTGTCGCAGTGGCGCAACAAGAAGCCCGACGAGCTTTCCGGTGGCATGCAGCAGCGTGTCGGCCTGGCCCGCGCATTGGCGATGGACGCCGATATCCTGTTGATGGACGAACCCTTCTCGGCACTCGACCCGCTGATCCGCCAGGGCTTGCAGGATGAGTTGCTGGAGCTGCAACGCAAGCTGAGCAAGACCATCGTATTCGTGAGCCATGACCTGGATGAGGCGCTGAAACTCGGCAGCCGCATCGCGATCATGAAAGACGGGCGGATCATCCAGTACAGCGTGCCGGAAGAGATCGTGCTGAACCCGGCGGATGACTATGTGCGGACCTTCGTGGCCCACACCAACCCGCTGAATGTGCTGTGTGGCCGCAGCCTTATGCGCACGGTGGATAACTGCACCCACGTCAACGGCTCCATCAGCCTGGACCCGGGCGGTGACTCGTGGCTGGACCTGGCCGAAGGCAACACCATCAAGGGCGCGCGGCAGAACGGTTCGGTGCTGAACCTGCAGAACTGGGCACCGGGGCAATCGGTGGAGGGCCTGGGCCGGATGCCGACGCTGGTGGATTCGAATATCGGGATGCGTGAGGCGTTGCAGATTCGGTATCAGACAGGGAACAAGCTGGTGCTGCAGGACAACAACAAGGTGGTGGGGATTCTGGGTGACAGCGAGCTCTATCACGCCCTCTTGGGCAAGAACCTGGGCTAACAGACACCGCAAAAAAAATGTGGGAGCGGGCTTGCTCGCGAATGCGGTGTATCAGTGTCAGATGTACTGACTGACACTGCGCATTCGCGAGCAAGCCCGCTCCCACATTTTGCTCAGGTGGTGTCAGTTTTGATCGTTCCCACGCTCTGCGTGGGAATGCCGCAATGGACGCTCTGCGTCCGCTCTTGAAATCGTGACGCGGAGCGTCACAGGATGCGTTCCCACGCGCAGCGTGGGAACGATCATCATCACCAACCTTTAGCTATAGACACGGCCAAGGAGCTGCCGATGGCTTTCAAACTGATCGAGCACGTCCCGGGTGATCTGCTCCTGGGTGAAGCCCATCAGGTCGTATTCCTGAGGCCCGTTGTGCAGGTAAACCTCGGCGCGGTAGTAGCGCGTGCGTTCTTCCTCGGGCAAGTCGTTCGGTGCCGACGAATAAGCATCCAGGCTGACCTCGTAGACAAACGGATTGCCCTCTTGCATCTCGATGCGCACACCAATGCAGCGCTTGGATTTGCCCAGCAGGGTCTGCACTTCCAGCCCCTGGTCACGCAACGCAGTCGCCGCTTCTTCCAGCGCCGGCGTGACGTGCTTGTCCATAAAGCGTTGCACGGTACCCTGGCTCGGTTGCAGGTCCAGGGCAGTCAAACGCTCGCTGAAACCACGCCGACCACGCTCGGCCAACTGCGCCTGCTCCAACTCGATCGCCACGTCCTGGCGCATCGCCTTGTGCAGGCCGAACATGAAGAACACCAGCACCACCGAGAACGGCAAGCCCGCCAGCACCACCATGGTTTGCATGGCTTCGAAGTTACCGGCGAACAGCAGGCCGATGGTCACCAGGGTGATCACCGCCGACCAGAAAATCCGCAGCCAGTGCGGCGCATCTTCGTCAACGTTGCCGCCCTTGCAGGACAGGTTCGCCATCATCACCGCGCCGGAATCCGCCGGGGTCAGGAACAGTACGAAGCCCACGAAGATCGACACACCGATGACGATTTTCGACGCCGGGTAATGCTCAAGCAGTTGGTAGATCGCCATGGACGGCTGTTCCAGCGCCGTCTTGCCCAACTCCACCGCGCCATGGTTCACCACCAGGTCCAGGGCCGAGTTGCCGAAGATCGACAGCCACGCCAGGGTGAAGCCCAGCGGGATCAGCAGCACGCCGGCCACCAGTTCACGCACCGTGCGACCACGGGAAATACGCGCGATGAACATGCCCACGAATGGCGCCCAGGAAATCCACCAGGCCCAGTAGAACAGGGTCCACAGGCCCATCCAGCGTTCGGTCTTGTCGGCGTCGCCTTCGTACACGTACAGGTCGAAGGTCTTCAGCACGATGCCGTTCATGTAGTCGCCGATGTTCTGCACGAAGCCGTTGAGCAGGTGCAGGGTCGGGCCGAACAGCAGCACGAAAATCAGCAGGCCGCTGAACAGCACGATGTTCAGGTTGGACAGGCGGCGAATGCCGTTCTCCACACCCGACACGGCGGCAATAGTCGCCACGGTGCTCATCACGATGATCACGATCAGCAGGTTGGTGTTGCTGTGCTGCATGCCGAACAGGTTTTCCAACCCGGAGGACACTTGCATCGAACCAATCCCCAGGTTCGTCACCAGGCCCAGCAGCGTTACGAACATGCCGAAGCCGTCTACCGCGTGACCGGCCGCGCCTTTGACCCAACGCTCGCCCACCAGCGGGTACAGCGCCGAGCGCAGGGCCAGCGGCTGGTTATGACGGTAGGCAAAGTACGCCACGGCCAGGCCGACCAGTGCGTAGATCGCCCAGCCGTGCAGGCCCCAGTGCAGGAACGTCAACTGCAACGCCTGGCGTGCAGCTTCGCCGGTGGCCGATGCGCCTTCAGGCGGGTTGAAGTAGTGGTCCAGGGGCTCGGAGGCGCCGAAGTACAGCAGCGAGATGCCGATGCCCGACGAGAAGAGCATGCCGGCCCAGGCGCCGTAGCTGAAGTCCGGGGTGTCGTCCTTGCTGCCCAGTTTCAATTTGCCATAGGACGAAAACGCCAGGCCCACCACAAACACCAGGTAGGCGGCGATCACGACCATGTAGTACCAGCCAAAGCTTTTCGACAACCAAGCTTGGGCCACACCGAGCATCCTGCCGGCTTCCTGCGGGGCGATGATCAGAATCGCGGTCAACAACAGAATCAGCGCGGTGGAGGTGTAGAACACCCAACCGTTGACCCGCACCTTTTCTGGCGGGGTCTTTATAAGAGAGGCAGAACTCATGGCACAGATGCTCCGGGCAGTGCAGAGAAACACAAGGCAACGCTTGACCCGAGCCATCGATTTTTCGGCAGTCGACGGACGGGTGTATAAAGACACCCCGAAAAACCATAAACCCCCGGCGAACCGCTGTGCCGGGCTGTTTCATGGGTTTTCCCGATGTCAGGTGGCGCCACATGCACGTAGGAAATACCTGTAGGCAGCGACCATTTGTCGCAGATCTTATTCTTTGTTGATTGAACGTTCAATCAAAACAAAATAGACTGGCCCTCAAGCCGACGGACGTTTATCGCCCGTTGGCAGGCCTAAGGAGAGGTGCACGATGCCCAAGGTCGGTATGCAACCCATACGCCGCCAGCAGTTGATCGAAGCCACATTGACGGCCGTCGATCAGGTCGGAATGGGGGATGCCAGCATTGCGCTGATCGCCCGTCTGGCCGGCGTCTCGAATGGCATCATCAGTCACTATTTTCAGGACAAGAATGGCCTGATCGCCGCCACGATGCGGTACCTGATGAACGTGCTGATCGAGAACGTCACCGAGCGCCGGTTGGCGCTGAAAGATGACAGCCCGCGGGCCCATCTTCAGGTGATCATCGAAGGCAACTTCGACGCCAGCCAAGTCAACGGCCCGGCTATGAAAACCTGGCTGGCCTTCTGGGCCACCAGCATGCACCACCCGTCATTGCACAGGCTGCAGCGGATCAACGATCACCGTCTGTATTCCAACCTGTGTTGCCAGTTCCGCCGAGCGTTGCCGTTGCCCGAGGCACGCAGCGCAGCCCGAGGCCTGGCGGCCCTGATCGACGGTTTGTGGTTGCGCGGCGCCCTGTCGGGAGACGCTTTCGACACGGAGCAGGCGCAACGGATCGCTTACGAATACATGGATTTCCAATTGGCCAAGCAGGTGAGTTAGAGCACACATAAACGCTCAACTCCCGAACCGCGCCAACCATTAATGCACTTGCGAGGACTTTATGGCCCGTTTCGAACTGCAAAAACTCTACATTGACGGCGGCTACTCCGACGCTGGCAGCGATGCCACTTTCGAAGCCATCAACCCGGCTAACGGTGAAGTTCTCGCCAACGTGCAACGCGCTACCAAAGAAGACGTCGAGCGCGCTGTGGTCAGCGCCGAAAAGGGCCAGAAAATCTGGGCCGCCATGACTGCCATGGAGCGTTCGCGCATCCTGCGTCGTGCCGTCGACATCCTGCGTGAGCGCAACGACGAACTGGCCGCCCTGGAAACCCTGGACACCGGCAAGCCGTATTCCGAAACCCAATACGTCGACATCGTCACCGGCGCTGACGTGCTGGAATACTACGCAGGCCTGGTGCCCGCCATCGAAGGCGAGCAGATCCCGCTGCGTGACACCTCGTTCGTCTACACCCGTCGCGAGCCACTGGGCGTCGTGGCCGGTATCGGCGCGTGGAACTACCCGATCCAGATCGCCCTGTGGAAATCCGCACCTGCCCTGGCGGCCGGTAACGCGATGATCTTCAAGCCAAGCGAAGTCACCTCGCTGACCACCCTGAAACTGGCTGAAATCTACACCGCCGCCGGCGTTCCGGATGGCGTGTTCAACGTCCTGACCGGCAGCGGCCGTGAAGTCGGCACCTGGCTGACCGAACACCCGCGCATCGAGAAAGTCTCCTTCACCGGCGGCACCGACACCGGCAAGAAAGTCATGGCCAGCGCTTCGAGCTCTTCGCTCAAGGAAGTCACCATGGAACTGGGCGGCAAATCCCCGCTGATCATTTTCGACGACGCCGACCTCGACCGCGCCGCCGACATCGCGATGATGGCCAACTTCTACAGCTCGGGCCAGGTCTGCACCAACGGCACCCGCGTATTCGTTCCGACCGCCCTCAAAGGCGCCTTCGAAGCCAAGATCGCCGAGCGCGTTGCCCGCATCCGCATCGGCAACCCGGAAGATGAAAACACCAACTTCGGCCCGCTGGTCAGCTTCGCCCACATGGAAAGCGTGCTCGGCTACATCGCCAAAGGTAAAGAAGAAGGCGCCCGCGTGCTGTGCGGCGGCGACCGTCTGACCGACGGTGAATTCGCCAAGGGTGCCTACGTGGCCCCGACCGTGTTCACTGACTGCACCGACGAAATGACCATCGTGCGTGAAGAAATCTTCGGCCCGGTGATGAGCATCCTCACCTACGACACCGAAGAAGAAGTGATCCGCCGTGCCAACGACACCGACTTCGGCCTGGCCGCTGGCCTGGTGACCAAGGACCTGAACCGCGCCCACCGCGTGATTCATCAGCTGGAAGCCGGTATCTGCTGGATCAACGCCTGGGGCGAGTCCGACGCGAAGATGCCGGTGGGCGGCTACAAGCAGTCGGGCGTGGGCCGTGAAAACGGGATCAGCTCGCTGAACAACTTCACTCGCATCAAATCGGTACAGGTTGAGCTGGGCGACTACGCCTCGGTGTTCTAAAACCTGATTGAGCCTGGCATGGCCCATGTGGCGAGGGGGCTTGCTCCCGTCGGGCTGCGAAGCAGCCCCATGCCAGGTACCGCAGTTCTTTCAGACAGAACTCGAGCGCTGACTTTGCGACTGCTGCGCAGTCGAACGGGAGCAAGCTCCCTCGCCACAAAAGCAGCCTGAACCAACTTTCACGAGGGTGCATTCAATGTCCCAAGAATACGACTACATCATTGTGGGTGCCGGCTCCGCCGGTAACACCCTGGCGACCCGTCTGACCGAAGACGAAGGCGTCACCGTCCTGCTGCTGGAAGCCGGCGGCCCGGACTACCGTTTCGATTTCCGTACCCAGATGCCAGCCGCCCTGGCGTTCCCGCTGCAAGGCCGCCGCTACAACTGGGCCTACGAAACCGATCCAGAACCACACATGGACGGCCGCCGGATGGAATGCGGTCGCGGCAAGGGCCTCGGCGGCTCCTCGTTGATCAACGGCATGTGCTACATCCGCGGCAACGCGATGGACTACGACAACTGGTCGAAACTGCCGGGCCTGGAAGACTGGACCTACCTGGACTGCCTGCCGTATTTCCGTAAAGCCGAAACCCGCGACATCGGCCCGAACGACTACCACGGTGGAGACGGCCCGGTCAGCGTGACCACGCCAAAGGCCGGCAACAACCCGCTGTTCCACGCGATGGTTGAAGCCGGCGTACAGGCCGGTTACCCACGTACCGAAGACTTGAACGGCTACCAGCAGGAAGGCTTCGGCCCGATGGACCGTACCGTGACGCCAAACGGTCGTCGCGCCAGCACCGCTCGCGGTTACCTGGACACGGCCAAGAAGCGCTCGACGCTGACCATCGTCACCCACGCCCTGACCGACAAAGTCCTGTTCGAAGGCAAGCGCGCCGTCGGCGTGCGTTACCTGATCGGTGCTGCCGAAGAGCGCGTTGAAGCCCGTGCCCGCAAGGAAGTCCTGGTGTGCAGCGGCGCAATCGCTTCGCCGCAACTGCTGCAACGTTCCGGCGTCGGCCCGGCGAAGCTGCTGGAAAGCCTCGACATCCCGGTGGTCCACGACCTGCCAGGCGTCGGCGAAAACCTGCAGGATCACCTTGAGCTGTACCTGCAATACGCGTGCACCCAACCGGTCTCGCTGTACCCGTCGCTGCTCTGGTACAACCAGCCGGCCATTGGTGCCGAGTGGCTGTTCAACGGCACCGGCATCGGCGCCAGCAACCAGTTCGAAGCGGGCGGTTTCATCCGTACCCGTGAAGAATTCGATTGGCCGAACATCCAGTATCACTTCCTGCCGGTGGCGATTAACTACAACGGCAGCAACGGTGTGAAAGAGCACGGTTTCCAGGCGCACATGGGCTCCATGCGTTCGCCGAGCCGTGGCCGCGTGCAGCTGAAGTCGAAGAACCCACGGGAATACCCGAGCATCCTCTTCAACTACATGGCCACCGAACAGGACTGGCAGGAATTCCGTGACGGCATCCGCCTGACCCGTGAAATCATGCAACAGCCGGCACTGGACCAATACCGTGGCCGCGAAATCAGCCCGGGCATCGACGTACAGACCGACGAGCAACTGGATAAATTTATCCGTGAGCACGCCGAGACCGCGTTCCACCCGTCCTGCTCGTGCAAGATGGGCACCGACGAGATGGCCGTGGTTGACGCCGAAGGCCGTGTGCATGGCATGCAGGGTCTGCGCGTAGTTGACGCGTCGATCATGCCGATCATCACCACCGGCAACCTGAACGCGCCGACAATCATGATCGCCGAGAAAATCGCCGACAAGATCCGTGGCCGCAAGCCACTGCCGCGCAGCACTGCGGATTACTACGTGGCAGGCGATGCGCCGGTGCGTGGCAAGCCGATGCGTGAAGTGGGTCCTACTGCGCAGTAACTGATAGACCGAGGTGCTCCCTTCGCGAGCAAGCCCGCTCCCACATTTTTGACCGTGTGAACCCGATCAAATGTGGGAGGGGGCTTGCTCCCGAAGAGGCCCGATCTGACACCGCAAGACCTCCCGCCCGCCTACACTTTCCTTGATCAGCTCCCAGCCCAGGCCTACTCTGTTTGCCTGCCCGCGCCGAGCCGCCCACAAGGAAGGCCCCATGTTCGAACACCACGCCACACTCAAAAAGCAGTTCAGTGCCCTGCGCACTACCGCCGAATTCTTTTCCCTGCGCTACGTCCGCGAGTCCGGCCAGTACCTGTCGGTACGCAAGAACGTCGCCGAGCCGCCACACCTCAGCCAGGACGAAGGCGCGATGCTCACCGTGCGCCTCAATGGCGTCGAAGCCTACGCCGCCACTCACGACATTTCCCTGCCCGGCCTGCAAGCCGCCCTTGAGCGCGCCGAACAGCAAGCCCGGCTCATCAAGCCCCACGCCCTGCTCGACCTGCGCGACCAGCCAGTGTCCAGCGACATTGCCGACTACCTGTCGCCGAGCCTCGACCAGCCCTTCCCGTCCCTGAGCGACTGCTACCAACTGCTCGGCGCCGAATCGGCCGCCGTGCCCAAGGACGAGCGCCTGGTGAACTGGGAAGTCAGCCTGGGCACCACCCACGTCGAACAGATCTACCTCAACAGCGCCGGCGCCGAACTGCGCCAGGCCCAGCGGTTTGTGTTCCCGGGTGTCAACGTCACGGCCTACGACGGCAATGACAGCCAGACCCGCACCCTGGGCGGCACCAACTTCGGCCAGCAAGGCGGCTTTGACGTGATCAGCCGCTTCGGCCTGGTGGGCGCGGCCCCAAAAGTCGCAGACAGCGCCCTGCAATTACTGTTGGCGCCAAACACGCCCAACGGCAAACGCGACCTGCTGCTGACGCCCGACCAGATGATCCTGCAGATCCACGAATCCATCGGCCACCCGCTGGAACTGGACCGCATCCTGGGCGACGAGCGCAATTACGCCGGCACCAGCTTCGTCAAGGCCAGCGATTTCGGTCACCTGCAATACGGCTCCAACCTGCTGAACGTGACCTTCGACCCGGACATTCCCGAGCAGCTCGCCAGCTACGGGCATGACGACGACGGCACGAAGGCCAGCAAACAATTCCTGATCCGCGAAGGCTTGCTGCTCAAGCCGTTGGGCGGTGCGTTGTCGCAATACCGCGCCGGCATGCAAGGCGTGGCCAACAGCCGTGCCTGCAGCTGGAACCGCGCGCCGATCGACCGCATGGCCAACCTGAATATCGAGGCCGGCGACCAGAACATGGCGCAGCTGATTGGCGGCATCGAGAACGGCATCCTGATGTCCACCAACCGTTCGTGGTCGATTGACGATGCACGCAACAAATTCCAGTTTGGCTGCGAGTGGGGCCAGTTGATTGAAAACGGCGAACTCAAAGGCGTGGTAAAGAACCCCAACTACCGGGCGATTTCCGCGCAGTTCTGGCGCAACCTCAGCGCCGTCGGCGACGCCAGCACCTTCAAGGTGCTGGGCACGCCGAACTGCGGCAAGGGCGAACCCAACCAGGTGATCCGCGTCGGCCATGCGTCGCCGGCCTGTGTGTTCAGCAACGTGGACGTGTTCGGGGGAGACGCCTGATGAATAATTTCAAAGCCCTGGTGGATTGGCTCAAGCAGGCCATCACCGACCACGAACAATTCCACCTCGGCTACGCCGACGAGTCCTCCGAGTTTGTGCGTTTCAACCACGGCAAAGTGCGCCAGGCCGGCCAGGTGCAACAAGCCAGCCTGAACCTGAAGCTGATCAACGACGGGCGCCACGCCGACCTCGGTATCACCCTGGCGGGCGAGCCTGAACTGGATCGCCAGCGCCTGGCCGACGGCCTGCAACAACTGCGCGAGACCTTGCCGTTGTTGCCGCAGGATCCGTACCTGCTGCTCAACCACAACGCCTGGCAAAACAAGGACCAGCAGGACCGACCACTGCCGGACCTGGCCCAGGTGCTGGAAGCAATCAGCGCGGCCGCCGAGGGCGTGGACATGGTCGGCTTCTACGCCGCCGGCCCTATCAGCCGTGGTTTCGCCAGTTCATCAGGCGCCTTCGGCTGGCACCAGGCCAACAGTTTCAACTTCGACTTCAGCCTGTTCCACGCCAACGGTGAAGCGGTGAAAGCCAGCTACGCCGGCAACGATTGGGACAGCGTGGCCTTCGCCCAGCGTTTCAAGCAGGCCCGTGAGCAACTGGAATACCTTGGTCGCCCGCTGCACCCGCTGGCACCGGGGCAATACCGCGCCTACCTGGCACCGGCGGCCATGGAAGAGATCATCAGCATGCTGACCTGGGGCGGGTTTTCCGCCCAGTCCATCGCCAGCAAGGGCAGCCCGTTGCAACGCTTGTACAACGGTGATCAAACCTTGAGCACGCTGGTGACCCTGGACGAACAGGTCAGCGGCTCCCTGAGCTCGGCGTTTTCCCGTGACGGCTATCCGCGCAGTGATGTGAAGCTGATCAATGCCGGCAAGGCTGAAGGCCAATTGGTGAACTCCCGCAGTGCTGCCGAATACGGCTTGAGCACCAATGGCGCCAGCGGCGATGAATCTCCCAGCGCCCTGCAGATGGCGGCCGGCGACCTGGCCCAGGCCGATATCCTCAAGCAACTGGGTACCGGTTTGTACATCAGCAACCTGTGGTACCTGAACTACTCCGACCAGCCCGCCGCACGCCTGACCGGCATGACCCGCTTCGCCACGTTCTGGGTCGAAGACGGCGAGATCAAGGCGCCGGTCAGCACCATGCGTTTTGATGACAGCGTGTACAGCCTGCTGGGCTCGCAACTGGAAGCGCTGACCGCTGATCGGGAATTGCTGCTGTCGGCGAGTACGTATAGCCAGCGCAATACGTCATCCAATCTGCTGCCGGGGGCGCTGGTAAAACGCCTGACCCTGACCTTATAAGCAACGCAAAACCCATGTGGGAGCGGGCTTGCTCGCGAATGCGGCGTGTCAGCCACTACATCTGTGACTGAGGTACCGCATTCGCGAGCAAGCCCGCTCCCACAGTTGATCGCATTCCATATTTTGATTCGGTTCAGCCTCAAAAGCCCACTCCAGACACCTGGCCGTCCGGCCAGTTGTCGCTCGCGAAAAACCTCGTTATAAAGGTTGGTGGCACCTAGCCACGTCCGCGCGGTAAAAAAACTCAAACAACACCCCGCCGTCCTCAACCCACTTGCACGCAAGTGATGCACGACCTTGCCTGGGATAGGGCAAGCTGGAGCGTTGACATGAACCATGGAAGTTTTGTCATTGAAAAGCTGTTCAAGCACTACAACGTTCACGTAGAGCAGCTTGGTAACAACCCAGAGAAGAAAACCGTGCTGTTGGTCAACGGCGCGCTGTCCACCACCCGCTCGTTTGCACGCACCAGCAAGTGCCTGTCCGAGCACTTCAATGTGCTGATGTTCGACCTGCCGTTCTCCGGCTATTCACGCCCGCACAACACCGACCTCGACCTTGTGACCAAGGACGATGAAGTGCAGATCCTGCGCGCCCTGGTGGAACGCTTTGAGGTCAACCACCTGGTGTCTGCCTCATGGGGGGGGATTTCCACGCTGCTGACCCTCGCCCACAACCCGCCGTCGATTGAAAGCTCGGTGGTGATGGCACTGGCGCCCAACCTCAACCAGGCCATGCTCGAATACGTAGAGCGGGTGCGCGTGCTGATCGAGGCCGATGACAAATCCGCCGTCGGCCATCTACTGAATGAAACCGTGGGCAAATACCTGTCGCCCCGGCTCAAGCGCAACAATCACCGGCACCTGTCGACCATGGCCACCACCGAGTATCGCCAGGCACGCTTCCATATCCATCAGGTGCTGGCGCTGGGTGACGGCAACTACCTGCCGCAACTGACCCGGATCGAAACCCCGGTGCACTTCCTCAACGGCGTGCTGGACGAGTACACCCCGGCAGACGAAGCCCAACTGTTCAAGAAATACGTAGGCCGCAGCAGCTTCGCCACCGCCGAGCACACTGGCCATTTGCTTGACCTGGAATCCCGCGAAGCGGCCCTGGCCGTGCACCGCGCGCTGATTGATTTCCTGGTGGGCAAACACGTGGAGTTGTCAGATATAGACGAAGGGCCTGTGGGAAAAGGAGCCGCCGATGGCGCATAATCGCCGACACATAGGCTGCTAACAAAAAGGTAACTCATGCCGAATCGCGCCCCTCTCGATGCCAAGACCGCCCGCTGGCTACCCTGGGTGGTAGCGATTGCCTTCTTCATGCAGTCGCTGGATGGGACGATTCTCAACACCGCCTTGCCGGCCATGGCTCGAGACCTGGCGGAGAACCCCTTGCGCATGCAAGGCGTAGTGATTGCCTACATGCTCACCGTGGCCCTGCTGATTCCCGCCTCGGGTTGGGTGGCCGACCGCTTCGGCACCAAGAAGATCTTCTTCGGCGCGATCATGCTGTTCAGCATTGGCTCATTGCTCTGCGCACTCTCCAGCACCTTGACCATGCTGGTGGGCGCCCGGGTGATCCAGGGCCTGGGCGGTGCGTTGATGTTGCCGGTGGGCAGGCTGGTGGTGCTGCGCGCCTACCCACGTTCGGAGCTGGTGCGGATCATGGGTTTCATCACCATTCCCGGGCTGCTCGGCCCACTGCTCGGCCCGACCATGGGCGGCTGGATGGTGCAATACCTGACCTGGCACTGGATCTTCCTGATCAACCTGCCGGTGGGCATCATCGGCTGCTACGCCGTCTGGAAATTCATCCCCGACCTGCGCGGCAGCGAACGTACGCGGTTCGACGGCGTGGGTTTCCTGCTGTTCGGCGCGGCGATGGTGCTGATCACTATCGCCATGGAAGGCCTCGGCGAATTGCACCTGCCGCACCTGCGGGTGATGTTGCTGCTGTTCGGCGGCCTCGCATGCCTGGCGGCGTACTGGCTGCGCGCCGGGCATATCGACAACCCGCTGTTCTCGCCGGTGCTGTTCAAGACCCGGACCTTTGCGGTGGGCATCCTCGGCAACCTGTTCGCTCGCCTGGGCAGCGGCGCGTTGCCGTTCCTGGTGCCGCTGTTGCTGCAGGTGGCGCTCGGTTACTCACCGTCCGAAGCCGGGATGAGCATGCTGCCCCTGGCGGCGGCGGCGATGTTTGCCAAGTCCATCGCCCGGCCGCTGATCGAGCGCCTGGGCTACCGCGTGGTGCTGACCGGCAACACCCTGGCGCTGGGCATCATGCTGGCGAGCATGGGCCTGGTCAGCGAACACACGCCCTACCCGCTGCTGCTGAGCATGCTGGCGATCCTCGGGGCGATCAACTCGCTGCAATTCACCGCGATGAACACCGTGACCCTGATCGACCTCGACGACGCCCAGGCCAGCAGCGGCAACAGTTTGCTGTCGGTGGTGGCGCAGTTGTCCCTGAGCCTTGGAGTGGCCTGCGCCGGTGCGCTGCTGGGTGGTTTTACCGCCGAAGTGGGCAACGACGGGGTCGATACGGTGCTTGGGGCGTTCCAGTTGACCTTCGTCACCGTGGGCATCATGGCGATGCTGGCGGCGGCGATCTTCCTGCAATTGTCGCCAAAAGACGGCAAACGCGTGGTCAGCCGTGAGCACGACATTGAGCATTAACAGGCTTCTCGTCTAGAACTTGCAGGGAAAATCCCACGAGGCTGGTACACTGCGCGACATTTTGTTTTGCAGAGCCAGTCCCGTGACTACCATCGCCACCGCTTTTAATACTTTGCCCCTGTCCGCCGCCATGCTGGCTAACCTCGACTCGCTGGGTTATGTCGAGATGACGCAGATCCAGGCGCAAAGCTTGCCGGTGATCCTCAAAGGGCTGGACCTGATTGCCCAGGCCAAGACCGGCAGCGGCAAGACCGCAGCCTTCGGCATCGGCCTGCTGAACCCGATCAACCCGCGCTACTTCGGTTGCCAGGCACTGGTCATGTGCCCGACCCGCGAGCTGGCTGACCAGGTGGCCAAGGAAATCCGTCGCCTGGCCCGCGCCGAAGACAACATCAAGGTGCTGACCCTGTGCGGCGGCGTGTCCCTCGGCCCGCAGATCGCTTCCCTGGAGCACGGCGCCCACGTCATCGTTGGCACCCCGGGCCGCATCCAGCAGCACCTGCGCAAGGGTTCGCTGGTTTTGGACGGCTTGAACACGCTGATCCTCGATGAAGCCGACCGCATGCTCGACATGGGCTTCTACGACGCCATCGAAGACATCATCAGCAAGACCCCGGCCCGCCGCCAGACCCTGCTGTTCTCGGCCACCTACCCGGTGAGCATCAAGCAACTGGCCTCGAAATTCATGCGCGCGCCGCAACAGGTCAAGGCCGAAGCGTTCCACTCGGACGATCAGATCGAGCAGCGCTTCTACGAGATTTCTCCGGAAGAGCGCATGGACGCGGTGACCAAGGTCCTGGCGCATTTCCGCCCGGCGTCTTGCGTAGCCTTCTGCTTTACCAAGCAGCAAGTGCAGGAAACCGTGGATCACCTGACCGCCAAGGGCATCTCCGCCGTTGGCCTGCATGGCGACCTGGAACAGCGCGACCGTGACCAGGTACTGGCGATGTTCGCCAACCGCAGTACGTCGGTACTGGTCGCCACTGACGTTGCCGCCCGTGGCCTGGACATTGATGCACTGGACATGGTGATCAACGTCGAACTGGCCCGCGACTCGGAAATCCACATTCACCGCGTGGGCCGTACCGGTCGCGCGGGTGAGACTGGCATCGCTATCAGCCTGGTTGCCCCGTCTGAAGCCCACCGCGCCCAGGCCATCGAGCAGTTGCAGAAGTCGCCGCTGAACTGGGACCAGTTGGACAACCTCAAGCCTCAGAGCGGCGGCCCGTTGCTGCCGGTGATGAGCACCCTGTGCATTGCCGCCGGCCGTAAAGACAAGGTTCGCCCGGGCGACATCCTTGGCGCACTGACCGGTGAAGCCGGGATCCCGGGGGCCCAGGTCGGCAAGATCGCGATCTTTGATTTCCAGGCGTTCGTGGCCGTTGAACGCGGGATCGCCAAGCAGGCATTGCAGCGTTTGAATGACGGCAAGATCAAAGGCCGTTCGTTGCGCGTGCGTATCCTGTAAAGATCTCAAGCTATACCGAGATCAAAAATGTGGGAGCGGGCTTGCTCGCGAATGCGGTATATCAGTCGACAGATTCGGTGACTGACACTGTGCATTCGCGAGCAAGCCCGCTCCCACATTTGACTGTATTCCAATTCAGAATTTGTATGAGGACATGGCTGTGCGCTCGACCGAAGTTGTGATCATTGGCGCCGGCGCCGCAGGCTTGATGTGTGCGCTGACCGCCGCCGGGCGTGGGCGCAAGGTGATGTTGATCGACCACGCGAACAAGGCCGGCAAAAAGATCCTGATGTCCGGCGGTGGCCGCTGCAACTTCACCAATATGTACACGGAGCCTGCCAACTTCCTCTCCCACAACGCGCACTTCTGCAAGTCCGCCCTGGCCCGCTACACCCAGTGGGATTTCATCGCGCTGGTGGCCAAGCACGGCGTGCCGTACCACGAGAAAAAACTCGGCCAGCTGTTCTGCGACAACAAGTCCAGCGACATCCTCGGGATGCTGCTGGATGAGTGCATCCAGGTCGGCGTGAGCATGCACCTGGACACCTCGGTGCAGGAGATTGCCAAGGTCGATGGCGGCTATCAGTTGCAAACCACCCTGGGTGAGTTGCGCTGCGAATCACTGGTGATCGCCACCGGCGGGCTGTCGATCCCGACCCTGGGGGCCACCGGCTTTGGTTATCAAGTGGCCAAGCAGTTCGGCCATGAACTGCTGCCAACCCGCGCCGGGCTGGTGCCGTTCACCATCACCGACCAGCTCAAGGAATTGTGCGGCGAGCTGTCCGGTACGTCCGTGGATTGCCTGGTGAGCTGCAACGACCAAAGCTTTCGCGAGAACATCCTGTTTACCCACCGCGGCCTGAGCGGGCCGGCGATCCTGCAGATTTCCTCCTACTGGGAACCCGGCGACACCGTGGAAATCAACCTGCTGCCCGATCACGACGCCCACACCTGGCTGCAAGCGCAACAGGTGGAGCGCCCGAACAGCGAGCTGAAAACCCTGCTGGGTGAGATCTTCACCAAGAAGATGGCCAACCTGCTGGCGGAAACCTGGTTCGTTTCCAAGCCGATGAAGCAGTACACCCACGCCGAGATTGCCGACATCGCCGGCAAACTGGGGAGCTGGCAACTGGTGCCGGCGGGTACTGAAGGCTATCGCACCGCCGAGGTCACCCTGGGTGGCGTGGACACCCGGGAAGTCTCGTCCAAGACCATGGAATCCCTGAAAAGCCCTGGTTTGTACTTCATCGGAGAAGTGCTGGATGTGACCGGTCACCTGGGCGGGTTCAATTTCCAGTGGGCGTGGGCTTCCGGTTATGCCGCTGCCCAATTTGCCTGACGGAACGCGGTAAAAAAATGTGGGAGCGGGCTTGCTCGCGAAGGCGGAGTGTCAGCTAATACATCAGTGACTGATACACCGCCTTCGCGAGCAAGCCCGCTCCCACATTTGGTTCGTGGTGTGCTTGGAAGTAATGACTGGAATAAATTTTGCTCTCAGATGTGATCGCCACGCTTGCCGTGGCGTCATTACTGGCTCAATTTAGCGGCATCGTCCCGGAAGACCCCAGACTTCATGTCATCGACCTCCTTCAAGCAGTCCATGCGGCGCCTTTGGGCACTGGATAAGTTCAGTTACAGCGTACGGGTATTCATCGCCCTGACCGGCAGCATGGCGCTGTGCTGGTACCAGAATGAAATGGCGCTGCTGATCCCGCTGTTCCTGGGCATTATCGCCAGCGCCCTGGCCGAGACCGATGACAACTGGCAGGGCCGGCTCAACGCCCTGGCCGTGACACTGGTGTGCTTCAGCACTGCGGCACTGTCCGTCGAACTGCTTTTCCCTTATCCCTGGATCTTCGCGATCTTCCTGGCTCTGTCCAGCTTCGGCCTGACCATGCTCGGTGCCCTCGGCGAGCGTTATGGGGCGATCGCTTCGGCCACCCTGATTCTCTCGGTCTACACCATGATCGGCGTGGACCAGCGCGGTGGCGCCGTCACCGACTTCTGGCATGAACCCTTGCTGCTGGTGGCCGGCGCCGCGTGGTATGGCGCGCTGTCGGTGTTGTGGCAGGTGCTGTTTTCCAACCAGCCGGTGCAGCAGAGCCTGGCGCGACTGTTTCGCGAGCTGGGACGCTACCTCAAGCTCAAGTCGTCGCTGTTCGAACCGATCCGCCAACTGGATGTGGAAGCGCGGCGCCTGGAACTGGCGCAGCAGAACGGCCGGGTGGTGGCAGCACTGAACGCCGCCAAAGAGATCATCCTGCACCGGGTCGGCAATGGTCGCCCGGGCTCCAAGGTCAGCCGCTACCTCAAGCTGTACTTCCTGGCCCAGGACATCCACGAGCGCGCCAGCTCGTCGCACTACCCTTACAACGCCCTCGCCGAAGCCTTCTTCCACAGCGACGTGCTGTTCCGCTGCCAGCGCCTGTTGCGCCAGCAAGGCAAGGCCTGCCAGACCCTGGCCGAATCGATCCAGATGCGCCAGCCGTTCGTTTATGACGACAGCTTCGCCGAAGCCCTGGGCGACCTCAACGCCTCCCTGGAACACCTGCGCATCCAGAGCAACCCGGCCTGGCGCGGCCTGCTGCGCTCCCTGCGCGCCCTGGCGGCCAACCTGTCGACCCTGGACCGCCTGCTGGGCGACGCCGCTAACCCCGACAGCCTGGCCGATGCCACCGACAGCAGCCTGCTGGACCGTGCACCGCGCAACCTCAAGGAAATGTGGACGCGCCTGCGCACGCAGTTGACGCCGACTTCGTTGCTGTTCCGCCATGCCCTGCGCCTGCCCCTGGCGCTGAGTATCGGCTACTGGATGGTGCACTTGATTCACCCGTCCCAAGGCTATTGGATCATCCTCACCACGCTGTTCGTGTGCCAGCCAAACTACGGCGCCACCCGGCGCAAGCTGGGCCAGCGGATCATCGGCACCGCCATCGGCCTGACCATCGCCTGGGCGCTGTTCGACCTGTTCCCCAACCCGCTGATCCAGTCGATGTTCGCCATCGCCGCCGGCCTGGTGTTCTTTATCAACCGTACCACGCGCTACACCCTGGCGACCGCCGCGATCACGCTGATGGTGCTGTTCTGCTTCAACCAGGTGGGCGACGGCTACGGGCTGTTCCTGCCACGGCTGTTCGATACCTTGCTCGGCAGCCTGATCGCCGGGCTGGCGGTGTTCCTGTTCCTGCCGGACTGGCAGGGCCGGCGCCTGAACAAGGTGCTGGCCAATACCCTGACCTGCAACAGCATCTACCTGCGCCAGATCATGCAGCAGTACGCCGCGGGCAAAAGCGACGACCTGGCTTACCGCCTCGCCCGGCGCAATGCCCACAACGCCGACGCCGCGCTGTCCACCACCCTGGCGAACATGCTGATGGAGCCGGGGCATTTCCGTAAGGAGGCGGATGTGGGGTTCAGGTTCCTGGTGCTGTCCCACACGCTGCTCAGCTACCTGTCGGGGCTGGGCGCCCACCGGGAAACCCAACTGCCGGCGGAAGTGCGCGAGCACTTGATTGAAGGCGCCGGGAAGACGCTGGCGGCGAGCATCGACGAGATCGCCACGGGGCTGGCGAACAAGCAGCCAATTGCGATTCAGAGTGATGCCGAGGAAGCCTTGGCAGTGGATCTGGAGCAGATGCCGGATGAGATTGATGAAGGGCAGCGGCTGGTGCAGACGCAATTGGCGCTGATCTGCCGGCAACTGGGGCCGTTGCGCACGTTGGCGGCTCACCTGATCAAAGATACCAGCGAAGCCTGAACCCTCTTCGCGAGCAAGCCCGCTCCCACATTCGGCCGAGCTCCACCTTTGGAATGCGGTCGAATGTGGGAGCGGGCTTGCTCGCGAAGGGGCCATTAGCCTCACTACATCCCGTGCTGCTTCATCAACCGCGCATAACTGCCATCTGCCTTCATCCTGGCAATCTCCCGATCAAACCCGGCAACAATCTGCTGATGCTGAGGATTTTTCAGGCTAACCAGAATGTGAAGGCTGTTTTCGCTCAGCGGCACCGGCAAAAACTCCACCGCGTTGCGCACGGTGGCGGACTCCCGAGCCAGGTAGTAGCGGGCGACGAATTCGTCCTCCAGCGTCAGCCGCACCCGCTGCGCCGCCAGCATGCGCACGGCCATGGCGAAGTTATGCACCGGGACTTTCTGCAATTGCGGATCGGCATCGAACGCCGCTGAATACGCATAGCCACGCACCACCGCGACGGGGTAGTCGTGCAACTGCTCCAGGTTCTGGTAGTCGATGGGATCGTCGCGGCGCTTGAGAAACAGCACCCGGTTGAGCAGGTATTCGCCGGAAAACTGCCCCAGCTGAGTACGCGCATCGTCGTACCAGGCGTTCACCAATACGTCGTAACGCCCATCGCCCACACCCATCAGCGCCCGCGCCCAGGGCACCTGTTCAAACTCACTGGCATAGCCGGCACGGGCCAGGGCGGTGGTCACGATGTCGGTGGCCAAACCACCATTGACCAGGGTGGCGTCAGTGAACGGCGGCCAGGCATCCGCCACCAGTCGCAAGCGTTCTGCCGCCACCGCCTGGGCCAGCAACAACAAACCGATCAAAGCAACGGCACGAGAAAATCGCGGCATGCTCAAGTCCTTGGCGGGCATTCTATGGCCTGACCTCTGGGGCAACCCGAGGATTTAACAGTAGCTCATCAATGAGCTGTACTGCAGATTACACAAAGACGGCAGCGTCGCACGCAGAGAATGATGGCAAATTGATCTCACTCACAAAAAAACCGCAATTTAGACACCCGCCTCCCGCGCGCTTACTATCCTGACCAGACAATCAGCCGAGAGAACACCATGACAGTCGAATGGGTCTGCAAACACCACAGTGACCTGGGCAAGGAGCAGCTGTACGCCATTTTGCGCCTGCGCTCGGAGGTCTTCGTGGTCGAGCAGAAATGCGTGTACCAGGACATCGACGGCCAGGACCTGGACGGTGACACCCATCACCTGATGGCCTGGGATGATGGTCAACTGCAGGCCTACCTGCGCCTGCTGGATCCTGAATCACAAGGTGGTGATGTGGTGATCGGCCGGGTGATCGTTGCGCCCAGCGCGCGGGGTACCGGGCTGGGCCACCAGATGATGGACGAAGCCCTCAGGCAGGCAGAGAAACAGTGGCCCGACGTGCCGATCTATCTGTCGGCCCAGGCGCATTTGCAAGGGTATTACGGGCGGTACGGGTTTGTGGTGGCGGGTGAGGAATACCTGGAGGATGACATTCCACATATAGGCATGCGCCGGGCATGAGGGCCTCTTCGCGAGCAAGCCCGCTCCCACATTTGACCGAGTTCCACCTTTGGAATGCGGTCGAATGTGGGAGCGGGCTTGCTCGCGAAGGCGTCAGCCCGGTCACCCCAAGCTTTCAGGGGTAACCCAACACCTGTTTAATGCTCGCCAGGTTCGCCTCGATCCAGCGCCGATCAATCGCGCCCCAATCACGAATCCGATAGCGCCCGGCATGATTGCGGGCGCCGTCTTCCTGTTCAAACTCACACACAATATCCAGGTCCGCCAACGCCGCAATCGTGTCCTGTGCAGTACGCCGGGGCATGCCCGTCACCTCGGTCAGTGCCGGGACGCTGCTGGCCAGCTGGCTATCAATCAGGTACGCCACATACAGGCGCCGGTAGAAGCTGCTTTTGGTCTTGCTCACATCCATGCTCGATCGCCTTTGAAGGTCAGGGCTTGCCCTGCAGGTCCCGCCAGGTCAGGTACACCCGCAGGTCGAATTCCACCTGATGGTAGCCCGGCAACATGTATTCACAGAGTTTGTAGAACGCCTTGTTGTGGTCCGATTCCTTGAAGTGCGCCAGTTCGTGTACCACGATCATGCGCAGAAATTCCGGCGCGGCTTCCTTGAACAGCGAGGCGATACGGATTTCTTTCTTCGACTTGAGGTTGCCACCCTGCACCCGGGAGATGGTGGTGTGCAGGCCGAGGGCGCGGTGGGTCAGGTCCAGGCGGTTGTCGAACAACACCTTGTCGATGGCCGGGGCGTTGCGCAGATGTTCCTGCTTCAGGGCCTGGGCGTAGTTGTACAGCGCTTTGTCGCTCTGCACGCCATGCCGTTCGGGGTAGCGCTGGGTCAGGTAGTCGCCGAGTTGGTCCTTGGCAATCAACTGGCGCACTTGCTCCTGCAATGCTGGGGGGTAGGCCTGGAGGTATTTCAGCGCGGTCATGGGGTCAACAACGGGTATTTGAATGGGCGCCAGTGTAGCGAATTCAGCGGGCCGCTGCGCGCAGGCGCCAGTCGGCAATTTCATCCGCGATCAACGGCGGCGCCACCTGCGGGCCCTGGATGAACTGGCAGCCGTTGGCCTTGAGCCACTCAACTTGCTCCTGGGTCTCGACGCCTTCGGCAATCACCAGCAGATCAAAATGCCGGCACAATTCGATAATGCTGCGCGCCATCGCCGCGTCCCGGGATGAACCCGGCAGGCGGGCGATCAGCTTCGGGTCGAGCTTGAGGGTGTCGAATTCCAGGTCCCGCAGGTGGGCCAGGGAGCAGTTGCCCGCGCCGAAATCATCCAGGGCAATCCGCACGCCGGCCCGGCGCAACAGCTTGAGCTGCTTGGTGGACTCATCCAGGTTGTGCATCAGGCTTTCTTCACTGATCTCCACCTCAAGCTGCCGGCCTTGCAACCCATGTCGCTCCAGCACCTGCTGCAGCTGGCTGGCCAGGTTCGGCATATTGAACTGGCTGCTGCTCAAGCTCACGCTCAGGACCAACTCATCGCTGAACACCCCAGCCCATGCCTGCCGCTGGGCGGCCACCTGCTGGTAGATCCAGGTGCTCAACTGGCTGATCAGCCGCGCCTCTTCGAGCAACGGCAGAAACAGCCCCGGCGGCACATCGCCGACACTCGGGTGCTGCCAGCGCAGCAGCGCTTCGACACCCCGCAGATGGCCGTCGTGCAACGACACCTGCGGCTGGTACACCAGGGTGAAATCCTTGCTGTCGATGGCGCTGCGTACGCTGTCTTCGAGCATCAGGCGCGAGCGGGCCCGGCCGTTCATTTCCTGGTCGTAGTAGCGATATTGCTGACGCCCGGCGCGCTTGGCCTCGTACATCGCGACGTCGGCCGCGCGCAGCAGGCCGTTGAGGTCCGAGCCGCAGTCCGGGAAAGTGGCGATGCCGATACTGACGCCCAGCATCACATCCAGACCGTCGACCTGCTGACAGATCGACACCCGTTCGATCAGTTTTTCCGCAATCTTGGCCGCCTGCTCCGGGAATTCCAGCTCCAGCAGCGCGGTGAATTCATCCCCGCCCATGCGCCCGAGAATGTCGTAGGAGCGCAGGCACGCCTTCAACTGTTCCGAGACCCAGCGCAGCACGCGGTCTCCGGCGTCGTGGCCGAGGGAATCGTTGACCCGCTTGAACCCGTCCAGGTCCAGGTACAGCAGCACCAGCGACTGCTCGTTACGCTCGCTGCGCAACAGCACATTCTCCACCGACTGGTGAAACCCACGCCGATTGAGCAGGCCCGTCAGCGGGTCGGTGACGGCCTGGAACTCCAGTTGCTGATGCAGATGGCGCACCTCGGACATGTCCAGCACCGTGACCACCATGGCTTTCTGCTCGGCCGGCAGCGGGGCGCACGACATCGCCACGGGCAACTGCTGGCCGGGCGCGGTGCGCAAGATGGCGTCGTGCAGGCGCCAGGTTTCACCACGTTTGTAGCCTTCATACAAGGCAGAATCGGACCACCCAGGCACATGGGGCTTCTGTAGGAAGCCCAGGAACTCGGCACCCTGGATCTCAGCGACCGGCGCATTGATCAGCCGCGAAATCGCCGGGTTGGCGTAGCTGATCACGCCGTCTTCGCCCACCACCAGGATGCCTTCGGCGGCGTTGTCGAGCACCGAGGCATTGAAGGCCCGGGCCGATTCCAGATCGTGACTCAGGCGCTGCAAGGCACGGCGGTTGCGCTGGTGCTCCAGCAGGGCCTGGACCTTGGGCTTGAGGATATTCGGGTCGAAGGGTTTCAGCAGGTAGTCGATCGCGCCGCTGGCATAGCCTTCCAGCATCGCCGCTGGCGATTGGGCGTGAGCGCTGAGAAAGATGATCGGGGTCAGTTGCGTGCGCTGGCTGCCGCGCATCAGCCGGGCCACCTCGAACCCGTCCATGCCGGGCATCATCACATCCAGCAACACCAGGTCGACGTCGTGTTCGAGCAGCAATCCCAAGGCTTCAACCCCGGAGGCCGCCGTCACCACATGCCAATCTTCACGCTGCAATAGCGCACGCATGCTGATCAGGTTTTCGGGATAGTCATCGACCACCAAAAGCACTGAACAACCATCGCGAGGCTTGATTGGAGCGCATTCCATTGCTGCTTCTCTTTCGTCGGAGTCATTCCGGTCATTTTTGCGACAAAACCGGATAAACAATAAGGGCTCACTCTAGCCCTGGATCCCATAAAGCAGAAGCCACGACGGTGCCATCATTGCGCCAAAGCCCAGACAACCGACTAACGGTCAGTGTCTACAGCCCGCGGTTTACGGGAAACATGGCTTTTTGACATTTCATTGGCGCCAACAATCCGCCACAAAGCCATTAACAATCCATTTCGAGCCACCTATAAAGAAAGTGCCGGCTCCCGTGCCAAGGCCTTCTTTCCCCGTTAAAGGCGTATTCAATGATTGATCTGTCCACCTGGAACCTGAGCATCCCCGTCGGCTCCCCGCCCTCGACCATCGACACGCCGAAACTGCTCAGCGGGTTCAAGGACCAATACTTCCAGGCCGAAGGCAGCAGCGTGCAATTCTGGACCCCGGTGACCGGCACGCGTACCGAGAACGCCGTTTACCCTCGCAGCGAACTGCGGGAAACCTACGCCGACGGCCGCCTGCGCAACTGGCTGTACAGCGACGCCGACAATTTCCTGCGTGCCACGTTGGCGGTCAACAAGGTGCCGTCGTCCGGCAAGGTGGTGATCGGTCAAATCCACGCCTACGAAAGCCAGAAGCCACTGATCAAGGTCGAATACCAATACAAGGAAAAAACCCAGACCGGCAACATCGTCGCCAAGGTGCGCATGCGCCCTGACGAGTCGGAAGGCCGGGTGATCATCGTCGCCGAGAACGTACCGCTGGACCGCGACTTCACCTACGTCATCCACCTGAACAAGGCCGGCCTGCTGAGCGTCGACGCCGCCAACGGGCAGTGGAACGAACGCATCGGTGCTGCGTGGGGCAAACAGCCGCTGTACTTCAAGGCCGGCGCCTACGTGCAGGACAACAGCGGCAACAGCAAGGAAGGCGCCCGCGTGACGTTTGCCAAGCTGGACATTGATCACGACTGAAGCTGATTCGCTTCAGCGACCGGTCCCACGACGCTTTAGGACAGAACCGCGACCCAGGGTCTCGACTTTCTTGTAGGACAATCCGAGTATGGCGCCGCGCACGCGCACTACCCCCTACAAGAAAGTCATGGAGACTGCCCAATGCCCTTTTCCCGCACCCTGCTCGCCCTCTCTATGGGCATGGCACTGCTGCAAAACCCGGCCTTCGCCGCCCCGCCCCTCTCGATGGCCGACGGGGTGGCCCAGGTCAATATCCAGGACAGCAACGCCTGGGTCGAAATCAACAAGGTCGCCTTCGAAAACAATATCCGCATCCTGCAAGCCAGCCTCGCTGACAAGTCGAAAATCTGCGCCGTGCTCAAGGCGGATGCCTACGGTCACGGCATCGGTTTACTGATGCCCTCGGTGATCAAACTGGGCGTGCCCTGCGTCGGCATCGCCAGCAACGAAGAAGCCCGCGTGGTCCGTGAAAGCGGCTTCAAGGGCCAACTGATCCGCGTACGCACCGCCGCCCTGAGCGAGCTGGAAGCTGCGTTGCCGTATAACGTCGAAGAGCTGGTGGGCAATCTGGACTTCGCCGTGCGCGCCAGCCTGATCGCCGAAAACCACGGCCGCCCACTGGTCGTGCACCTGGGCCTGAACTCCAGCGGCATGAGCCGCAACGGTGTGGAAATGACCACCGCCCAGGGCCGCCGCGACGCCGTAGCGATTACCAAGGTGCCAAACCTGCAGGTGACGGCGATCATGACCCACTTCGCCGCCGAAGACGCCGCCGACGTGCGCACCGGCCTCAAGGCGTTCAACGAACAAGCCAACTGGCTGATCAACGTCGCCCAGCTCGACCGCAGCAAAATCACCCTGCACGCCGCCAACTCCTTCGCCACCCTGGAAGTGCCCGAGTCGCGGCTGGACATGGTTCGTCCGGGCGGCCTGCTGTTTGGCGATACCGTACCGTCGTTCACCGAATACAAGCGCGTGATGCAGTTCAAATCCCACGTGGCGTCGGTCAACAGCTACCCGAAAGGCAACACCGTAGGCTACGACCGCACCTACACCCTGGCGCGGGATTCGAAACTGGCGAACATCACCGTGGGTTATTCCGACGGCTATCGCCGCGCGTTTACCAACAAAGGCATCGTGCTGATCAACGGGCACCGGGTGCCGGTGGTGGGCAAGGTGTCGATGAACACCCTGATGGTCGATGTCACCGACGTGCCGACCGTGAAGAGCGGCGATGAAGTGGTGTTGTTCGGCAAGCAGGGCGCGGTGGAGACCAGCCAGGCGGAAGTTGAAGACATCAACGGTGCGTTGCTGGCGGATCTGTATACGGTGTGGGGTAACTCGAATCCGAAGGTGCTGGTGGAGAACTAAGTCTCCTCACATCTCGTAGGCACTGTCCTAGGGACCCAAGGATCATTCGGTGATTAACACAATCACTTAAACAACACTTATCCCTGTGGGAGCCGGGCTTGCCCGCGATGGCGGTGTATCAGCCAACTTATTCTTCGACTGGCACACCGCCATCGCGGGCAAGCCCGTCTCCCACATGGGTCCTGTGTCCTACAGGGCCGTTGCGGTGAATCGGAGCGCCGCTTATAGTTCGCCCCGTCGCCGGCATTGAACGGCGACAGGGTTTCGCAGCCCTAACGATACGTGTGTAACCAAGCATCATGAATGCAACGACTAGCGCTTCTACGTCCGTCGTTTATTTTATGGTGGCTGTGTGTGGGAGACCTTCGGGTCTGCCGGGTTCCTCGTATCCTCGGTCTGCGAACCCGCACACAGCTACCACCCATTCGTTTCGCAGCGAACGGCGGTAGTCCTTTTTAGATACGAGGAATATTTGCCATGACGCCAGAACTCCCGCCCCGCCGTTTCACCCCTTGCACCGAAACAGCCACCGAATATCCGGTACTCCTGATCGACAGCGAAGCTCCGCTGCAGGACCTGCACGCCTGCCTGCGTGAACGCCTCAACGCCGCCCTCGAACACCTCAACCTGATGGCCTGCTCCAGCCTGCCCGATTTTGCGGAGCGTGACCTGAACCACGTAGCCAACACCGCCCGCATCCTGGTGCAGGACGTAAGCGACGTATTCCGCGTCATCGAATACCGCGGCTTCGACACCCCCGCAGCTGCCTGATCAAATTTCAGCCACAAAAAAGCCCGCATCGCTGCGGGCTTTTCATTAACGCGTAAGGCTTAGTTGACCTTGGCGTTCAACTCACCTTTCAGGTAACGCTGGTACATCGCTTCCAGGGAGATCGGCTTGATCTTCGAAGCGTTGCCCGCAGTACCGAAGGCTTCGTAACGTGCGATACATACATCACGCATGGCAGTCACGGTAGCGCCGAAGAATTTACGTGGGTCAAATTCGCTCGGGTTGGTGGCCATCAGGCGACGCATTGCACCGGTGGAGGCCAGGCGCAGGTCGGTGTCGATGTTGACCTTGCGCACGCCGTACTTGATGCCTTCGACGATTTCTTCAACAGGCACGCCGTAGGTTTCTTTGATGTCGCCGCCGTACTGGTTGATGATCGCCAGCCACTCTTGCGGTACCGAGGAAGAACCGTGCATCACCAGGTGGGTGTTCGGGATGCGCTTGTGGATTTCCTTGATGCGGTCGATGGCCAACACGTCGCCGGTAGGTGGCTTGGTGAATTTGTAGGCGCCGTGGCTGGTGCCGATGGCGATGGCCAGGGCGTCAACTTGGGTCTTTTTCACGAAGTCGGCGGCTTCTTCCGGATCGGTCAGCATTTGGCTGTGATCCAGTACGCCTTCGGCGCCGATACCGTCTTCTTCACCGGCCATGCCGGTTTCCAGGGAACCCAGGCAGCCCAGTTCGCCTTCAACCGAAACGCCACAGGCGTGAGCCATGGCCACGGTTTGTTGGGTGACGCGTACGTTGTATTCGTAGTCGGTCGGGGTCTTGCCGTCTTCGCCCAGGGAACCGTCCATCATTACCGAGCTGAAGCCCAGCTGGATGGAGCGCTGGCACACGTCAGGGCTGGTGCCGTGGTCCTGGTGCATGCACACCGGGATGTGCGGGAATTCTTCGATCGCGGCGAGGATCAGGTGACGCAGGAACGGGGCACCGGCGTATTTGCGCGCGCCGGCCGAAGCCTGGACGATCACTGGAGAGTCAGTCTTGTCAGCGGCTTCCATGATGGCGCGCATCTGCTCAAGGTTGTTGACGTTGAAGGCTGGAACGCCATAGCCGAATTCGGCTGCGTGGTCCAACATCTGGCGCATGCTGATAAGTGCCATTGTGAGTCTCTCTCCCGGTCGAGGGTCGTTAATCGTGCAAGCCTGCCGTAGCGGCGGCTGCTATTCAAGTTATTGAAGGTCAGGCTTTCAAAGCCTGCCCTGCTTAATCGTTAAACCTGTCTGTAGGACCCGGCTTGCCGGCGATGGCGGCTGACGCTATCGCCGGCAAGCCGGCTCCTACAGGTGATCGCGGCGTGTTATTGCGCTTTACAGCCACGCCCGATCAAATCATCGGTGGCAACCCAGTAAACCAGGCCTTCCTCACCTTTTGTGTGAAACGCCAACTGGCCGTCGCTGTACAGCACGCCCGAGGCCGCCACATCCTGCTTGAGGCGATACACCTGGTCCGAGCCGCCGAGGCGCACATCCACCTGGGTGCGGGCCTGGTCGGCAAACCGCCAGTTGACTTGCGCCTGGCTGTCACACGTCCAGGTGGTCCACTTGTCTGCCGGCTCTGCCTTCTTGTCGAACATGTTCAGGTTGGTGCATCCGGCCAATAACGCCAGTGCCGCCAGGGCGAAAACGCCTTTCATTGCCAATCCTCAAGCGGCGACCTGCGGCCACCGCGGCTGTCGGTTAGTGAATCAGACCCGTCAAGGGCAACCCTGTTCCTGACCGTTGGGCGCAGAGTCGTATTTCTCCAACCCGTCCGGCCCGATGCGCTTGTTGATCACCGGCATGGTTTCGGCTTGCCAGTCAGCCTGATAGCAACTCTTTTGCCGAGCCGCCCCGGCCTTTTCAGACTCGGGCGCCGCTTTCGGCGTGCTGCCGCAGCCGGCCAGCAGGCCCGCTGCAATCACCAGTGCCAACGACCTGATCATCGGAATGCTCCTTTTCCTCAGCAAGTGCCTTATCCCTTGGCCCGGCTTTCCAGCACTTCGACAGCCGGCAGTACCTTGCCTTCAACGAATTCGAGGAACGCACCACCCCCCGTAGAAATGTAGGAGATCTGGTCAGCAACGCCATATTTATCGATGGCCGCCAGGGTGTCGCCACCGCCAGCGATGGAAAATGCCGAGCTTTCAGCGATGGCGTGGGCCAGCACTTTGGTGCCGTTGCCGAACTGGTCGAACTCGAACACGCCGACCGGGCCGTTCCACAGGATGGTCTTGGACGACTTCAGCAGTTCAGCGAAGTTGGCTGCAGTTTGCGGGCCGATGTCCAGGATCATGTCGTCAGCGGCAACGTCAGCGATCAGCTTGACGGTGGCTTCGGCGCTTTCAGCGAATTCCTTGGCCACCACCACGTCTACCGGCAGCGGCACGCTGACCTTGGCGGCGATGGCGCGGGCGGTGTCCAGCAGGTCCGGCTCGTACAGCGATTTGCCCACCGGGTGACCGGCAGCAGCCAGGAAGGTGTTGGCAATGCCGCCGCCGACGATCAGCTGGTTGCAGATCTGGCTCAGGCTGTTCAGCACGTCGAGCTTGGTGGACACCTTGGAGCCGGCAACGATGGCGGCCATCGGTTGGGCCGGAGCGCCGAGGGCCTTGCCCAGTGCGTCCAGTTCAGCCGCCAGCAACGGGCCAGCTGCGGCAACTTTGGCAAACTTGGCCACGCCGTGGGTCGAACCCTCGGCACGGTGCGCGGTGCCGAAGGCGTCCATCACGAACACGTCGCACAGGGCAGCGTATTGCTGGGCCAGTTCGTCGCTGTTCTTTTTCTCGCCCTTGTTGAAGCGCACGTTTTCGAACAGCACGACGTCGCCAGCCTTCACGTCCACACCGTTCAGGTAGTCGGCAACCAGCGGCACGTCGCGGCCCAGGGCCTTGCTCAAATATTCAGCTACAGGCTTGAGGCTGTTTTCTGCCGAGAATTCACCTTCGGTCGGACGACCCAAGTGGGAGCAGACCATCACGGCCGCACCTTTTTCCAGGGCCAGCTTGATGGTCGGCAGCGAGGCCAGGATTCGCGCATCGCTGGTGACAACACCGTCCTTGACTGGGACGTTGAGGTCTTCGCGGATCAGTACGCGCTTACCTTGCAGATCGAGGTCGGTCATCTTCAACACGGTCATGGGGGGCAATTCCTGAGAGCTAAAGTTGTGGAGAGGCTGTTTGCAGATAGTGTTCTGCAACGTCCAGCATTCGGTTGGCAAAACCCCATTCGTTGTCGAACCAAGCCAGGATGTTCACCAGCCGTGGGCCGGAAACGCGGGTCTGGCTGGCATCGACGATGGCCGAATGCGGGTCGTGGTTGAAATCACAGCTGGCGTGCGGCAACTCGGTGTAGGCCAACAGGCCTTTGAGCGGGCCGCTGGTGGCGGCGTCGCGCAGGATCCGGTTGACTTCGCCGGCATCGGTGTCGCTGACGGTTTGCATGGTGATGTCCAGGCAAGACACATTCACCGTCGGTACCCGTACGGCTTTGGCCTGGATTCGCCCGGCAAGTTCCGGCAACAGTCGCTCGATACCGCGCGCCAGGCCGGTGGACACCGGAATCACCGACTGAAACGCCGAACGCGTACGGCGCAGGTCTTCATGGTGGTAAGCGTCAATCACCGGCTGATCGTTCATTGCCGAGTGAATGGTGGTGATCGACACGTATTCCAGGCCAATCGCCTGGTCCAGCAGGCGCAACAGCGGCACGCCGCAGTTGGTGGTGCAGGAGGCGTTGGACACCAGCAATTCGGCACCGGTCAGGCAATCCTGGTTCACGCCGTAGACGATGGTGGCGTCGACATCCGCCTCGCTGGCCATCGGCTGGGAAAACAGGACCCGTGGTGCGCCGGCGTCGAGAAACCGCTGGCCGTCGGCACGGGTGTGATAGGCACCGGAGCATTCCAGCACCAGGTCGACGTCCAGCGCCGCCCAGTCGATGCCCTCAGGGGTGGCACTGCGCAGGACCTTCACGCAGTTGCCATTAATATGCAGACAATCGTCCTCGACCCGCACTTCGCCGGGGAACCGGCCGTGGGTGGAGTCAAAGCGTGTCAGGTATTCGATGCTGGCCATGTCCGCCAGATCGTTGATCGCGACAATTTCAAACCCGGCCGCCGGCCCTCGCTCGAACAGAGCACGCAAGACGCAACGACCAATCCGGCCGTAGCCGTTGAGTGCAACTTTGTAGGGACGCGGTTGAGGCATGGGGTTCTCGCATTGTGGGCGACACAAACCTTTGCAGGAACTCGCTTGTGTGGCGAGGGAGCTTGCTCCCGCTGGAGTGCGAAGCACTCCCAGACCGGCTGACGAGGTGTATCTGACACATCTCGATCGCACGGCTTGGGGCCGCTTCGCAGCCCAGCGGGAGCAAGCTCCCTCGCCACAACAAGCTCGCTCCTACAAGGGGACGCGCTTTAGTCTTCCAGCAGCTCTTCAGCCTGACCCAGGATGTTTTCCAGGGTGAAACCGAACTCTTCGAACAACGCTGGCGCCGGCGCCGACTCACCGTAGGTGGTCATGCCGATCACGCGACCTTCCAGGCCCACGTACTTGTACCAGTAGTCGGCGTGAGCCGCTTCGATGGCGATACGTGCGCTGACCTGCAACGGCAACACCGATTGCTTGTAGTCGGCGTCCTGGGCTTCGAAGACGCTGGTGCACGGCATGGAAACCACACGCACGTTACGACCGGCGGCAGTCAGCTTGTCGTACGCCTGAACCGCCAGGCCCACTTCGGAACCGGTGGAGATCAGGATCAGCTCCGGCTCGCCGATGCAGTCTTTCAGCACGTAGCCACCACGGCTGATGCCTTCGATCTGCGCCGCGTCGCGGGTTTGGTGCTGCAGGTTCTGACGGGAGAAGATCAGCGCCGAAGGGCCGTCCTTGCGCTCGATTGCGTGCTTCCAGGCCACAGCCGATTCGACCGCGTCCGATGGGCGCCAGGTGTCCAGGTTCGGCGTGGTGCGCAGGCTGGTCAATTGCTCGACCGGCTGGTGCGTCGGGCCGTCTTCGCCCAGGCCGATGGAGTCGTGGGTGTAGACGAAGATCACACGCTTCTTCATCAACGACGCCATGCGTACGGCGTTGCGGGCGTATTCCATGAACATCAGGAAGGTCGCGCCGTAAGGCACCAGGCCGCCGTGCAGGGCAACGCCGTTCATGATGGCGCTCATGCCGAACTCGCGCACGCCGTAGTACATGTAGTTGCCGCTGGCGTCTTCCGCCGAGACACCTTTGCAACCTTTCCACAGGGTCAGGTTGGAACCGGCCAGGTCAGCCGAACCGCCGAGGAACTCAGGCAGCAGCGGGCCGAACGCGTTCAGGGTGTTCTGGCTGGCTTTACGGCTGGCGATGGTTTCGCCCTTGGCCGCCACTTCGGCGATGTAGGCCGAGGCCTTTTCAGCGAAGTCGGCAGGCAGGTCACCGGCCAGGCGGCGAACCAGTTCGTTGGCCAACTCAGGGAATTCGGCGGAGTAGGCCGCGAAACGCTGGTCCCACTCGGCTTCGACCGCCAGGCCGGCTTCCTTGGCGTTCCACTCGGCGTAGATGTCAGCCGGGATTTCGAACGGGCCGTGGTTCCACTTCAGCGCAGCGCGGGTCAGGGCGATTTCCGCGTCACCCAGTGGGGCGCCGTGGCAGTCTTCCTTGCCTTGCTTGTTCGGCGAACCGAAGCCGATGGTGGTCTTGCAGCAGATCAGGGTCGGCTGCTCGCTTTTGCGGGCCGTCTCGATCGCAATCTTGATTTCTTCCGGGTCATGACCGTCGACATTGCGGATCACCTGCCAGTTGTAGGCTTCGAAACGCTTCGGCGTGTCATCGGTGAACCAGCCTTCGACTTCGCCGTCGATGGAGATGCCGTTGTCATCGTAGAAGGCGATCAGCTTGCCCAGGCCCAGGGTACCGGCCAGGGAGGCGACTTCGTGGGAAATGCCTTCCATCATGCAGCCATCACCGAGGAACACGTAGGTGTGGTGGTCGACAACGTTGTGGTTCGGGCGGTTGAACTGCGCAGCCAGCACTTTTTCAGCCAGGGCAAAACCCACGGCGTTGGCCAGGCCCTGGCCCAGTGGACCGGTGGTGGTCTCAACGCCAGGGGTGTAGCCGTATTCCGGGTGGCCCGGGGTGCGGCTGTGGATCTGGCGGAAGTTTTTCAGGTCGTCGATGGTGACGTCGTAGCCGGTCAGGTGCAGCAACGAGTAGATCAGCATCGAGCCGTGGCCGTTGGACAGGATGAACCGGTCACGGTCGGCGAACGACGGGTTGCTCGGGTTGTGTTTCAGGTAGTCACGCCAAAGTACCTCGGCGATATCCGCCATGCCCATCGGGGCACCGGGATGGCCGCTGTTGGCTTTTTGCACGGCATCCATGCTGAGGGCACGAATGGCGTTGGCACGCTCACGACGGCTGGGCATCGCTGATCTCCTGGAGGTTGAATAAAAGAAACGGAAAAAAGGATCGGCATTTTCCCTCAGCCACGGCCCTCGGGGCAATGACAGATAGTCACTTGGGGGTGTTTTTCCTGCGGATTGACTGGAGAAACCGCCCCCCGCTTCGTCCATGGGTTATAGCGGCTGCTTATAACCACCGATTATCGACCAATATCAAAACTTTTTGATATTGCCCTTGCGGGGTTTTCCCACCGTCACTAGACTGCTGGCCTTATGAACCTGAGCGCACCTTCCATTCGACCCGACGACAGCGACGAGCTGGCAGCCCTGTGCAAGGCCGGTGGCGATCCGTTGCGCCTGAATGTGTTGCGCGCGCTGACCAACGATTCGTTCGGGGTGCTGGAGCTGGCGCAGATCTTCGCCATCGGCCAATCCGGCATGAGCCACCACTTGAAGGTACTGGCCCAGGCCGACCTGGTGGCGACCCGCCGCGAGGGCAATGCGATTTTTTACCGTCGCGCCCTGCCCCACACCGAGCAACTGGGCGGCAAGCTGCACGCCGCGCTGCTCGAAGAAATAGACAGCCTGGCGCTGCCGGCTGACGTGCAGTCGCGCATCAGCCAGGTGCACGGGCAACGTGCTGCCGCCAGCCAGGACTTTTTCTCACGGGTAGCCGAGAAGTTTCGCGCCCAGCAGGATCTGATCGCCGGCTTGGCGCAATACCGCGAAAGCGTGCTGGCACTTTTGGACAAGCTGAGCTTCAGTGATGAGGCTACGGCGGTTGAAGTGGGCCCGGGTGATGGCGGCTTCCTGCCGGAGCTGGCGCGGCGCTTTCATCAGGTCACGGCGCTGGACAACAGCCCGGCGATGCTGGAGCTGGCCCGCCAATTGTGTGAGCGCGAAGCGCTGGGCAATGTCCACCTGCAGTTGGCGGACGCCCTGAATGACACCAGCCTGCGGGCCGATTGCGTGGTGCTGAACATGGTCCTGCACCATTTCGCCGCCCCGGCAGACGCCCTCAGGCAGATGGCGAATTTGCTGCAACCAGGCGGCAGCCTGTTGGTCACGGATTTATGCAGCCACAACCAGAGTTGGGCCAGGGAAGCCTGCGGTGATCTCTGGCTGGGTTTTGAACAGGACGATCTGGCCCGTTGGGCCACCGCTGCGGGACTCGTTCCCGGGGAAAGCCTCTATGTAGGTTTACGTAATGGTTTCCAGATTCAGGTCCGCCATTTTCAGCGGCCGGCTGGCGACACTCACCATCGGTAAATATCAGGAAAACATCGAGATGAGCGAATACTCCCTTTTCACCTCCGAGTCCGTGTCTGAAGGGCATCCGGACAAAATCGCCGACCAGATCTCTGACGCGGTGCTGGACGCCATCATCGCTGAAGACAAGTTCGCCCGAGTGGCGTGCGAGACTCTGGTGAAAACGGGCGTGGCGATCATCGCCGGCGAAGTCACCACCTCTGCCTGGGTAGACCTGGAGCAGATCGTGCGTGATGTGATCATCGACATCGGCTACAACAGCTCCGACGTCGGCTTCGACGGTGCGACCTGCGGCGTGATGAACATCATCGGCAAGCAGTCCCCTGACATCAACCAGGGTGTCGACCGTGCCAAGCCTGAAGATCAGGGCGCCGGCGACCAGGGCCTGATGTTCGGCTATGCCAGCAACGAAACCGACGTGCTGATGCCGGCACCGATCACCTTCTCCCACCAGTTGGTGAAGCGCCAGGCCGAAGCCCGTAAATCCGGTGCATTGCCATGGCTGCGCCCGGACGCCAAGTCCCAGGTGACCTGCCGTTATGAAGGCGGCAAAGTCGTCGCCATCGACGCGGTGGTACTGTCGACCCAGCACAACCCGGACGTTTCCTACGCCGACCTGCGCGAAGGCGTCATGGAGCTGATCGTCAAGCACGTGCTGCCTGCCGAACTGCTGACCAAGGACACCCAGTTCCACATCAACCCGACCGGCCAGTTCATCATCGGTGGCCCGGTGGGCGACTGCGGCCTGACCGGTCGCAAGATCATCGTCGACAGCTACGGCGGCATGGCCCGTCACGGCGGTGGCGCGTTCTCCGGCAAGGATCCATCCAAGGTTGACCGTTCGGCGGCCTACGCCGGTCGTTACGTGGCCAAGAACATCGTGGCCGCCGGCCTGGCCGAGCGTTGCGAGATTCAGGTGTCCTACGCAATCGGTGTGGCCCAGCCTACGTCGATCTCGCTGAACACCTTCGGTACCGGCAAGATCAGCGACGACAAGATCGTCAAGCTGGTGCGTGAGATCTTCGACCTGCGTCCTTACGCAATCACCACCATGCTCGACCTGCTGCACCCGATGTACCAGGAAACTGCGGCCTACGGCCACTTCGGTCGTACCCCTGAGCAGAAGACTGTCGGCAACGACACGTTCACTACGTTCACCTGGGAAAAGACCGACCGTGCCAACGACCTGCGTACTGCCGCCGGCCTGTAATCGTCCTACGGTGTACACAAAGCCCCGGCGTTCTGTTCAAACGAGCAGAAACATCGGGTAAAAAGCCTCGCGGTTGCGGGGCTTTTTTATGCCCGCTGGGATGGCTTAGGCTGGGCGCCCTTTTCAGAGCAAGGATGCTCATGATGACGTCACTTATGCGCTGGCTGTTTTTCCTTTTACTCAGCTTCTCGCCACTCACTGCGTGGTCGCAGGGGTGCCCCGACTGGGAGGCCGATCACGCCCGGGCCCAGATCAGCACCCTGGCGCAACAAATCCGCTTGTGGGATGACAGCTACCACCGGCTCGGCCAGTCATTGATCAGCGATGAGCTGTATGACCAGGCCAGCCAGCGCCTTGCCCAATGGCGCAGGTGTTTCACTCCCTCCGCCCCAGTCACGGACGACCCGCTGGGCAGCGCGCGAGGCACGACCGCCCACCCGACGCCCCACACCGGCCTGGAAAAACTGCTGGACGATAACGCCGTGCAAACCTGGCTGGGGACTCGCCAGGACGTGTGGATCCAGCCCAAGGTCGATGGCGTCGCCGTCACGCTGGTTTACCGCAAGGGCCGGTTGAGCCGGGTCATCAGTCGCGGCGATGGCCGGCTGGGCCAGGATTGGTCAGCCTCCGCCCGCCGGATTCCGGGGATCGTGCAGCAACTGCCCGAGCCCGTTGACCTGCTGTTGCAGGGCGAACTCTATTGGCGACTGAATGACCATGTGCAAGCTGCCAAAGGTGGCCTCGGCGCCCGCGGCAAAGTGGCCGGGCTGATGAATCGCCGGCAGTTGAGCGACGCCGAGGCCGCCAATATCGGTCTGTTTGTCTGGGCCTGGCCCCAGGGCCCTGATGACTTTTCCGAGCGGCTGAGCCAACTGGCGCAATGGGGCTTCACCGACAGCGGGCGCTACAGCCACCCGATCAAGGACATTACCGAAGCGGCGCACTGGCGCAGCTATTGGTACAGCCACCCGCTGCCCTTCGCCAGCGACGGCGTGGTATTGCATCAAGGCCAGCGGGCCCCGGCCGAGCGCTGGCGGGTCAGCGCGCCCTACTGGGCGGTTGCCTGGAAGTACCCGGTGGCCAAGGCATTGGCCCATGTGCGCAAGGTGCACTTCAAGATTGGCCGCACCGGGCGCATCACCTCCATCCTGGAGTTGGAACCGGTACTGCTCGATGACCGGAAGATCAGCCGGGTCAGTGTCGGTTCCCTGAAACGCTGGCGGGAACTGGATATTCGTACTGGCGACCAGGTTTCCATCAGCCTCGCCGGGCACGTCATCCCACGCCTTGACCGCGTCATCCTGCGCAGCCAGCCACGGGCCGAGTTGCAGGTCCCGCAGGCCAGGGACTTCCACCCCTTGAGTTGCTGGCAACTGGCCCCGGGTTGCGAAGAACAGCTGCTCGCGCGCCTGACCTGGCTGAGCGGCGCCCAGGGCCTGGCCCTGCCACACATCGGCCGCGAAACCTGGAACACCTTGATCCAGGCCGGCCTGATCGACGGCCTGCTCGATTGGTTAACCCTGGATGAGGCAGAGCTTGCTAACATTGATGGCTTCGGCGAACGCAGCAGTGCGCGTTTACTCGACAGCTTGCGCAGCGCCCGGCAGCGACCGTTCGCGCAATGGCTGATGGCCCTGGGAGTACCGCCCACGGCCCGCAACAATCTACAAGGCGGCTGGCAAACCCTGGCCGCCAGAGACACTCAAGCCTGGCTGGCCGAAGACGGCATAGGCCCGGGTCGCGCGGCGCAACTGAGCGCCTTTTTTCGCGACCCGCAGGTGCTGGCCTTGAGTGAAACATTACGGGCTGCCGGGATAGATGGTTTTTGACCTCTGCCCGACGGCATTAACCGGTGCCGGCAGAATTCATCCTGCCCACCTGATTGCGACCTTATTTGCCTTGGAGCCTTTATGAAATTTCTTGCACCTTTTGCCCTGTTGACCGTCGCTACCCTTATGTCCGCGCCATTGCTGGCAGCCGAGGAAGCTGCGCCACTCACAGGCTGCGCCGCCAAGCGCGAGTCCATCAGCACCCAGATCGAACAAGCCAAGGCCCACGGCAACAGTGAGCAACAAGCCGGCCTGGAAAAAGCCTTGAGTGAAGTCACCGTCAACTGCACCGATGCCTCCTTGAAAAAGGAGCGGGAAAACAAGGTGCTCGACGCCAAGCACGAAGTCAGCCGCCGTCAGGCTGACCTCGACAAGGCCATGAAGAAGGGTGACTCCGACAAGATCAACAAGCGCAAGGACAAGCTGGCCCAGTCACGCAAGGACTTGCAGGAAGCCCTGGACGAACTGGACAAGTAAGACGGCCTCAGTGATCGCGGAACTGTTTATGGCACGCGGTGCAGGCATCTTCGACTTTCTGCACCGCCGGCCCGAGGTTGCTGGCCTTGTAGGGCTGGACCTGGCTGGCGATCACCAATTCACCGGTGGCCGTTTCAAGGTTTCGAGCCATTTCCTGGAAACGTGCCTGCTGCTGCCACACGTCGTCCTTGGCGCTGGTGTGGTCTTCTTCACGCACGCTCGGGAAATGTTTCCACGGTTCGTGGGACAACGCATCAAGCTTGACCGCGCCTTCGGCAAATTTGCCGCCGTCGAATGGAATGCGCCCACGCAACATGCCGCCCAGGTCTTCGCCGGTCTTGAGCATCTGCTTGAAAATGGCCTTGCGCTGGCCAAGGGGCGAATTCGGATCAACCCCGCCGCAGGCGGACAGTGTCAGGCAGGCCAGCAATACAACGGTCAGTCTTTTAAAAGTCATGATGGCTCAAGGTCACGGGAAACGGCGGCCAGTATCCTCGCCCCGCCCGCAAAGACCAATACCCCTATTAATAATAAGGGTTGCTCGAACGCCAGCCGATACGAGCAATCGCTTCAGGAATTTTGTGTATGAATACCCGTTTTAAGCCTTGGCGCCGCCTCGTGTGGGCCCTGCCAATGATCGCGCTGCTGGCCGGTTGCGACACCGGCAAGGACGAAAAAGCCAAGCCCCACGCCATTGCTACCTACGTCGGCGCCACCTGGGAAAACCTGCCGGCCGTGTCGGACAGCGACCTGCAAGCCGGCTTCGAATCCTGGCGCAGTGCCTGTCAACGCCTCAAGGCTGACCCGGTATGGGGCGCGACGTGCGCGGCATCGGCCACCGTGCCGTCGACCGCAGTGGCGATTCGTGACTTCCTCAAGGCCAACCTCGACGTCTACGGCCTGCGCTCGGCCGACAACAGCCCCAACGGCCTGATCACCGGCTACTACGAACCGGTTTACCCCGGCAGCCTCACCGAAACCGCCACCGCCCATGTACCGGTGTTCGGCGTGCCGGATGACCTGATCATCGTCAACCTGGAAAGCATCTACCCGGAGCTCAAGGGCAAGCGCCTGCGCGGTCGCCTGGAAGGCCGGGTACTCAAACCCTATGACGACGCCAGCACCATCAACCACCAAGGCTCCACCGCCAAGCCCATCGCCTGGCTGACCAACCCGATGGACCTGCAATTCCTGCAGATCCAGGGTTCAGGTCGTATCCAACTGGCCGACGGCCGCCAATTGCGGGTGGGTTACGGTGACCAGAACGGTTACCCGTACCGCCCCATCGGCCGCTGGCTGGTGGAGCAGGGCGAGCTGAAAAAAGAAGACGTGACCATGGGCGCCATCGCGGCCTGGGCCAAGGCGCATCCGCAGCGTATTCCTGAATTGCTGGCAAGCAACCCCAGCTACGTGTTCTTCAGTGCCCGCCCCGACAGCAACGAAGGCCCGCGTGGCTCGCTGAACGTGCCGCTGACTGCGGGGTATAGCGTTGCGGTGGATCGCAAGGTGATTCCACTGGGCAGCCTGTTATGGCTGTCGACTACCCGACCGGATGGTGCGCCGATTGCCCGCCCGGTGGCTGCGCAGGATACCGGTGGTGCAATTACCGGCGAAGTGCGGGCCGACCTGTTCTGGGGAACCGGTGATGCCGCTGGTGAGTTGGCGGGCAACATGAAGCAGCAGGGCCAGATCTGGATGCTGTGGCCCAAAGGCGCAGCGTTGCCAAAAGTGCCGGATGTGCCGACAGGCACCTGAAGAACACCACGGTCTATGTGAGAGCGGGCTTGTATGGGAGCGGGCTTGCTCGCGAATGCGGTGTGTCAGTCACCGGATGTATCGACTGATCCACCGCATTCGCGAGCAAGCCCGCTCCCACACTAGAACAGTGTCAGGCTTCAGATCGAGACGAAGAAGAAGCTCGCAATCAACGCCATCCCCACCGCCCACACCACCGACCGCAGCATCGCCCAGTCCGCCAGGTAGCAGATGATGTAGAGCAACCGGCTGGTAATAAACAGCACCGCCAATACGTTGATCGTCACCAGCGACGCAACGCCAGCCAGATGGGCAATGATCACCGCGGCCGCAAAGGCCGGGGTCACTTCGAAGCTGTTGAGTTGCGCACTGTGGGCGCGCTTGGCAAACCCCTCGAGGGTGTCGAGGAACGCCCGCGGGTCATGGTTCTGCCGGGGCCCGAACTTGCCGCCGCTGAACTTGGCCACGCCCGTGCACAGGTACGGCAGAAAAATTGCGATCAACACACACCAGAAAGCGACTGTCATAACCCATTCCTTTTTTAGTTTTATCCGACGGTTAGAGTTTCATCACGAACATGCCGATCAGCACCAACCCACAGGCTATGAGCCGTGGGCGGCCGAAAGGTTCTTTCAGGTAACGCATGCCGAACAGCACCACCAGGATCACACTGACTTCGCGCAGCGCGGCGGCTTCGGCAATCGAGCCCAACTGCATGGCCCAAAGCACCAGAGCGTAGCTCAACAACACGCACAACCCGACACTCAGCCCCAGCCGCCACTGCGTGCGCCAGAACAGCCCGAACGCCACCCGCTTGCGCAGCACCGCCAGCAACGGAAACGGCCATGCGCTTATCAGCGTCAGCCACACCAGGTAGTCCAGCGGGTGTGACCAACGGCGCAATGCCTGGCCATCGAGGAAGGTGTAGCAACCGATACACAGGCCGATCAACGCCACCACCGGCAGCATCGACCAGGGCAACCGGTCGCCACCGCCGCCCTGCCATAACAGGCACAGCATGCCGAACGGAATCAGCAGAATGCCGAGAATCTGCTGGGTACTGAGCACCTCACCGGCAAACACCAGCGTCAGCGCCAGCACCACCAAAGGCGACAAGCCGCGCATCAATGGGTACACCAGGCCCAGGTCACCCACGCGATAGGCCTGGATCAGCAGGTAGCGGTAGAGCAATTCAAACAACGCCGAGGCGATGATCCACGGCCAGATTTCCAGTGGCGGAAACGATACAAACCCCACCGCCAGCACCACAAACAGCAACGCCACCGTGTCCATGCACGCGATGACCAACAGGCGCTCGCCGCTGAATTTGATCAAGGTATTCCACGTCGCATGCAACAACGCCGCTACCAGTACCAGAGCTGTTGCAATCACGGTGACTCCCCAGTCATAAAAAGCGGAATTGATTCGCCATATTTCAGCACCTGTTTATACTAAAGCCGACCACGCCGCACTCAGTTGCGCAAAGACCTGGACCAATAATTTTTTGCCGCTGCCCGATCTTCGCCGATCCGGGCGTCGGCCTGCGTATGCCTGATCAGAGCGTCGCGATTACCGAAGGAGAACCTCACCGGCCGCTCGGTGCCTGGATCGGCGGGATGGTGGTGGCGGCACTTTTGTTCATCGACCTGCAACGTCGTCGCCCTGCTGCGGTCAACGTAGCCAACTGATAAATGTGTTCTGTGTGGGAGCTGTCGAGCTTTAGCGAGGCTGCGATACAGGCGCTGCGGTCTTGCAGCCTCACCCAGGTGATGCCATCGCAGCCTCGCTGGGGCTCGACAGCTCCCACATATGATCTCTACTCACTCCTCCATCCAAGGACCCCGGATGCTTGAACTTGTCGCTGCGTTTATTTGCCTCACCACCCTGCTCACCTATGTGAACTACCGCTTCATCGGCCTGCCGCCCACCATCGGTGTGATGGTCACGGCACTGATGTTTTCCCTGCTGCTGCAAGGCTTGAGCTTTATCGGCTACCCCGGCCTTGAAGAGCGCATCCAGCAGTTGATCGGCCAGATCGACTTCGGCGACCTGCTGATGAACTGGATGCTCTCGTTCCTGCTGTTCGCCGGCGCCTTGCACGTCAACCTGAGCGACCTGCGCAGCTACCGCTGGCCCATCGGCCTGCTTGCCACCTTCGGCGTATTGATTGCCACGGTGGTGATCGGCAGCCTGGCCTTCTACATCTTTGCCCTGTTCGGCTGGCACGTGAGTTTCCTGTACTGCCTGCTGTTCGGCGCGCTGATTTCCCCCACCGACCCGATCGCCGTGCTCGGTGTGCTGCGGACCGCCAATGCGTCGAAACCACTGAAAACCACCATCGTCGGCGAATCGCTGTTCAACGACGGCACGGCGGTGGTGGTGTTCACCGTGTTGCTGGGCATCGCGCAACTGGGCGAGACGCCTACGGTCGGCGCCACGGCCATGCTGTTTGCCCATGAGGCGATTGGCGGCGTGGTGTTCGGCGGGCTGATCGGCTACATCGTGTACCTGATGATCAAGAGCATCGAGCAGTATCAGATCGAAGTGATGCTGACCCTGGCCCTGGTGATCGGCGGCTCGGCGATGGCCACTGAACTGCACGTCTCGGCACCGATTGCGATGGTGGTGGCGGGCCTGATCATCGGCAACCTCGGCCGCAAGCTGGCGATGAACGACATGACCCGGCGCTACCTGGACGGTTTCTGGGAACTGCTCGATGACATGCTCAACGCCCTGCTGTTTGCGCTGATCGGCATGGAACTGCTGCTGTTGCCGTTCAACTGGCTGCACGTGTTGGCCGCCAGTTTGCTGGCCGTGGCAATCCTGTTGTCACGCCTGCTGACGGTGGCCCCGGCGATCCTGCTGCTGCGCCGCTGGCGCACGGTGCCCCGCGGCACCATCCGCATCCTCACCTGGGGTGGCTTGCGCGGCGGGGTTTCCGTGGCACTGGCCCTGGCCCTGCCACTGGGCCCGGAGCGTGACTTGCTGCTGAGTATCACCTACATCGTGGTGCTGTCTTCGATCCTGTTACAGGGCTTGAGCATCGGCAAGCTGGTCAAGCATGTGACCAAGGATGAGCCTGTTCCCGAGGCTCACCACTGAAGCTCACAGTCAAAGCGTTTGCACGATGATCTGGCTTTTCAGGTCATTGACCATAGCCTGGATCACCGGCTTCATCTGCGCGAAGAGCTCGGCGCTGCAAACCGCTTCCGGGTGGGCAAACCTGGCCGTGCGTGAAATCAGTACGGTGTTGCCCTCCCGGGAATAGGTGGCGCTGTACTCGAAGCCAGCGCCCTTGAACGAAACCGCCTTGGGCACCGCCAGAATATTGAGGGCCTTGGGAAACTCGAACCGGGCCGTCTCAGTGCTCTCTCCAGAAATGCAGATGAAGGCCTGCGCCCGCTCTTTTTCCACAGCAAGGGCAGATACGTTCTGGGCAATCCCTCCGCCCAGGCTACTCAGCGCCGGCACACCTATCGGGCCCGGCACATTCACCAGGTTATCCGTGCGCCCCACCATCACGGCATTGAAGCTTGGGGCGTCGCTGTCCAAGGGGTCGGTTTGCAGCGTGCCGCTGCCTGCCTGGCCATAACCGTGCAGGATTTTCTGGATCATCAAGTCACGGTCCGCCGGTTTCATCGACTTAATCGAGGTCCGGGCAAACTCCGCGCGCCAACCGTCCAGGCGCTTAGCCTGGGTGAAGTCTGCAGCGCCACTGGCGTCCACCTTGAATACCAGCTCACTGAACTCTTTGCCCGGCTGAGTCGCCGGCGTGCGGCCGATCTCGCCGGTACGCGTCAACAACACCGGTTTATCCAGGTCGAGGTTGGGCAGGTAACCGGCGGCCGTGCCAGTCGCGGTTGAATCCAGGTACAGGTCCAGGCCAGGGATATAGGTGATTGCGTGGTTGATCGGGCTGACCGCCGCAACCTTGGGCAAGGTGTAGGCACTGCCGTAGCTGATCAGCGCCGGGGAGCTTTCAATGGCGACGGCCTTGAGCAACGCTTCAAGCAGGGCCACATGGTCCTTGCAGTCACCATAGCGGTTGTCCAGCACCGACTGCGCAGCGTGGGGAACCACCCCGCCGGCATCGATGTACACCGCCACATACCGGATGTTCCGGCGTACCCAGTTACTCAATACCAAAGCCTTGGCCCGAGGTGTTGGCAAGTCGACCGTGAGTTGCTTGGCCAGCGTGCTGATCGCCGGGGTCACTTCGACGGTGGCCCGGGCATCGTAGGCTTTGGCCAATGCCTGATAGCTGGGGAACGTCGAGACCGCCAGACGCTGGCCGTAATCCACGTACGCCACCGCGCCTTGCTCGGGACGGGACTTTTCAGCCGGCACGTAATCCCAGCGATACACCTTGCGCCCGGGCGCCGCCGCCGGCGTAGATGCACTGAAGCCTTTGGCATCGACGTACAGCGGCTTATCCACCGGCAGATCGTAGGTCAGGCTGAACTGCTCCATCGGATTACGGCTTGGCGTTGCGAAGTCAATAAATTCGCCGGGGAACAACGGGGTCTTGCGCACTCGTTGAAAACGCAGGATCAAGCGATCACCCACCGCCACCTCGGGGAATATCACCACCTTGACCCGGGAGTCCTGGAACATCGGTGCGTCGGCGGAAGCCCGCTCCTGCTGCTCCTTGATCTGCTCGGCACTCACCGGCACTTTGCGCCCGTCAGGCTTGTGGGTGAACGCCTCGACAATCTCAAGCGTATCCAGGGAACGGTTGTAGCTCACCGGCTGCTGCGCCTGGGACCGAATGCCACGCTCTTCGTTGATGCGCACCACTGACTCGTAGTCCTGCACATAACTGCCGTCGGCGTTGATCACGAATGACTGAGCCATTTTCTCGACGGTCACGGAGTGGTCTGCACCATCATCCGTGGCCTGCGCAGAACCCAACACACCTGATACCAGCAGCAGCCCCAATAGCCTGCGCCATGGGAAAAGAGGGGAAGCCCGCATAAAGATCCTTCTTGATGAATGAAAAGCCGCGCCGCGACTTTGCCATTCATTTATGACGAATCGGCTTACGGTTCCTTGTTGATCTGCTGCGGATGCCTCGGGTCCGCAGCGGCTTTGCCCGGCAGGCTGCTTTCGCTGCGAATCTGCGCATGGCTGATCAGCGCAAAGATAAAGCTGCCGCCGATGATATTGCCCGCCAGCGTCGGCCCGGCGAACACCAGCCAGAAGTCTTTCCACGGCAGCTCGCCGGCGAATACCAGGTACGACACTTCCGCCGAGCCCACCACGATGTGGGTGAAGTCTCCCAGTGCCATCAGGTAGGTGATCAGGATGATGATCCAGATTTTGGCGCTTTCCATGGAGGGGATCATCCACACCATGGTGGCGATCATCCAGCCCGACACGATGCCCTTGGCGAACATCTGGTAGGCGTCGTTTTCCATGACCTTGCGCCCGATTTCCAGGAAGGCCAGGTCGGTCTTGGTGTCAAAGATCGGCAAGTGCAGCATCACGTACGCCACCAGCAAGGTGCCGCACAGGTTGCCCACCAGCACCACGGCCCATAAACGCAGCAGGCGTGCGAAATTCTTCAGCGTGGGTTTGCTCATCACCGGCAACACCGCGGTCAGGGTGTTTTCGGTGAATAACTGCTGACGGGCGAGGATCACGGCAAGAAAGCCGGCGCAGTAACCAAAACTGGCGATCACCTTGAACTCTTCGCCATCCGGCAGGCGCGAGTTGAGCAAGCCCATGCCCATCAGTGACAGGCCCATGGTCAGGCCGGCGGCCAGCGCCGACCACCACAACGCGGCGACGTTGCGCTCCAGTTCCTGATCGCCTTGAGTGCGGATGATTTCATGCAGAACCGCCGCGCGAGGCGGCTGGTTCTTGTCGACGTCGTGCTGCTCTTCCTGCGACAGATTGGGGGTCTTGCCGTCTTCTTGCGTGGCCATGGTGATACCTGAACGGGGGGCGATGTTCAGGTACGACCTATGGTTGATCAAGAGCGTTCACTGGCCCTGCGCAGGATTACTCGCCGAGGCCTTCCGACTGGAACTGATCCTTCACGTACTTGATCTCGGTACGGCCGTGGGGCGCCGGCAGACCGTCTTCACCCAGGTTCACGAAGACCATTTTTTCCACCGTCAGAATGCTCTTGCGCGTGATCTTGTTGCGCACTTCACAGGTCAGGGTGATGGAGGTGCGACCGAACTCGGTGGCGGTGATGCCCAGTTCGATGATGTCGCCCTGGCGCGAGGCGCTGACGAAGTTGATTTCGGAGATGTACTTGGTCACCACCCGCTGGTTGCCCAACTGGACAATCGCGTAGATGGCCGCTTCTTCGTCGATCCAGCGCAGCAGGCTGCCACCGAACAGGGTGCCGTTGGGGTTGAGGTCTTCGGGTTTTACCCATTTGCGAGTGTGGAAGTTCATGTTCACTCCAAAGCGTGTTGCGAAATGATGGGCAACATCATGGCAGAGGCCGGGCCCAAGCTCTATGAGCCATTGCCTATCAACCCCATGAGCGATCTTCATGCCGCCGACAGAAAGGCTTTAGAAGTCAGGCGCAGGCGGCTATAATCGCCTCCGCTTCAAAACGGTCATCTTCGATTGATACCGTTCTCCCGCCACCTGTCCGAGGGGCGCTGCAGCAGGCTCGACCTGTCAGGCTCGGATGGGGCGTTGTCCGGCCTGGTTAGCCAGCTGGATACTAAACGCACAACGGCGCCCATTCGCACACTACGAATGGAGGCTCTTCATGAGCGCTGTAATCACGCCTGCAGGTTTTACCGACTACAAAGTCGCCGACATGTCCCTCGCTGCCTGGGGCCGTCGCGAAACCTTTATCGCCGAATCCGAAATGCCAGCCCTGATGGGCCTGCGTCGCAAGTACGCCGCTGAGCAGCCGCTCAAGGGCGCGAAGATTCTCGGCTGCATCCACATGACCATTCAGACTGCCGTGCTGATCGAAACCCTGGTTGCCCTGGGTGCCGAAGTACGCTGGTCGTCCTGCAACATTTTCTCGACTCAAGACCAGGCCGCTGCCGCTATCGCTGCTGCCGGTATCGCCGTGTTCGCCTGGAAAGGCGAAACCGAAGAAGAGTACGAGTGGTGCCTGGAGCAAACCATCCTCAAGGATGGCAAGCCATGGGATGCCAACATGATCCTCGACGACGGCGGCGACCTGACCGAACTGCTGCACAAGAAGTACCCGCAGATCCTCGACCGCGTCCACGGCGTGACCGAAGAAACCACCACCGGCGTACACCGCCTGCTGGACATGCTGGCCAAGGGCGAGCTGAAAATCCCGGCCATCAACGTCAACGACTCGGTGACCAAGAGCAAGAACGACAACAAGTACGGCTGCCGTCACAGCCTGAACGATGCGATCAAGCGCGGCACCGACCACCTGTTGTCCGGCAAGCAAGCGCTGGTGATCGGCTACGGTGACGTGGGCAAGGGTTCGTCCCAGTCCCTGCGTCAGGAAGGCATGATCGTTAAAGTCTCCGAAGTCGACCCGATCTGCGCCATGCAAGCCTGCATGGACGGTTTCGAAGTGGTTTCGCCGTTCATCAACGGCCAGAACGACGGCACCGAAGCCAGCATCGACAAGGCTCTGCTGGGCAAGATCGACCTGATCGTGACCACCACCGGCAACGTGAACGTGTGCGACTCGAACATGCTCAAGGCCCTGAAAAAGCGCGCCGTGGTGTGCAACATCGGTCACTTCGACAACGAAATCGACACCGCTTTCATGCGCAAGAACTGGGCATGGGAAGAAGTGAAGCCACAGGTACACAAGGTTCACCGTACCGGTGCTGGCGATTTCGACCCGCAGAACGATGACTACCTGATCCTGCTGGCCGAAGGCCGTCTGGTCAACCTGGGCAACGCCACTGGCCACCCAAGCCGCATCATGGATGGCTCGTTCGCCAACCAGGTACTGGCGCAGATCTTCCTGTTCGGCCAGAAATACGCCGACCTGTCGCCCGCCCAGAAAGCCGAGCGCCTGACCGTGGAAGTACTGCCGAAGAAACTCGACGAAGAAGTGGCCCTGGAAATGGTCCGCGGCTTCGGCGGCGTAGTGACTCAACTGACCAAGACCCAGGCCGACTACATCGGCGTGACGGTCGAAGGCCCGTTCAAGCCGCACGCTTACCGCTACTGATTTGCCTGCTGCCTGCTCCCCATGTGGGGGCAGGCTTTTGTGGGAGCGGGCTTGCTCGCGAAGGCGGTGTGTCAGTCGACTTATCTACTACTGACATACCGCCTTCGCGAGCAAGCCCGCTCCCACATTGACGGTGTGCACCTTCTGGCTTTATGAGTTTCCATAGGTATGACCATGTCCCAAGACCGTCGCTACAGCTTCGAGTTCTTCCCGACCAAGACCGATGCTGGGCATGAAAAACTGATGGCAACTGCCAAGCAGTTGGCCAGCTACCACCCCGATTTCTTCTCCTGCACCTACGGTGCCGGTGGCTCCACCCGCGATCGCACGATCAACACCGTGCTGCAGCTGGAAAGCCAAGTCAAAGTACCTGCAGCTCCGCATTTGTCCTGCGTGGGCGACAGCAAGGCCGACCTGCGCAGCCTGCTGACCCAATACAAGCAAGCCGGCATCAAGCGCATCGTCGCCCTGCGCGGTGACCTGCCGTCCGGCATGGGCATGGCCAGCGGCGAGCTGCGCTACGCCAATGACCTGGTGAGCTTCATTCGCGAAGAAACCGGCGATCACTTCCACATCGAAGTGGCCGCTTATCCGGAGATGCACCCCCAGGCGCGCAATTTCGAAGACGATCTGCAGAATTTCGTGCGCAAGGCCAACGCCGGCGCCAACAGCGCGATCACCCAGTACTTCTTCAACGCAGAGAGCTACTTCTACTTCGTTGAGCGTGTACAAGCGATGGGCGTGAACATCCCGATCGTGCCGGGCATCATGCCGATCACCAACTACAGCAAACTGGCGCGCTTCTCTGACGCCTGCGGCGCGGAAATCCCACGCTGGATTCGTAAACAACTGGAAGCCTACGGCGACGACGTCAAGAGCATCCAGGCGTTCGGCGAACAGGTCATCAGCGAAATGTGTGAACAATTGTTGCAAGGTGGCGCGCCAGGGTTGCACTTCTATACCCTGAACCAGGCTGAGCCAAGCCTCGCTGTCTGGAACAACCTGAAGCTGCCACGCTAAGGTCTGTTCCGAAATGCAAAGGCCCTCATAATGAGGGCCTTTGCCGTTCTAAACGCCCACGGAATTCTGCAGTCCATGAATACATCCGCCCCGACGTCCCGCCCGCAACTGGTCTACCTGGTGTTCGGCGCAGAGACTTACCATCAGGAAGCGGTATTCAGCATCGCCAGCGCCCTGTCGTTCCTGCGGGACGAGCCGGACACAGGCATCGACATCCAGGTCTTCACCGACAACCCCGAGCCCTACCGCCTGCTGCCAGTACGGGTACGCCCGCTGGACGAAGCCACGCGCAAACGCTGGAGCGAGCCTCACGGCTACCACTTTCGCACCAAGCACGTAGTGCTGCGACAAGTGTTGCAAGAATCCGAAGTGGCGCTGCTGATCGACACCGACACGTTTTTCCACCATTCGCCCCTGGCGCTGTTTGAACGCGTGCAGCCGGGCACCCTGCTGTGCAACGCCTTCTACACCAAATACGGCGACAACCACGAAAGCATTCTGTACAGCGCCCTGTACCAGCGCCTGCTGGACATGGGCGTGGCCGACGATGACATGATGACCCTCAATTCAGGGGTCATGGGCCTGACGCAGCAGGACGCGCACATCCTCGACCGCTCGATCGAGTTGATGGACGAACTGTTTCCCCATGCCCAGGGCGCCTACACCCTGGAAGAGTTCTGCCTGTCCATTGCCGCCTATCGCACCCTCAACGTGCGCGAATGCCCGGACCTGATCCACCACTACTGGAGCCGCAAGCAGCTGTTCCGGGCCAAGGTCAAGGCGTGGATCGCCAAGCATGGGGCAAACCCCACCAGCGCCACGGCCCTGGATGACACGCGCCAGGTTTCCGCCCACCTGCCCCGCCCGCCTCGTCTGCAACGCTTGATGTACAAGCTGATCACCCTGGCACTGCCCAAGCACCAACAGCAGTTCATCCGGGAAATCCTCTACGGCTGCTATGAACATGAAAACGAGTTCGACCAGGCGTGTGGCCCGGTTTGGTGGGACAAGGCCCGACAAAACCAGGAAGAGCGCCAGGGCCGACCGGTGGATGCCCATCTGCTGGAGCACTGGTTTGACAATCCCGTGGTGCGGCTGATTCTCGGCGAGCGGCGCGAGGCGATCTACGAACACCTGATCAAATCTCCGGGCAAGTAAACCTGGCGGGCGCCCGCAGATCACTGTGCCAGAGCTTCTCTTTAGCCCGATACAGTCGTAATCTCAGGGTATGCCTGTCACTTTCCGGTTATTGACTGCTGTTCTTTTCGCTTGCCTGAGCCTCGGTGCCCATGGCGAGAAACTGCGCATTGTCACCGAGCCCTGGGCGCCTTACGTCTACGACGACAACGGCACCATGCGCGGGCTCGACTACGAGACCACGGTGATCGTGTTCCAGCGCCTGGGCATCGATGTGGATTGGCAATTCCTGCCCTGGAAGCGCTGCCTGGCGATGCTCGACCAGGGCCAGGCCGACGGCGCACTGGATATTTTCCATAGCCATGAACGCGACGCGGTGCTGCTGTACCCCAGCGAGCCGCTGTCCGAGGTGGAGTTCGTGCTGTTCTACGCCAATCAGCGCCCACACCCGTTCCAGACCTTCGACGACCTGCGCGGCCTGACCATCGGCACCTCGCCAGGCTACCTCTATGGCGCCGAATTCAGCGAGTCCACCCTCTTCAAGCAGGAGCCGGCCGCCAGCCATGAGGCCAACTTCGGCAAACTGGCCCTTGGCCGGATCGACCTGGTGATCACGGACCGTCGGGTTGGCCAGCATGTACTCAAGGCCCTTGGACTTGAGGACCAGGTCACCCAGGCACCCCAGGTAGTCAGCAGCCAGCCACAGTTCCTGGCCGTGCGCCGCGGTGCCGGCATGGATTTGCTGGTGCAACGCTTCGCCGCCGAACTCAAACGCTTCAAGCAAGAGCCTGCCTACGCGGCCTTGAGCGCCAAATATGCAGGCAGCAGCCCGCAAACCAGCGCATCAGCCCTGCCCGTACGCACCGTTGAGCAGCAGGAAAGCAGCGCAGAGTGATTGCTCTGTTATACTCCGGCCTTTCCGCCAGGCTTACGCCCGGACGCTTCGGTCTTGCAAAAGGCACCCGACCCCGCTACAGCGCAGCTTTCAAGCCCGCGCGAGCCGTCTGAGTGCCCGCCAGCCCCAGCAGGACCGGACGGGATTGCGTTCATCTAAACGCCATTCACGCCAGGCAAGACTATCCCTCTGGGCCAAGCCCTAACTAAAACAGGATTACTCATGTCCTTTGCTTCCCTCGGTCTCTCCGAGGCTTTAGTCCGCGCCATCGAGGCAGCGGGCTATACCGAGCCTACTCCGGTGCAACAGCGGGCCATTCCCGCCGTGTTGCAAGGCCGCGACCTGATGGTTGCGGCTCAGACAGGTACTGGTAAAACCGGCGGCTTCGCCCTTCCGATCCTGGAGCGGTTGTTCCCCAACGGTCACCCGGACAAATCCCAGCGTCATGGCCCGCGCCAACCGCGCGTACTGGTCCTGACCCCTACCCGCGAACTCGCCGCCCAAGTGCATGACAGCTTCAAGCTGTATGCCCGCGACTTGAAGTTCGTCAGCGCCTGCATCTTCGGCGGCGTCGGCATGAACCCACAGGTTCAGGCCATGTCCCGCGGTGTCGACGTACTGGTTGCATGCCCGGGTCGCTTGCTCGACCTGTGCGGCCAAGGCAGCGTCGATTTGTCCCACGTGGAAATCCTCGTGCTGGACGAAGCCGACCGCATGCTCGACATGGGCTTTGTCCATGACGTGAAAAAGGTCCTCGCGCGCCTGCCGGCCAAACGCCAGAACCTGCTGTTCTCGGCCACGTTCTCCAACGACATCACCGCGTTGGCGGGCAAGTTGTTGCACAACCCCGAGCGCATTGAAGTCACGCCGCCGAACACCACGGTCGAGCGTATCGAGCAGCGCGTATTCCGCCTGCCGGCCGCCCACAAGCGTTCGCTGCTGGCCCACCTGATCACCGCCGGCGCGTGGGAACAGGTGCTGGTGTTCACCCGCACCAAGCACGGCGCCAACCGCCTGGCCGAGTACCTGGACAAGCACGGCCTCACCGCCGTCGCGATCCACGGCAACAAGAGCCAGAACGCCCGCACCAAAGCCCTGGCCGACTTCAAGGCCGGTGAAGTGCGCATCCTGGTCGCCACCGACATCGCCGCTCGCGGCCTGGACATCGACCAACTGCCCCACGTGGTCAACTTCGAGCTGCCAAACGTCGACGAAGACTACGTGCACCGTATCGGCCGTACTGGCCGGGCCGGTCGTTCGGGCGAGGCCATTTCCCTGGTCGCACCGGACGAAGAAAAGCTGCTGAAAAGCATCGAGCGCATGACCAAGCAGAAAATCGCCGACGGCGACCTGATGGGCTTCGACTCCAGCGCCGTTGAGGCCGAGAAGCCTGAAGTGCGCGAACGTCCGGACGTGCGCAACCCGCGCAACAACCCACGCGGTCCGAAGGGCGATGGCCCGAACGGCGGCGGCGGTGGTGGCGGTCGTAAAGACAAGGGCAAGGACAAGGGCGGCAAGGACAAGGCTGCGACCAATGGCCGTGGCGAACGCCCGGCCCGTGAGCAAAAGCCCCGTGAAGGCACCCCGGCCCGCGAACAGCGCCAGCCGAGCCAGCCGCCACGTGCTGCTGCCGACCGTGCTCCGGACGAGTTCCTGGACGACGACGTGGACAACTTCGGTAACCGCGTTGACTACGTGCCCCAGGCCAAGCCGGCCCAGGGCCGTGGTCGTCGTCCGGGCGCTCCAGCCCAGGGCGCAGGCGCAGGTACTCCGCGTACCGGCGGGCAGCCGCAAGGTCGCCAGAACGGTCCGCGCAGCAGCAACGGCGCCACCACCGGCACCCCGCCTGCCAAGCGCAGCGGCCCGCGCAACGGTGCACCGCGTGACGGCCAGGCCCGTCGCGAAGAGTCGCGCAACCGTCGCCCGGCGCGTGATGATCAACCTCGTCTGTCGGAGCCAGCGGTGCAAAACCCGCGCGGCGGCCCGGCACCGAAGATCATCCACAAAGAGTCGAAAAGCGATCGCACGCTGACACCTGAGCAGTTGGATCAACTGCCGGGCCGTCCACGTGGTGAAAAACCGGCGTTGCTGACCCGCAACCGCTGAGTTTTCAAAGCGCCATAAAAAATGCCCCGGATCGCGAGATCCGGGGCATTTTTGTGTGGCCGGCGAAAATTACTTCGCTTTCACACCTTCAAACGTCACGTACAGCTCAACGTTGTTGGACGCTGGACCCAGGTCCATCTGCTTGCCGAAGTCCTGGCGATTGAAGGAGGTAGTACCTTCAAAGCCGGCACGGTAGCCGCCCCATGGATCCTTGCCTTCACCCAGGAAGGTCGCCTTGACGACGATCGGCTTGGTCACGCCGTGAAAGGTCAGGTCGCCGGTCACGTCAGCAGTGACTTGGCCAGCGGCATTCTTGCCAGTGGTCTTGACGCTGGTGGAGACGAACTTGGCATCGGCAAACTTGCCAACGTCCAGGAAGTCTTTGCTGGCGATGTGCTTGTCACGTTCGGCGTGGTTGGTGAACACGCTGGCGGTGCGGACGTTGAACTCAATCTTGCTGTCTTCAGGCTTGGCAGCATCGAAGCTGAACTTGCCGTCCAGGTCCTTGAAGGTACCGGTGATGAAGCTGTAGCCCAAGTGGCTGATCTTGAAGTCAACGAAGGCGTGCTGGCCTTCCTTGTCGACAACGTAGTCAGCTGCCATCGCCTGACCGGCAGTCAGCAGGGCAGAACCGATGGCCAGAGCGGCGAGAGTCTTTTTCAACATGCTTTCTATTCCTTGTGAGTCGAGGTTGAACATCAGGCTTTGCGCCCCAGCATACGAACCAGGGTCACATCACGATCAATGAAATGGTGTTTCAGCGCGGCCACGCCATGCAGGCCGGCGAACACCACCAATACCCAGGCCAGGTACAAATGCACCACGCCTGCAGTGTCTGCCTGGTCCGGTAGCCCGGAAACCAGCGCAGGAATCTCAAACAAGCCAAACACCGGGATCCCGACACCGTCTGCGGTGGAAATCAGGTAACCGGCAATCATCACGGCAAACAGCCCGAGATACAGGAACGCGTGGCCAAACGCAGCCCCCAGACGCGTCATGCGGCTATAGCTGGCAAGCGGTGGCGGCGGCGGGCTGACCAGGCGCCAGACGATCCGCACGAGCATGATGGCGAACAGCGTAATGCCGATGCTCTTGTGCAGGTCCGGGGCGTCTTTGCGCCAGGCACTGTAGTAGTCGAGACCGACCATCCACAGGCCCAATGCGAACAGACCGAACACCACCAGGGCCACGCCCCAGTGCAAAACGATGCTGACCCAGCCATAGCGGGCCGGTGAATTACGTAGTTGCATGTCCCAAATCCCGTAAGAGCTGTGGCAAGACTATCGATTTACCTATCGAATTAAAGCGGAAAATTTCGCTTTGAAATATCGAGAAATACGATCAAGAGCGTATGCAGAGTAAGTTAACAAGAGATTAAGGACTATCCAGAAGAAACGTGACGGACTGTCCTGCGTTTACCACCAATTTACGCTTCAGACTCGCAATGGGTTGTGACACAGGCCTGCATTGCATAGGCTTGCGCGATTGTTTCGCCCGCGCACGTCGCGAGCCGCTTCGAGGAGAATGAACATGGGTTTGAATAACCAGTGGATGCAACGCGACCTTGCGGTGCTGTGGCATCCCTGCACCCAGATGAAAGACCACCAGCAACTGCCGCTGATCCCGATCAAGCGCGGTGAAGGCATCTGGCTGGAAGACTTCGAAGGCAAACGCTACCTCGACGCCGTCAGTTCCTGGTGGGTCAACGTGTTTGGCCACGCCAACCCGCGCATCAACCAGCGCATCAAGGACCAGGTCGACCAGCTGGAACACGTGATCCTCGCCGGCTTCAGCCACCAGCCGGTGATCGAGCTGTCCGAGCGCCTGGTGAAGATGACCCCCGAAGGCCTGACCCGCTGCTTCTACGCCGACAACGGCTCGTCGTGCATCGAAGTCGCGCTGAAGATGAGCTTTCACTATTGGCTCAACCGCGGCCTGCCGAACAAAAAGCGCTTTGTCACCCTGACCAACAGCTACCACGGCGAAACCATCGCCGCGATGTCGGTGGGCGATGTGCCGCTGTTCACCGAGACCTATAAAGCCCTGCTGCTGGACACCATCAAGGTGCCGAGCCCCGACTGCTACCTGCGCCCCGACGGCATGAGCTGGGAAGAACATTCCCGGAACATGTTCCTGGCCATGGAGCAGACCCTGGCCGAAAACCACGACACCGTGGCCGCCGTGATCGTCGAGCCGCTGATCCAGGGCGCTGGCGGCATGCGCATGTACCACCCGGTGTACCTCAAGCTGCTGCGCGAAGCCTGCGACCGTTATGGCGTGCACCTGATCCACGACGAAATCGCCGTGGGCTTTGGCCGCACCGGTACGATGTTCGCCTGTGAACAGGCCGGCATCCGCCCGGACTTCCTGTGCCTGTCCAAGGCCCTGACCGGCGGCTACCTGCCGCTCGCCGCGGTGGTCACCACCGACGATGTGTACGACGCCTTCTACGACGACTACCCGACCCTGCGGGCCTTCCTGCACTCCCACAGCTACACCGGTAACCCGCTGGCCTGTGCGGCGGCCCTGGCGACCCTGGATATCTTCGAAGAAGACAACGTCATCGAAAACAACAAGGCCCTGGCCCAGCGCATGGCGACCGCCACCGCGCACCTGGTGGACCACCCGCACGTCTCGGAAGTGCGCCAGACCGGCATGGTGCTGGCCATCGAGATGGTGCAGGACAAGGCCACCAAGACCGCCTACCCGTGGCAGGAACGCCGTGGCCTGAAGGTGTTCGAGCATGCGCTGGAGCGAGGCGCTCTGCTGCGGCCGTTGGGCAGCGTGGTGTACTTCCTGCCGCCGTATGTGATCACCCCGGAGCAGATCGACTTCCTGGCTGAAGTGGCCAGCGAAGGGATCGACATTGCCACCAACAGCAAGGTCAGCGTGGCGGTGCCCAAGGATTTCCACCCGGGGTTTCGTGATCCGGGCTGATTGAGTTGATCGTTCCCACGCTCCGCGTGGGAATGCAGCCATGGACGCTCCGCGTCCGCCCTGCACACTATTTCCAGAGAACAGAAATGAGACTGTCCCGCTTTTTTGTCGACGCCCCCCTGAGCCTTGGCGACCACGAGTTGCCGGAAGCCCAGGCGCACTACATCAGCCGCGTATTGCGCATGAGCGAAGGCGACCCCGTGCAGTTGTTCGACGGTTCCGGCCAGGAGTTTCGCGCCAGCTTGCTGGAAGTCGGCAAAAAACGCGTGGTGGTGCAAGTCACCGAAACCTTCGCCGGGCAGGTCGAGTCGCCGTTGCAGATTCACCTCGGCCAGGGCCTGTCCCGTGGCGAGCGGATGGACTGGGCGATCCAGAAAGCCACCGAGCTTGGGGTGAATGAAATCACCCCGATCTTCAGCGACCGCTGCGAAGTGCGCCTCAAGGACGAACGCGCCGACAAACGCCTGCAGCACTGGCGCCAGGTGGCGATCAGCGCGTGCGAGCAGTGCGGTCGCTCGCGAGTGCCGGTGATTCACCCACCGCTGTTGCTGGCGGATTGGTTGAAACAGGCCGAAGCGGATTTGAAGCTGGTGCTGCACCCGGTGGCCGAGCCCCTGGTGAGCCACGCCAAGCCTGGGAGCCTGGCCTTCCTGATCGGGCCGGAGGGTGGATTGACTGATGGGGAAGTCGAGACGGCACAAGGTGCGGGTTTTCATGCCGCACGGCTGGGCCCACGGGTGCTGCGTACCGAAACTGCGCCAGTCGTGGCGCTGGCCGTAGCCCAACAACTCTGGGGCGACTTCTAAACCCGTTTTGCAAACCCAATCAAATGTGGGAGCGGG
>NZ_JACAPY010000027.1:210452-312094 GCF_013385455.1 Pseudomonas sp. G1002
TTGCACTCCGCTACTCCACTGGGTCACTCACAGGCGTCGCAATAATCGCCTTCAACTCACTGGTCATCGGGAATTCCAGGTTCAAGCCCTTGGGCGGGATCGGCTGCTCAAACCAGCGCTGGTAAATGCCGTTGATCTCCCCCGAGCTGTACAGCCCGGCCAGGGTCTCGTTGACCACCGCGAGAAAATGCGGGTCGTCCTTGCGCACCATGCAGCTGTAGATTTCCCGCGACTGTTCTTCCCCGACCACCACCCACTTGTGCGGGTCCCTGGCCTTGGCGCGCTCGCCGTAGAGCAACGCGTCATCCATGTAGAACGCCGCCGCCCGTCCGGATTGCAGCATCTGGAAGGCTTCGCCGTGGTCCTTGGCGCTGATCACCGACATGTTCAGTTTGTGATCGACGTTGTAGCTCTTGAGGAACCGCTCGTTGGTGGTACCGGCAGTGGTGACCACGTTCTTGCCTTGCAGGTCGGCGAAGCTTTTGATGCCGCTGTCGTTGGCGGTCAGCAACTGGCCCTTCACGTAGATAAACCCGTAGGAAAACGCCACCTGCTTCTGCCGCTCGGCGGTCACGCCGGTGGAACCGCATTCCAGGTCCACGGTGCCGTTTTGCACCAGGGCTATGCGGGTCTGGGAAGTCACCAGATTGTACTTCACGTTGAGCTTCGGCACACCGGTTTTCTGCTGGATACGCTCGACGATCTTGTTCGCCAGCTCCACCGAATAGCCCATGGGCTTGCCGCTGTGATCCCCCACATAGGAAAACGGCACCGAGGCATCGCGATAGCCGAGGGTGATGCTCCTGGCGTTGGCGATCTTGCTCAGCGTGCCGTCCAAGGGGGCCTCGGTGGCATGGGCCTGAGCCCCCAACAACAGCCCCAGGGTGCAGCCGATCAACGTGATTTTTTGCATTGTTATTCTCCGTTGGTGGTTAAAGGTTCAGGTACGGCGCACTGCAATGACACTGATCTCGACCAGCACGTCCGGTCGCGCCAACTGCGCCTGCAACGTGGTACGCGTCGGTGCCTGCCCCGGCGATAGCCAGGCGGACCAGACTTCATTCATCGGCGCAAAACCCTCCTGGATATTGTTCAGGTAGATGGTCGCATTCAGCAGATGATCCTTGTCGCTGCCGGCCTCGGCCAGCAGTGCATCAATCCTGGCCAGCACCTCCTCGGTCTGGGTCTTCACATCGCGGCCTTCGCCCGGCACCTGGCCGGACAAAAACACCAGGTCCTGAAACACCACGGCGCCAGACAAGCGGCTGTTGCTGTTGATTCGGGTGATGGTCATCGAAATATCCTCAAGCGGCTCGGGGCGCGAAGCCCTGCATATCAATGGAAGTGGTGTGCCGGCCAATCAACTCGGCCAGTACCTGGCCGCTGCCGCAAGCCAGGGTAAACCCGAGGGCGCCGTGGCCGAGGTTAAGCCACAGGTTGCTGTAGGCGCTGGCACCAATCAACGGCACGCCGGTCGGCGTGGCCGGGCGCATACCGGCCCATTCGACCGCGTGCTGGTAGTCACCGGCCAGCGGGAACGTCTCAAGTGCCTGGCGTTTAATCAGCGCCAGGCGCTTGGGTTCCAGGCGGGTGTCGAAGCCGACAATATCCACCATCGCCGCCACCCGCAGTTGCTCACCGATGCGCGCGTAGACGATCTTGCGGTCGTAATCGGTGATGCTGATGTTCGGCGCCTGATGCTGCGCGCCAATCGGCACGCTCAGGCTGTAACCCTTGAGGGGATACAGCGGCAGCGACATACCCGGCAAGGCCAGCTCGGGGCTGCGGTGCCCGGCGGCCAACACCAGGTGCTGCACCGGCAAGACTTCACTGCCCATTTCGATAGCCTGCACGGCGCCTGCGCTGTGACGAATCGCCGTCACCTTGCGCCCCAACAGGAACGTGCAACGCCCCGACGCTTCAAGGCGCGCCGCCAGTTGCTGGCAGAACCCATGGCAGTCGCCGACCTCTTCATTGGGCGTATAGATGCCGCCGGCAAAACTGGCGCTGTCCAGGGTCGGTTCCAGCCGTGCGCAGTCCGCCGCCGAGAGCACTTGCTGTTGCAGCGGGTCGGTCACTTTATTCAAGGCGCGTTCATAGCTGTCGAGGCTGCGAAAGGTCACCAGCTTGCCGTTGCGCCGCCAGTGGAAACCGCCCAGTTGGTCTTCTTCACGCCAGCGTTGCAGGGTGCCCTGGCTCAAGGACGCCAGGCGCAGCAGGTGGGCCGCATTGCGCTGGTTCACCGAGCCACGACAAGCCCCCAGGAACGAGGCCATCCAGCGCCACTGCGCCGGGTCCATGCGCGGGCGCAGCTTCAGCGGCGAGTCACCGCGCAGCATCCAGCCGATGGCTTGCAACGGTACGCCCTTGTCGGCCAACGGCGCGACATAGCGGTAGGACAGTTGCCCGCCGTTGGCGAAGCTGGTCTCGCTGCCCAGGGTTTCCCGGGCTTCGACCACCGTCACCTGCATGCCGGCACGCACCAGCGCGTAGGCACTCGCCAGGCCGATAACCCCGCCACCGATGATGCAAACCTGCTGAGCCATGTGCGTCCCTTAACCGTGCGATGTCAGGCTTGAAGGTTAGAGGCAGGTGACAGCGGCGGGACAATGAATAAAGATGGGTCACCCATAAACAAAGGTTATGGACTGCCCATGCGCTTGCGTCATATCGAAATCTTCCAGGCCATCCGCCAGACCGGCTCCATCAGCGCCGCGGCTCAACTGCTGCATGTCTCGCAGCCGGCGGTGAGCAAGGTGCTGCAGCACGCCGAGTTGCAGTTGGGGTTCCCGCTGTTCCTGCGTATACGCGGCAAGCTGCAGCCAACCCCGGAAGCGCTGGCGCTGGAGCGCGAAGTCGACAAGGTGACCGAAAGCCTGCAAGGCGTGCGGCGCTTGGCGCAGAACCTGCGCCGCGAGCCGGGCCAGAGCCTGCGTATTGGCGCAACACCGGCGCTGGCCCTGTCGTTGCTGCCGCCGGCCATCCGCGAATGGACCCAACGCTACCCGGACATCGCCTGCGAGCTGTCCAGCGCCCACAGCCGCGAGCTGGTGCAAAACCTGTTGATGCGTGAGGTCGACGTGGCGCTGACCCTGCAACCGCCCGATCACCCGGGTCTGACCGCCCAGGCCCTGGCCCACGGCGTGCTGGTGGCGCTGGCGCCGCAGGGTTACTGGAAGGAAAACGAGCTGGGCAAACCGTTGCCGCTGATGGCCCTGGCGGGCGCGCCGTTGATTGGCCTGTCCAGCGCCGACCCGTTGTCGGCGAAGCTGGACAGCTACCTGGAAGCGGTCGATCCACCGCCACGGGTCAGCATCGCAGTGCAGACCTATTCCCTGGCCAGGGCCATGGTCGAATCCGGCGCCGGGCTGGCGGTGATTGATCCGTTCACCGCCCTCGGCGCATCACCGGCCACCACCTGCATTCGCCCGCTGGCGCCGCCGCTGCCAATCACCTTGTACGCCCTGACCCGCGCCGACGAACCGCCGCCGCATATGCTGGCGAGCCTGTTGGAGATCTTCGGCAGCCGGGCCCAGGAGCAATTGGACCGGCTATAACACGTACCCCATGATCGCCACGAAATGCAGCAGGCTGCCGCCAATCACGAACAAATGCCAGATCCCGTGGGAGTGCCGCAAGCGGTCCTCCAGGGCAAAGAAAATAATGCCCACGGTGTACAGCACCCCGCCCGACGCCAGCCAGGCAAACCCGGTAGGCCCCAGCGCAGCAATCAGCGGCTTGACCGCCACCAGCACAATCCAGCCCATCACCGCATAGATCACGATCGACAGGATCCGCGCCTCGGAGCGTGGCTTGATCTCCTGCAGGATGCCGATCACCGCCAGCCCCCACACAATCCCGAACAGCGTCCAGCCCCACGGCCCGCGCAGCGTCACCAGGCAAAACGGCGTGTAACTGCCAGCGATCAGCAGGTAGATCGAAAAGTGATCGACCTTCTGCATGATCGCTTTCTTGCGCCCGCGCACGCTGTGGTAAACGGTGGACGCGCTGTACAGCACCAGCAATGTGAAACCGTAAATGGCCACGCTGACAATCTTCCAGGGGTTGCCGTCCATACTGGCCACCACCAACATCCATACCGCACCCACAAAAGCCGCAACCGCCCCGAGCAAGTGGCTCCAGGCGTTGAATCGTTCCCCGTGATACATGTGTCACTCACCTCGAATAACGGTTATCACCTCGACCATTCTGACGTCACCCACCCAATATCAGGTAACAACCTTTCTTCATTTGCCCAAATACACATGCCGATGGATGATTCGCTTCATCCTGTGGGAGCTGGCTTGCCGGCGATAGCGGTGGGTCAGCAGCAGATGCATGTCTGACCCACCGCTATCGCAGGCAAGCCAGCTCCTACATAAAAGCCCCTCATCGGTAACGCCCATGGCCGACCTCGAACCTGCCCAGCCCCACCCGAGTCTGTGGCAATTGTTTTACAACTTCGCCATGGTCGGCCTGTTCGGCTTTGGCGGCGTGATGCCCTGGGCGCGGCAGATGATGGTCGACCGCAGGCAGTGGGTCAGCGAACAAGGCTTCAACGAGTTGCTGACCACCGGCCAATTTTTCCCTGGGCCGAATATCGCCAACGTCGGCATCATCTACGGTCGGCGCCTGCACGGTTTGCCGGGTGCGGTTGTGACCGTGGTCGGCTTGTATCTGTTCCCCTCGCTGATCACCGTGCTGGCCGGCTTCGCCTATGCCAAATGGTGGAGCCATGACGTGGTGCAGCAGATCTTCGGCGCGGTGATGCCGATCGCCACCGGGCTGATGCTCGGCACCACTCTGCGCCTGCTCAAGGCTATGCCCAGGACCCTGGCGAATTACAGCGCGTTCGTCCTGACCTTCGTGTTGATGGCGGTGCTGGTGCTGCCGTTGTGGATGGTCTTGCTGATCTGCATTCCCAGCTCGTTGGCCTTGAGCTTCATGGGCAAGCAGAAGGTGGCTGGCTGATGCAGAGCGTGCTGTTTCACCTGATGATCCAATGCGCGCTGTGGTCGCTGATGGCGATTGGCGGCAACACCGTGGCCCTGAGCGATATCCATCGCTACACCGTCACCGACATGAACTGGATCACCGACGCCCAGTTCGTCGCCTTCTTCGCCTTGTCCCAGGCCTTGCCGGGGCCCAATGGCATGTTCCTGGTATTTATCGGCCAGCAAGCCGCCGGGTTGCCCGGCGCCCTGGTGGCCCTGACCGCCAAGCTGGTGCCCTGCTCGGTGCTCACCTACTTCGGCGCCGGCTGGCTGGAAAAACACACCAAGACCCCGTGGGTGCAGCGGGTCAAAGGCAGCCTGCTGCCGATCTCCATCGGGCTGATCCTGGCCGCCAGCTACATCCTGATGAACAGCCTGGAAAACAACGCCACCAGCCTGGTACTGACCCTGGCCAGCGCTGCCGTGGTGTATTACACAAGGCTCAACGCAATCTGGCTGATCATCCTCGGCGTGGTGTTGGGCCTGTGCAGCGCATGGCTGGGAGTGAACTGGTTTTAGGGGCACAATCGACGGCATTCGAACAAGAGTCACGCCCATGCTGATCGACGAAGAGTTCACCCTCAAGAAGCTGGAAATCTTCCTGGCGTTCATGCGCACCGGCAACCTGGCGCGGGCGGCGGCTGAATTGCAGACCAGCAACGTCAGCGTGCACCGGGCGATCCACTCCCTGGAAAACGCCCTGCGCTGCCCGCTGTTCAAGCACGAAGGGCGTAACCTCACGCCGCTGGAAAGCGCCTATGTGCTGGAAGAGCGTGCGCAGAAGCTGGTGCAGGATGTGGTGGACAGTGTGCGGGTGACCCGCGAGGCCGCCGGCTTTTCCGCCGAGCGCTTCAAGCTGGGCTCGCTGTATTCGCTGACGGTGAAGACCGTGCCGCAGTTGATCATGGGGCTGAAGATTCGCCGCAGCGAGCTGAATATCGACCTGATCCTCGGCTCCAATTTCGACCTGCTGTACAAGCTGAAGAACATGGAAGTCGACGCGATCCTGATCTCCCTCGACGAGCACGCCAACGATCCGGACTGCGAGCAGATCGCGCTGTTTTCCGACGACATCTTCCTCGCCACCCCGGCCGATTCACCCTTCGACCGCGAGCAGGAAATCGACCTGGCGGACGTGCGCGACGCCACCTTCATCACCCTCACCCAAGGCTTCGCCACCCATCAGGATGGCAACCGCGTATTCAAGCAGGCAGGGTTCGAGCCGAAGGTGGCGATGCAGGTCAACGACATCTTCACCCTGCTGAGCATGGTCAGCTCGGGCGTGGGTTATGCGCTGCTGCCGGGGCGGATTGCGGCGGTGTATGAGAACCGGGTGAAGCTGATTCCCCTGCAACCGCGCTACCGTTTGCAGCAGCACATTGGCGTGGTGTTTCTGAAAGCCAAGGAGCGCGACCCGAACTTGCTCGCGCTGTTGGCAGAGTGCCGGATGTATGCGAATCGTCAAACCTGACAATGATCCCCTGTGGCGAGGGAGCTTGCTCCCGCTCGGCTGCGCAGCAGTCGTAAAATCAGCGCCCGTGTTGTTTCAGGATGAATGCATTGGGACCGCTTCGCGCTCCAGCGGGAGCAAGCTCCCTCGCCACAAAAGCGGTCGACACCTCTCGGGTCAGCCGACAATCCCGCGCACGATGAAGTACAGCACCGACGGCCCCAGCAAACACCCAAGCCCGGTGTGAAAGGTGGCAGTCAACGCGCCATACGGCACCAGCCGCCGGTCCGTCGCCGCCAGGCCTGCCGTCACACCGCTCACCGTGCCGGCCAAACCACCGAACACCATCGCCGAGCGCGGGTTATCCAGGCCCATCCAGCGTGCCGCCATGGGCGTGCCCACCATCACCAGGATCGCCTTGATCAACCCAGTCGCGATGGACAGCGCCACCACATCCGAGCTTGCACCCAACGCCGCCCCGGTCACCGGCCCGACGATGTAAGTCACCGCGCCCGCGCCGATGGTGGTCATGCTGATCGCATCGCGATAACCAAACGCCCAGGCGATACTCGCGCCCACAATAAACGGCAGCACCGTGCCCAACAGCAAGGCAATCGCACCAATCAAGCCGGCCTTGCGCGCCTCGGTGGCCTGTACTTCAAATGCCGTGGCCACGATGGCAAAGTCCCGCAGCATGGCACCGCCCATCAAGCCGATCCCGGAAAACAGCGCCACGTCCGCCAGGCCTTTCTGCCCGCCGGTCAAGGTGCCGCCCACCCAGGCCAGCACCAGCCCGATCACAATCGCGATGGCTGAGCCGTGGATGCGTCCGAAGGTCAGGCGCTTGGACAGCACCACCGAAATCCACATCACCACGCCAACAAATGCAAAGGCGGTGACCAAGCCGTTATTTGCCAGGCCTTTCTCGATGAGTTCCCACATATCAGCGACCTCCCGCGACAGGTGCAGCCGCAATCAGCGGCTCTTCATCGGGCAACGGTTCGCCCTTGTGCGTGCGGCTGATCAAGGCGATCGTGCAACCGCACACCACCACCGAACCAATCGCCGCCAGCACCGCCACCGGGCCGCCGTGCAGCGCGGTGACCACGTTCTGTTGCGCCGCCATCGCCACCACCACCGGGATGTACATGGCACCCCAGAAGCCGACACCCATCTCACATTCCTTGGTCATGCCGCCGTGTTTGTGCATCCACAACCGTGCGCAGATCAGCAGGATCATCGCGATCCCCACCCCGCCCACGTTGGATTTGACTCCCAGCAACACGCCGAGCATGTCGCCCAGAATCACGCCGGCCAACATGCAGATCGCCAGCAACGCCACACCGTAAATAATCATGATGGTTGTCCTCAAAGTGCTTCATCGAAATTGTTGTTTTTGTGCTTCGAAAGCCTTGGGCGGCAATGCCGATCCGATAAAGATGAATACCGTACCTGTGGCGAGGGAGCTTGCTCCCGTTGGGCTGCGTAGCGGCCCTGAAATCCTCGGAGCGCTGCGCACTCCAACGGGAGCAAGCTCCCTCGCCACAGGTCATTGGTGACCCGCTCTATCTCTTGACCGACCAGCATCAGCCTTGGTGGAGCTCTATCGGTGATGGTTTCCCTCCTCTCGCAGCAAGGCCTGCAAGGTGTCCAGGCGGGCGCCTTCGAAGGCGATGACGGTGCCTTGCTCGAACACCCGGCGCGCAAGGCCTGTAAGCACGGCACCGGGAGGCAGTTCGATATGCAGGCGCACACCGCGCTCGAAGGCGCTTTGCACGGTGCCGCGCCAGTCGACGATGCGGCACATGTTGAAGGCGAGGTCGTCGCGCAGGTGTTCGGTGTTGTGGATCGGCCGGGCGCGGGTGCTGCTCAGGTAGTTGATGCTCGGCGGTTTCAGTGTCACTTGGGCGAATGCTTCGGCCAGGGCCTCGGCGGGTTTTTCCAGCAGTACGCAATGAGACGGCACGCTGACGGCCAGGCGTTTGGCGACGCCGTTGCCGCGCACCAGATTGGCGACCGCCTTCATGGCCTCATCGCTGCCGGCGATGACCGTCTGGTTGTCGGCATTGATATTGGCCAGGTAAACCGGGGCTTGCGGGCTGTGGACCTGAGCAAGCAAGGCTTCGACGGTGGACAGGTCCGGGCCGATAAGGGCGGTCATGCCGTAGCCGTGGGGATACGCGTGTTGCATCAATTCGCCGCGCAGGCTGACGAGTTTCAACGCGTCGGCAAAGTCCAGCGAGCCGGCGATCACGGCGGCCGGATAGGCACCAATGGACAGGCCGGCGACGTAATCGGGGGTGTGTTCCAGCAAACGCGCACTGGCCACACCGGCAATCAACAGGCAGAGCTGCACGGCACGGGTCGAGGCCAGCGCTTCGGCAGAATCCAGGGTAAGCACATCCTCATTGAGGGCAGCACTGGCTTCGTCCAGCACCGCACGCGGCAATTGCTGGAGCATGCCGGGACGCTGGGCGCCCTGCCCCGGGAATGCCAGGAGGCTGCTCATGCCACGGCCTGCCAAGGATCGAGCACCAACTGCGCACCGCTGGCGCTCTTCAGCAGCACGCGACGCGAACCACCGGCCCATTCACGCAACGCGACCGCGCCAAACGGCGTTTGCAGTTGCAGGTCCACGGCGCACACCGCCGTATCCAGTATCGCCAGCAGGTCCTCTGCATCGCTGCGATCAAGGCGCTCGGGCGTGCGCAGAATCAAATCCAGATCGCTCTTGGCATGCAGCGCTTCGACGCCGCTGGCCAACTCGAAACCCGCACTGCCGGTGACGCCCCAACTCTCTCCCGCCAGCACCGGTTGCAACTGAGCGAGGGCCTGCAACGCCGGCAAATCCCTTGGCGAGATCACACCGCGCAGGTCTTCCGGCACCACGCGCCGCTGCACCGCCGCCATCGGCATCACGGCGGCGAAGCGCTGCTCGCGCAAGCGCCCGCGTACCCCCACCGCTACCTCGCCCGGCGACGCGACGGCACGCCGCACCACCACCGGATGCCCAGCGGCCAATGCTTCCAGCACCCAGGCCGGCGCATCAGCGGGCGCATGCGCCGGGGTCATGCCCCAGAGCAAGTCGTGAGCGTTCACCATTGCTCCCGCAGCAGTTGGCGCACGTGGCTGGAGGCCGCGCGGTTAGTGGCGCCCAGGCGACCGCTCAGGTCCCGACCGCCGGCCTGCACATCCTTGATCGCCTGCACCAGGCAATCGCTGACCCGCGCCACATCTTCGGTGGTGGGCTGCTCGATCTGGCTGACCGACAAGGTCTCCCAGAGCAAGCCGAGGCTGGCATAGCTGTCGATGTCATAGGCCATCGGCGGCACGCTGGCGGCCAGGGTTTCCAGCTCTTCAACACTGCGCAGGGTTACCCGCGCCGCCGAAGCCTTGCCCATGGCATGCACCATCACGCCGGGGTCGCGCAGGGCAATCAGGCGGTTGGCCTGGTAACCATGGGCGAGGAAGGCGCCGGACATCGCCTTGCCCACCAGCAGCGCGATCACCGGGTGACCGGCCAGGCGGGCACGGGCGTAGCTGTCGGCAGCGGCGGCCAATGCCTGGTGAATGCCCAAGGCCTCTTCGCGACGACCGTAGGCCTGGCTCGGCACATCCACGATGGCAATCAGCGGACGCTTGTCGCCGGTATCGATCGCTTCATCAACCGCCTTGGCCAAACCCCAGCCTTCCAGCAAACCGACTTCACCGTTGCGAGCGCGAGGGAAGCGGTTTTGCGGGTCGGTGACCACCGCGATAAAGCGCACTGGCTGATCACCGAGCACACCGTCGGCAACTTTCAGCGAGTTCGGCAAACCGCTCACTGGCGCTGCGTCGCCGCTCAATGCGTTGAACCACTGCAAACCTCTCATGAGCGTTCTCCCTGATACAGATCGCGAACCGTCGCCGGGTCGATTTGCGGTTCGGCGTTCAGTGCGGCCAGGCGTTCCAGATAGTGATCAACCTGACGGCTGCGCTGGTTTTCCGGCAAGCCTTGTTGCAGCAGTTCAGTGATCTGCTGCTGAATCTGCACCACGTCGTCGGCCACATACCGGTCGGCCAAGCCACTGTTGAAACGCTGCTCACCGCCGGTCAGGCTCCAGATGAAGGGCCGGTCACGGGAGTCGTATTCTTCAAGGCCGGCTTCCTGCTCGATCACCTGCGGGCCGTTCAGGCCAAGGCGCGCCTCACGGGTCACCAGCAGATAACTGCACAAGCCTGCCGCGATGGACATGCCGCCAAAGCAACCGACGCTGCCCGCCACCACGCCGATCACCGGCTGGTACTGGCGCAGGTCGACAATCGCCGCATGGATATCGGCGATGGCAGCCAAGCCCAGGTTGGCTTCCTGCAAGCGCACGCCGCCGGTTTCCAGCAGCAGGATGGCGCGCGTCGGGATGCCGTTGCGGTTGTCTTCAGCAGCCAACTCCAGTGCACCGGCCATCTTCGCGCCGCCGACTTCACCGAGACTGCCGCCCTGGAAATTGCCTTCGATGGCCGCGATGACCACCGGCAAGCCGGCGATGCTGCCCTTGGCGATCACCACGCCATCATCTGCCTGCGGCACCACGCCCTGGCGGCTCAGCCACGGCGACATGACGCGCTGGAACGGGTCGATCAGTTCGCGATAGCTGCCCGCGTCGAGCAAGGCCTTGGCCCGTTGCCGGGCGCCGAGTTCGACGAAGCTGTGTTTGTTCAGCAAGTCAGTCATGACCGATCTCCTCGAAGCCTTGCTCCAGGCGCAAGCGCACCACGCCGGGTGTGGCGCCGAAGTCGTGGATATCGATGTTCAATGCGGGGGGTGTCTGTTCCTGGAAGATCCGTTCGAACAGATGCTGCCAACGCAGCTGCGCACCGTTCACCGAGGTCTGCACCTGGATCGTCAGGGTGCCGGCGGTGCCCGGTTCCAGCAGCACTTCGAGGTCGCCGGAGCCGACGCAGCCTACCAGCGCGCGGCCCTTGGCGGGCTGCCCGGCGGGGAATTCAAAGGATAAGGTTTCCATCACAGCGCTCCGTCGAGGCGGTCGATAAACAGGCAGGCGGCCAACAGGTCGGCGGCGCCACCGGGGGAGGCATTCAGCGCCAGCAGTTGCTGGTCCAGCTCATGCAGTTGGCGGCGGCCGGCGAGGCTTGCGCTGCCGCCGGCGTCCAGTACGGCTTGGGCGCCCTGCTGCATGGCCTGCAAGCCTTCAGGACCGGCGCGGTAGAGCACGCAGGTGTCGGCCAGATCGGTCATGATCGCCAGCAAGGCGTCGAGGCGCGCGTTCTGTTCGCCGTGTTGCTGCAGGCGGCTTTTCTTCAGTTGGGGCAGGCCGCGTTGCAGCACCGACGGAAAGCCCAGTTGCGCCTCTTCGCGGGCACCGCGTGCGCCGTAGCGTTGTGCGACCTGGGCGCCGTGGCTCAGCGGTTGCGGTGCGTAACGGTCGTTGAGCAAGGCCAGGCGGGCGGCGCGCAACGTCACCGCGCTGGCAGTGCAGGATTCGGGTTGCAGTGCGGCGGCGGCGACTAACAGGCCGAGGGCCCAGATCGCGCCGCGATGGGTATTAACGCCGCTGGTGGTGACGAGCATCGCCTGCTCACCTTCGCGACCGATGCGCCCGAGGGCTTCACGCAGGGGCAAACCGACTTCGCCAAATTCGACAGCGGCCTCGGCCATTTCCTTGAACGCCGGCCACAGCGACAGCGCCGAGGCGTGCATCAAGCCGAGGTGCAAATCGGTATGGGCGCCGTTGCCGCGACGGTCTACCAGGGCGGGTTTCGGCGACAGGTCCGCCTCATCGATCAACGCGTCGACGGCCATGTCGGCCAGGCGTTCGGCCAGCGTCAGGTCGTGCAGTTTGAGTGCGTGCATTTACCAGCTCCTGAACTTGGCGGGCGGGTTGTACAAGCCACCGGACCACTCCACCAGATCGGCCACGCTCTTGGCGGCCAGCAGCTCGCGGGTGGCATCGGTGCGGCGGATGCCGAGGTCTTCGGGCAGCGCAATCAAGCCTTCGCGACGCATGCGTGCGGTGTCCTTGGGGTTGTGGCGCAAGCCGATGGCGGTCACCCCGGCCACGGCGGCGATCATCGCCTGGCGCTCTTCCAGGGAACGGGCCTTGTACAGGTAGGCGATGCCTTCTTCGGTGAGCAGGTGCGTGACGTCGTCGCCGTAGATCATGATCGGCGCCAGGGGCATGCCGCTTTTGCGGGCGACTTCCACCGCGTCGAGGGTTTCGACAAAGGTGGGTTTGCCGCCTTCCTGGAAGGTCTCGACCATCTGCACCACGAGCTTTTTGCCGCGTTCGAGCAAGGCCTCGGGAGCGTCGTCGTGGCGCATGTCGAGCCAGGCGGGTGTGCCATGGCGGCGACCGCGCGGGTCGTGGCCCATGTTCGGCGCACCACCAAAACCGGCGAGGCGGCCACGGGTAACGGTGGAGGAATGCCCGTCCCCATCGACCTGTAAGGTGGCGCCGATAAACAGGTCCACCGCGTATTGGCCGGCCAGTTGGCAGAACATTCGGTTGGAGCGCAGCGAGCCGTCGCGACCCGTGAAGAACACATCCGGCCGGGCGGCGATGTAGTTCTCCATGCCCAGTTCGGTGCCGAAGCAATGCACGCTTTCGACCCAGCCGCTTTCGATGGCCGGGATCAGGGTTGGGTGCGGGTTGAGGGTCCAGTTGCGACAGATCTTGCCCTTCAGGCCCAGGGATTCACCGTAGGTCGGCAGGATCAATTCGATGGCGGCGGTGTTGAAACCGATGCCGTGGTTCAGCGATTGAACGTTGTGTTTTTCGTAGATGCCGCGGATCGCCATCATCGCCATCAACACATGCACGGGCTTGATGTGGCGTGGATCGCGGGTGAACAGCGGTTCGATGTAGAAGGGCTTGTCAGCGACCACCACGAAATCGACCCAGCTCGCGGGGATGTCGACGCGCGGCAGGTCGGTGACGTCATCCACCAGTTGGTTGACCTGGACGATGACGATGCCATCGCTGAAGGCGGCCGGCTCGATCAGCGCGGGTGTGTCTTCGGTGCTCGGGCCGGTGTAGATATTGCCGGCGCGGTCGGCCATGAAACCGGCGGAGAGCACGACGTTGGGGATCAGGTCCACCACCAGCCGTGCATAGAGTTCGATATAGGTGTGGATCGCGCCGATTTCCAACAGGCCGTCTTCCAGCAACTGGCTGATGCGCAGGGACTGGGTGCCGGCAAAGGAGAAATCCAGCTTGCGGGCGATGCCCTTTTCAAACAGGTCCAGGTGCTCGGAGCGGCCGACGCTGGGCATGATCATGTGCAGGTCGTGGAGCTTGGCGGGGTCGGCCTTGGCCAGGGAGCGCGAGAGGAAATCGGCCTGCTTCTGGTTGTTGCCTTCCAGAACCACGCGGTCGCCGGGGAGGATCAGGGCTTCCAGGGCTTCGACAATGCGCTCGCTGGGGAGCACGGCGCCATCGGCGAAGGATCGCACCAATGCGAGGCGGCGCTGCTTCTCATCGCGCCGCCGCGTCCAGCGCGAGTCGGGGGAAGTTGTTGTTGTCATGGTCGCTCCACGGGATTTGCTGTCGTGGGCTGTACCTTAGGAGGGTATTGGGGGGGCATCAATCAAGCTGGGCGGTGAACCGTTACGATTGGAGTAATGGTTAATTAGCAAATGCTGAGGCTCGGGCTCAACACAGTTCAAATGTGGGAGCGGGCTTGCTCGCGAATGCGGTGGGTCAGTAGATAAATCGGGTACTGACACACCGCATTCGCGAGCAAGCCCGCTCCCACATTTGCTCAGCGCTGTTCGGGAGAACGTGCGCAGAAGTCCCAAAATGGGAACGATCAGTCCCTTTTTGGGACTGATCTCGCTTCATCACCCAAGCCGCTATTTCTGGTTAGTCACCCACTGTTCGACCTCCTTCAATAGCGCTTGAGTATGCGCAATCAGTTGCTCCAACAACCCCTCATCCTCATCCATATACCCTTCATATTCCGCCAGGTTGCGGCGCTCGTGGCATAGCGCAAACAGTCTTACCTGAACCTTGTTGGCTGCGGTGGTATGAAGCAGGCATTGGAACACCAGATAGCGCTTGTCCGAGCGATAGCCGTGCAAGCGCAAGGCTGTGAGGGCGATTGCGTGGGCCGCGTTGTAAGCCAAATCAAAACGGCTGGCGAAAGATAATTGCGGGGTTTTGGCGTCCTTCAATCGATCACGGGCAGAGCGCATCAACCCATCACATTCCGTGCGATCCGGCGGCTCAGCCTTCAAGCCACCACTACGTTGCAGGTTCTCCAGGTTTGCCTTGCTGTCCATCCTTGGACTCCACGGGGTTTTCCCCAATCAGGTTGATCTTGTCCTGCTCCGCCACCCGCTGCACAAAACTATGACCGGCATTCCATTTGCCGATCCAGTCTTCGGGGGTATAGAGCGTCGGGTTGATGGTGCGGCCCAGTTGCTCTTCCAGCGGCATGAGCTGCTCCATGACTTCACTGTAGTTGAGGCTTTCGCCGATCAGCATCAGATCTATGTCACTGGATGAGTGCGCCTCGCCCTTGGCGATGGAACCGTAGATAAATGCCCACTTCAGTTGCGTGGCAAATGGAGCCAGTGCGTTGCGCAATGGCTCATCCAGGCTCAGGGTCTTGCGCACGATGGCCAACAGCTCCGAGTAAACGGGGCACTGCGGGTTGGCCTGGTAGTGGGTTTGGTTGCCCTGGCGCGTCACCGTCAGGATGCCTGCCAACTGCAAACGCTCCAGCTCGCGGGTCAGGCTGCCCTTGCCCACCTTTGCCCAGCGGGCGATTTCATTGGTGAAGAAGCTATGGTCGGGCTTGCCAAAGAGCAAACCCAAGACTTTCTGCTGAGTCACGGTGAATAGCGCAGTGCTAAGGGGCAGGGTTTGCATGGCAGCGACCGAAGAGTCCCAAAAAGGGAACGATAGGTCCCTTTTTGGGAACGATCAAGTTTTTAGGCTGCGCAAGAAGGAGCAACCTGCTCCAGTGCCTGATCAACCAGTAACTGCCCCAGCTCACTCATCTGCTGAATGGCCAGCACCACGCCGCGCTGGGAACCTTCCAATTCAAAGGCCAGGTTGGAAGTCAGGGCGTTGAGTGAGGCAAAGGTTTCAGAAGCGTTGGCCAGCAGGGCTTCGGTGGATTGAGAGGGGGTGACGGTAAAGAGTGAAGATGAAGCCGAAGTCGGAAAGTAATGATCCATCGCACGCTCGGCGGCGGCCTGGAGTTTGCGGTGTTCGATTTCAGCGTTGTGGGGCGGATTGGGGGTAGGTTTGAACATGATGTGCAGCTCCGATATGTATTAGGGAAGCTGACACCGTCCGCTTGCACGCGAATAAGGTGGCAGCTGTGCGCAGGTGTGCAAGACCGGGCATATCGGACCCCGGCAGACCCCAAGGGATCTCCCACGCACAGCCGCCATAAGAAATACAGCAGGCATAAAAAACGCCCGTTGAATGGCTATGGGCGTTGGTGCGCCGACATGTAACCGGACTTGCACGTCCGTGTCACCGTTTTTTGCGATGACGGACGAAGACTAGGCGCGATCGCAGGGCACAACAAGTTCATGCACAGCGCGAGAGGTTGCAGGAAAAATCCGACTGTAAAGCGCACGCCGATGCGATCGTTCCCACGCTCTGCGTGGGAATGCATCCCGTGACGCTCCGCGTCACCACAGCGCAAGACTTGAGCCTTGCATCGCCAGTTGGACGCAGAGCGTCCGAGGCTTCATTCCCACGCGGAGCGTGGGAACGATCATCAACATGTGTAGCTCAGGCCAATCCGGCCTCGACCAACAACGCCTCCAATCCCATCAAGTCCGGCACCCTGGCCACATGCTCCCCCACCTGCACCGCCGCCAACTCCAGCGGGCACAACGGCACGTCCACATAACTCAACTGGCTATCGAGCTTGTACGAGCGCGGAATCCCCTGGATCACCAACGCAATAAACTTCAACGTCGGCCGTCCTCCGAGGGTGTTCAACACCACAATCCGTGCCCGCTCTCCCACCACGCCCGACTCGCCACACGCGGCCTCAAAGCTGATCAACGGCAACTGCCGATCCCGCCAGGTAACCTGCCGCAAATACCACGGCGGCGCATCACTGGCCGGTTCGCCGCGCTGGAAGTCGATCAGCTCGGCCACGGCGACGTTGGGCAACAACAGGTGACGGTCGGCCAATGGCAGCAGCAAGCCGGTGAGTTGAGTTGCGCGGTGATCAAGCACGGGACTTGCTCCAGTAAGCGATGCTTTCCAGCAGCACCGACTCTTGATAAGGCTTGCCGAGGTAGTCGTTGACACCAATCGCCATCGCACGATCACGGTGTTTTTGCCCGGTGCGGGAGGTGATCATGATGATGGGCATGCGCATCAGCCGCGGGTCGTCGCGCACCTGGATGGCCACTTCGAAACCGTCCATGCGCGGCATTTCGATGTCGAGCAGCATCAGGTCCGGGGTGTGCTCTTCCAGCACGGCCATGGCGTCGATACCGTCCTTGGCGGTGAGCACGTTCATGCCGTTGCGCTCCAACAGGCGGCTGGTGACTTTGCGCACGGTGACCGAGTCGTCCACCACCAGCACCAGCAGCGGGCGCTTTTTCAGCGGGTCGTTGAGGATCAACGGAGCGTCCGCCGCCTGGGCCGGCAACGCCGGTGGCCGCGCGCGGATATGCGCCATCAGGTCGATGATCAGCACCACGCGGCCATCGCCAAGGATGGTTGCGCCAGACACGCCCTTCACCCCGGCAAACTGCGGCCCCAGGCCCTTGACCACGATCTCCCGGGTGCCGGCCATGGCGTCCACTTGCACCGCCACGCGCCGTTCGTTGCATTGCACCAGCAGCACCGGCAGCGGCTGGTACTGGCCCAGCAGGTTCGGCCGGCCGACGGTGTGCAGCAGGTCGCCGAGGTAGAACAGTTCGTAGCGTTGGCCGGCGTATTCGTAGCGCGGCGGGTCCTGCTGATAGTGCCCTTCCAGCTCATGGGGCATGACCCGCACCAGCCCTTCGATGGTGTTCAGCGGGATCGCATATTGATCGTCGGCACACTGCACCATCATCGCCCGGTTGACCGACACGGTGAACGGCAGGCGAATGCGAAAGTGCACGCCCTCTCCCGGCGTCGAGTCGATGACCATCGAGCCGCCCAGCTGGCGCACTTCTTCATGCACCACGTCCATGCCCACGCCACGCCCGGAAATCTGGGTGATTTTTTCGGCAGTGGAAAACCCCGGTTGCAGGATGAACTGCAACACGTCGCGGTCGCTGATTTCCAGGTTGGGGTCGAGCAAGCCACGCTTGATCGCCTTGCGCCGCACGGCTTCAAGCGGCACGCCGGCGCCGTCGTCGCGCATGTCGAAAACGATGTCGCCGCCTTCGTGGGTCAGGTCCAGGGTGATGCGGCCTTTCTCGGGTTTACCGGCCAGCAATCGTGCATCGCGGGATTCCAGGCCGTGGTCGACGGCGTTGCGCAGCATGTGTTCCAGCGGCGCGACCATGCGCTCCAGCACGTTGCGGTCCATCTCGCCTTCGGCATTGCCGACGATAAATTCCACGTCCTTGCCCAGCTCGCCCGCCACCTGCCGCACGATGCGTTTAAGCCGTGGCAGCATGCGTTCGAAAGGCACCATGCGCGTGCGCATCAGGCCTTCCTGCAACTCGGTGTTGATGCGCGCCTGTTGCTGCAGCAGGTTGTGGGCATCCTGGTTGCGGCGGTCGAGGGTTTCCTTGAGGTCGAGCAGGTCGGAAGCCGATTCGAACAAGGCCCGGGACAGTTGTTGCAACTGGGAATGGCGGTCCATTTCCAGCGGGTCGAATTCTTCGTAGCCCAGGCGTTCGGCCTCGGCCTGCTGGCGGCTGAGGATGCGGCCCTGGGTCTCGGTGTCGAGGCGGCGCAGTTGATCGCGCATACGCTCGATGGTGGTTTCCACCTCGTTGAGGGCAACGCTCGCATCGTTGACCTGCTGCTCGATACGCCCACGGAAGATCGAAGTTTCACCCGCCAGGTTGACCAGGTCATCCAGCAAGTCGGCAGAGATCTTCACCATGTCGGCGGCCGGATCGCTGGCCTGCACCGCCTCGGTTTTGGTTGCCGTCAACGCCAGCGGTGCGTCCGTCACTTCAGCCGGACGCACCAGGCTCTTGATGCGCTCGATCAGCAGGTCCACCGAGCCCACCGGCATGCCCGCCGCCACCGCATCGATCATCTGCGCCAGGCGGTCGTGGCAGCCTTGCAGCAAGGCGAACAGCTCCGCCGAGGGCGCCAGCAAACCTGCCGACAAGCCCTCATAGAGAAACTCCAGCTCATGGGCCAGGTCGCCAATCGGGCCGATCTCGACCATGCGAGCGCCGCCCTTGAGGGTGTGCAGGTCGCGCAGCAGTGTCTCGACTTCCTGGCGATTTTTCGGCTCGGCCTGCCAGCGCAACAGCGCGGCGCCGGAGCTGTCGAGGATGTCGGCGGCCTCTTCGAGAAAGATATCCAGCAGCTCGGGATCACTGCCCGGCGTCTCGACTTCGGCGGCCGCTGCGGGCGCCGCTTGTCCGGTGCCTTGGCGCAACTCACGCAAGTGGCTGATCAGGTCGGAGGAGTCGCTCAACGGTTGCTGGTGTTGCAGTTGCTCAAGCAACAGCGCCAGCCGCTCATGACTGGCCATCAACACATTGGCCAGCTCGCTGGAATAGCTGTAGCGACGGTCCACCAAACCTTCGTAAAGGTTTTCCAGCTCAAGGGCCAGGTCGCCCACCGCGCCGATTTCAGCCATGCGCGCGCCACCCTTGAGGGTGTGCAAATCCCGCTGCAACGATGACAGCGGCGCTGCGTTATCCGGGTCCAGCAGCCAACGCTTCAAGGACTGGCCGGCGCTGTCGAGGATGTCCACCGCTTCCTCAAGGAAGATCTCGACGATCTCGTCATCCACCGCAAAACCCTGATCGAGCTTCGCCGTAGCGGCGCCCAGCTCGGAGATGCTCAGCGCGCGGCTGCCATCGGTCTTGATCAAGCCGGTGGCGGACGGGTCGAGGCCTTCATCCAGCAGCTCGCGCAGGGCGCGTACCCGGGCCGGCGCCGCGCTGATTTCCTGGCCGGCGGCCAGTTGGTCGAGCATGTTGATCAGGGCTTCGTGGGCCTGTTCGGCCTCGTGGAAGAAGCGCTCGCTGACCGCCAGGCTGCTTTCTTCCACTGCGCCGTAGAGGTCGAGCAAGGCTTCGCACAATTCGTCCATCGGGTGCAGGTCGGCGAGGTGCGCGCCTTCGCCGAGGGTGGTCAGTTCGTCCAGCAGCGCGCTCAGTTCCTGGCGTTCGCCGGGGTGCTGTTGCCAGCGGCGCAGCAGGCTTTCGGCGTCCAGCAGGATGTCCATGCCCTGGGCCAGGAAGTTGGCGATCAACTGCGGGTCGCGCTTGATCCGCAGGCCGGTGTTGGGCGCATTCAGCAAGGCTTCAAGCTGGCTGTTCAGCAGGTTTTGCGTGCGCTGGATCAGCCCTGCTGCACCATTGATGGCCGCGTGAGGGTCACTGTCCAGCTGGCGCACGCCGCGCTGGAACAACGCTTCGGCCTCCAGCAGCAATTCGATTTCATCCAGGTCCAGCGGCAGGCGGTGGGCCTTGTATTCGCGGGTCAGGTGATCCAGCGGGCGCGCCAGTTCGGCGATGGGCAACACACCGGCCATATAGGCGCTGCCTTTGAGGGTGTGCAGTGCGCGTTGCAGGTCATCACTGACTTGCAGCGGCAGGTGCTCGGTGGCCTGTTGCAGGAAGCGGTTGAGGCTGTCGAGGTGGCTCTGGGCTTCGTTGCGGAAGATTTCCAGCAACTGCGGGTCCAGGGCGGCCGGGTCTGTGGCCGACGGTTCGACACGGCTGGCCAGGGCGTGCGCCCGCGCCGCCAGTTCGTCTACGTCATCGCGCTGGCGCTGGGCATTGTCGGCAAAATCGGTGATCAGCTCCGGCAGCAATTCCAACACGTCATCCAGCACTGCTTGCACATCCGGGCCCGGCGCGACGCTGCGTTCCAGCACGCGGTTGAGCAGGTTTTCCACGGCCCAGGCCAGCTCCGCCAACACCAGGGCGCGCACCATGCGGCCACTGCCTTTCAAGGTGTGGAAGGCGCGGCGCATTTCGCTCAGGGTGGCCTTGTCTTCCAGGCTGGCGGTGCCGGCAGGCACATAGCGATGCAGCACGTCGAGGACTTCGGCGGTTTCTTCGAGGAAGACTTCCCGCAGCTCATCATCGATGGCTTCTTCACCGGCGGGCGGCGGCAGCAGGCTGCCGGGACGCTGGAGTGCCGGCGGGTTGAGGCGCGAGGTGGGGCTGGCCAACGCATCGGCGAGGAACGGGGTTTGCTCCGTGGGCGTGTCACCCTGCTCAAGCAGTGCCTGGCGCCAGGGTTTTTCGGCCGGCAAATAGCCCAGCGCGGCCAGGCCTTCAGCGGCGACTTCCAGCACCCGTTCGCCCGGGGCGTCGTGGTCCTGGAGCATGCGTTCCAGGTAGTACTCGAGGCTGGTGAGCACATCGGCAAAATGCTCAAGCTGCGCCTCGGAAGGTGCGGCGTCGCCGACCATCAGTTGCTCGTTGACGTAGTCATTGCAGCCACGCATCAGGCTCGCCGCACGGGGCAGCGGAATCATCGCCAGCGCGCCGCGCACCTGGGTCAGCAACTCGGGCAGCGACTCCAGGCGCTGGCGGTCCCAGTGAGCCTCGATGCAGTCGATCACCAGCTCTTTGGCCTGGGTCAGGCACTGGCAGGATTCGCGGATGACGAGGTGGTGGATCTGCGTCAGGTCGGTGGTAGGCAGGCGGCTTTCTTCGCGGCGCTCCGGCTCGACAGTGCCGACCATCCCGGCCAGCGTGGCCTCGACGTAGAGCAACGCACCGGCAACGTCCATCAATACCGCATCGTTGGGTTCGCGCTGCCCCTGGGCCAGGCCGAGTACCACCGCCAGTTGGTCGATGATCACTTTGCGCGGCTGGCCGAAGCCCAATACCGCCAGGGTATCGGCGATCTGCCGCAGCGGCGCCAGCAACGCCTCAAGGTCCGAGGCGTGCTGACGGTCGCTGCGTACGAACAGGTCCAGGCGTTCCTTGACCCGCACCAGCTCCTCGCACAACGCGCCGAGCACCGAGCCCATCGCGTCGCGGTCCGGGCCGGCCAGGCGGGCGCGTTCGGCGTCCACCACGGCGCTGTCGGGCAAAGCTTCATCGAGGCCATATCGTTCTTTCAAACTTTGCATCCGTGGAGTCGGTCGGGTGACTTTGGCGACGTAGAACAACAGGCTCTTGAGCAGCTCATCCGGGGCCGGGGTGTTGATGCCGTTGATGCCCTGGATCAGCAGGCGCTTGAGTTGCTTGTCGCAGGCCTTGAGCAAACTGCGTAACGCCGGGCTGTTGGCAACCACGCCAATGAGCATGCCTTCCACCAGCGCCGAGGTGACCTGCCACAACGGTAACAGCGGCGCACCATGGCACAGGGCTTCGAGGCGGGCGAAGACCCGCGCCATGTCTTCCAGGTTGCTGGGGCCGTGGTCTTCGCGCAGCAAACCGACCAGCGCCTGTTGCAGCATCTGCCGCCACTGGCGCAGCAGCTCGGGGAAATCCTCTGGCGTGCGCTGGGCCAGGGCGTCTTCGGGCAGCGGCGGGATCACCAGCAGTTGCGGGCTGAACAGGCTGGTTTCCGAGAGCAGGCTTTCGCCGCGCACGCTGCGCAGGTCGTTGAGCAGCGGCAGCACTACCAGGGGCAGGTCGCGCCGGGCGCTGTGTACGCGGTCGAGGTACAGCGGCAGTTGGCCAAGGCCCTGTTGCAGCAGGCGAATGCCTTCGTCGCGCTGGCTGACGCGCGCGCCTTGCAGGGCGAGGGCCAGTTGTTCCATTTCTTCAGCGAACAGGGCCGCGCCGTAGAACTCGACCATCAACAGGCTGCCATGCACCTGATGGATGCATTCCAGGCACTGGCCGATGGCCTCGCTGCTGCTTTCTTCAACATAGGCGTCCAGCGCCGAGCGGGCCTGTTTCAGGGTTTCGGCAATTTCGCCCTTGACCCATTCGAGGGCCACGTAGTCGTGCCGATCAACCATAACCGCTCCCGTCTGAATTCATGAGTTGCTGGTACTGCTGAGTCATGCGTACACCGATCTCAAAACAAAGGAGATCAACTGTGGGAGCGGGCTTGCTCGCGAATGCGGTGGGTCAGACAAAGCGTCGGCGACTGACACACCGCATTCGCGAGCAAGCCCGCTCCCACATTTGCTTTTCGGTGTTTTCGAGGGCGCATTTCACTCATCCACCCGCTTCGCCGCCGGCAAGGTGAACCCCGACACCGACCGCCGCAACTGACTGGCCATTTTTGCCAGGTTGCCGATGCTCTCGGCAGTGGCCGTAGAGCCCGACGAAGTCTGAGTGGTGATCTGCTGGATCACGTTCATCGTCAGGGAAATCTGCCCTGCCGACGACGTCTGCTGCTGCGCCGCGTTGGAGATACTCTGGATCAGCGCCGCCAGGGTTTTCGACACGCCTTCAATCTCTTCCAGCGCAACCCCGGCGTCCTGGGCCAGCCGCGCACCGCGCACCACTTCGGTGGTGGTCTGCTCCATGGAAATCACGGCTTCGTTGGTGTCCGTCTGGATCGCTCGCACCAGGGTTTCGATCTGCCGGGTCGCCGCCGAAGAACGCTCAGCCAGGCGCTGTACCTCATCGGCCACCACCGCAAAACCACGCCCGGCATCACCGGCCATGCTCGCCTGGATCGCGGCGTTGAGCGCGAGGATGTTGGTCTGCTCGGCGATGTCATCGATCAGGCTGACGATGTCGCCAATTTCCTGGGACGATTCCCCCAGGCGCTTGATGCGCTTGGCGGTGTCCTGGATCTGTTCGCGGATGTTGTCCATGCCGTGGATGGTGTTGTGCACCACCTCGTTGCCCTTGTTGGCAATCTCTACCGAACGCTCGGCCACTGCCGACGATTCGGCGGCGTTGGCCGACACCTGGTCGATGGACTGGGCCATCTGGTTGATCGCCGTAGAGGCTTCGGCAATCTGCTGTGCCTGATGCTCCGACGCTTGGGCCAGGTGCATGGCGGTGGCCTGGGTGTCCTGCACCGCACCAGCCACCTGGCCGGCAGTGAGGTTGATGGTGGCCACCAGGTCGCGCAGTTGGTCCACGGAATAGTTGATGGAGTCGGCGATGGTGCCGGTGAAGTCTTCGGTGACCGAGGCGGTGACGGTCAGGTCGCCGTCGGCCAAGTCTTCAATCTCATCCAGCAGGCGCATGATCGCGTTCTGGTTGCGCTCGTTCTTCTCGGCGGTTTCCCGCAACTGGCGGTTGGTCTCGCGGACCATCACCAGGCCGATCAGGATGATCGAGGCCAGCGCCAGCAAGCCCAGCACGTAGCCGCCGATGGTGTCGAAAGTGCGCCCGTCCGCGAGGTTTTCAAAGCCGGTGGCCAGGTGCGAGGCTTCGTCCAGCAGCGTTTGCGACAGGTTGAAGATATTGCTCGCCGAGGCGCGCACCTGGAACAGCTGCGGCGAGGTCTCGAGGATTTCGTCCACGGAACCGGAGACGAATTCGAACAGCTCGGAAATCTCCGCCAACCGGGCGCGGGCGTCGTGGTCCTCAACCTGGGTGATGCGCAGCCCGGGATTGCCGTTGAGCATGCCACTGAGCACCACGCCGAAACGGCTGGCATCGCGGCCAAAGGCATCGGCGGCCTGCACGGCAGTCTCGTCCCCCGCCAGCACGGTGTTCACCGCCCCCAGGATGCGTTCGGCCAGCAATGACTGGCGCTGGGCCAACGCTACCTGGCTGGCCGGTGCGCCGCGTTGCAGCAGAATATCGACAACCTTTTCCGACTCCATCTGCAACTGCGGAACGGTTTCCGCCAGGGTCGCGGCCACTTGATGCAGCGACAGCACCGTTTGCTCGCTGGCCAGAATCGCATCGGCGTTTTTCAGCAGCGCTTCCCAGTCGGTCTGCACGGCGCGCATTTCGGCACGCACGGCGGTGGGTGCAGCGGGCAGGCCGGTGGCCGGGTCGCCTTTTTTCAGGTAACCCCAGCGCTGGGCAAAATCGTTGCGCGCATCCCCCAGCAGCTTGAACGCCGCCGCCTTGCCGGCGGCAGCCTCGGTGGCGTTCTTGGCGATGCGCTGGGACAGCACCCGCAGCTCACCGGCGTGGCCGATGTACTGTTTGTCGTAGGTGGACTGGGTGTTGAGGTACGCGAAGTTGGCGAACAGCAGCATGATGAACACGATCAGCGCGATAAACAGCACGATGATCTGCGAGCGGCTGCGGGAGGCTTCCTGGGGTTTGACCGGGGTGACGGTACTCATACGGCGACATCCATGAAACCTGGAGCCTGGGCCAGGGCGAAGGGGCTGAAGACCTGCCACAGCTGGTCGCCGTCGAACTGGCCCTGGATAAACGGCGCGCCGCCTGCGGTGCTCGTCGACAACGCGTCTTGTGCGAAATGCTGCATGCCCACCACCTCGTCCACCAACAGGCCGACAAACACGTCCTGATACTCCACCACCAGCACCCGCCGTTGTTTGCGCGCCACCGACAGCTCAAGGCCAAGGAAACCGCCCAGGTCCATCACCGGCAGCAAGCGCCCGCGCAGGTTGGCCACGCCCTTGATCCACGGCTTGACCCCGGGCATCAAGGTACAGCGCGGTTCGTGCAGCACTTCCGCCACCTCGCCCATGGGCGCCACGTACCAGTGTTCGCCCAGGCGAAACCCGATCCCGCTCCAGCTGAGCAGCCGGGTTTCCTGGGACGGCAGGTCGGCAGCCAGCAAGCGGCAGCGGCGGTCGATGTCCAGCAGCAGCTCGAAGGCGGTTTGCGACTCGGTCATGGGAACGTGCCGTCAGCCGGCCAGCACCTTGTTCAGGGTGGCGATCAGGGTTTCTTCGTCTACCGGCTTGGTCAGGTAATCCTTGGCGCCCTGGCGCTCGCCCCAGATCTTGTCGGTTTCCTGATCCTTGGTGGTGATGATGATCACCGGGATGTGGCTGGTCTCGGCATCTTTGGTCAACTGACGGGTGGCCTGGAAGCCATTGAGGCCCGGCATCACGATATCCATCAGCACCGCATCCGGCTTTTCCTGACGAGCCAGCGCAACGCCATCGCCGCCGTTCTGGGCCTTGAGGACGGTGTGACCGTGCTTTTCGAGCATTTCGGTCAGTTTGTACATTTCAGTCGGCGAATCGTCGACGATCAGAACACGTGCCATGGTTTTCCCCACTTATCTAGTAGACGCAAGCCCTCGTGGGGCCCCCGTCAGTGTGCTTGTTCTACTGCGGCGAAGCCCGGTACATAGGCCTTGATCGCGCTCAGCAGTTCTTCCTTGCTGAAAGGCTTGGTCAAAAACTGATCAGAGCCGACGATGCGCCCCTTGGCCTTGTCGAACAGACCATCCTTGGAGGACAGCATGATTACCGGGATCGACTTGAACGCCGGGTTGTTCTTCACCAGCGCGCAGGTCTGATAGCCATCCAGGCGCGGCATCATGATGTCGACAAAGATAATGTGTGGATGATGGTCAACAATCTTGGCCAGGGCATCGAAACCGTCGATGGCCGTGATGACGTCGCACCCTACGTTCTTCAACAGTGTTTCGGCCGTGCGGCGAATCGTTTTCGAATCGTCGATCACCATCACTTTCAAAGCGTTGGAATGCTGTTCCATATCTGCTCTACCATCGCCACAGCGAATAGGTTTTCGGTGTGTACTGCCTGATGTTGCACAGGACGAGCGCCAAAAGCCTCGGAATTCAAGGGCTGATGTGCCATGGCAGCCTTTTTAGCACAGTCTCAGAACGCAATCTATCGGCCGACCCGCGTGGTGGTTTTTCCTTGACCCACAACAGCCGCAGCGCCACTCTGACGCCACTTTTATGCGCCCTTATTTGCTAGAGGAAATCCCCCATGAGCGTTCGCGTCGGCATTGTCATGGACCCTATCGCCAGCATTTCCTATAAAAAGGACAGCTCGCTGGCCATGCTGCTGGCCGCCCAGGCCCGCGGCTGGAGCCTGTTCTATATGGAGCAGCCGGACCTTTACCAGGGCGACGGTGAAGCGCGGGCGCGGATGCGTCCCCTGCAGGTGTTTGCCAACCCCGAGAAGTGGTTCGAGCTGCAAGACGAAATCGACAGCCCCCTGAGCGACCTCGACGTGATCCTGATGCGCAAGGATCCGCCGTTCGACATGGAGTTCGTCTACTCCACCTACCTGCTGGAGCAGGCCGAGCGCGCGGGCGTGCTGATCGTCAACAAGCCCCAGAGCCTGCGCGACTGCAATGAAAAGCTGTTCGCCACGCTGTTCCCGCAGTGCACGCCGCCGACCGTGGTCAGCCGCCGCGCCGATGTGCTGCGTGAATTCGCCGCCAAGCACGGCGATGTGATCCTCAAGCCGCTGGACGGCATGGGCGGTACCTCGATCTTCCGCCACCGCGCCGGCGACCCGAACCTGTCGGTGATCCTGGAGACCCTGACTGCGCTGGGCACCCAGCAGATCATGGGCCAGGCCTACATTCCGGCGATCAAGGACGGCGACAAGCGCATCCTGATGATCGACGGCGAGCCGGTGCCTTACTGCCTGGCGCGCATTCCGGCCGCCGGCGAGACCCGCGGCAACCTGGCCGCCGGTGGCCGGGGTGAAGCCCGCCCGCTGACGGACAAGGATCGCTGGATTGCAGCCCAAGTCGGCCCGACCCTGCGCGAAAAAGGCTTGCTGTTCGTAGGCCTGGACGTAATCGGCGAGAACCTCACCGAAATCAACGTCACCAGCCCGACCTGTATTCGCGAGATCGACAACGCATTTGGCACGAACATCGGCGAAATGCTGATGGCTGCGATTGCCGCCAAGCTACAAGCCAAGTGACATAGAACAGCCGGACACAAACCAACATTGCGTTATCATGCGCCACCTGTGAAACGCGCGATGTTGGTTTTCTTGTCATGACGCTCCCGTCCGATCTGCCCCCCGAACTCTCCCACAGCGGCGTGCGCCCGGCTGATCGGCTCGGATTTACCCTGTTTCTGGCGGCGTTGATTCACCTGGCGCTGATCCTCGGCCTGGGCTTCACCTTTGCCGAACCCAAGCAGATCACCAAGACCCTGGAAATCACCCTCGCCACGTTCAAAAGCGAAAAAAAGCCCGAAAAAGCCGACTTTCTCGCCCAGGACAACCAGCAAGGCAGCGGCACCCTCGACAAGAAGGCCGTGCCCAAGACCACTGAAGTCGCGCCATTCCAGGACAACAAGGTCAATAAGGTCACGCCACCGCCGGCGCCCAAGCCGGAGGTGAAACAGGCCGCCCCCAAGGCGGCGGTCACCACCGTGGCGCCCAAGCCGCAAAAAGCCCCGACCCAGCGCGAAAAGGCCAAGACCGAACCCACGCCGGCCCCGCCGGCCCCGACTTTTGACAGCTCGCAACTCTCCAGTGAGATCTCCAGCCTGGAAGCCGAACTGGCCCACGAACAACAGCTGTACGCCAAGCGCCCGCGGATCTACCGCCTCAACGCCGCCTCCACCATACGCGACAAAGGCGCCTGGTATAAGGATGAGTGGCGCAAGAAGGTCGAGCGCATCGGCAACCTGAACTACCCGGACGAAGCCCGTCGCCAGCAGATCTACGGCAATTTGCGACTGCTGGTGTCGATCAACCGCGACGGCACCTTGTACGAGGTGCAGGTGCTGGAGTCCTCCGGCCAACCGCTGCTGGACCAGGCAGCGCAACGCATCGTGCGCCTGGCGGCGCCTTTTGCGCCGTTTACCGGGGACCTGAACGACATCGACCGCCTGGAAATCATTCGCACCTGGCGCTTTGCCAAGGGTGATCGGCTGTCGAGCAATTGATGCTGGCGGTGATTTCCTGCGCATCCTCAGCTTGTCAGTTCGCCCCTCCAACGCCACACTAGCGGACATGAAAAATGTCAGCCCGACCTACCTCAAGCACCAATTCCTGATCGCCATGCCCCATATGGCCGACCCGAACTTTGCGCAGACCTTGACCTACATCGTCGAGCACACCGCCAATGGTGCGATGGGGTTGGTGGTCAACCGCCCGCAAGACCTCAACCTGGCCGATATCCTCGAGCAACTGCGCCCGGACATCGACCCACCCGCCAGCTGCCAGCACGTACCGATCTACATCGGCGGGCCGGTGCAGACGGACCGGGGTTTTGTGCTGCACCCCACCGGGCCGAAATTCCAGGCGACCGTGGACCTTGAAGGGTTGTCCCTGTCCACGTCCCAGGACGTCCTGTTCGCGATTGCCGACGGCGTGGGGCCTGATCAAAGTGTGATCACCCTCGGCTACGCCGGCTGGGAAGCCGGGCAACTGGAGGCGGAGCTGGCGAGCAATGCCTGGCTGACCTGCCCGTTCGATGCCGACATCCTGTTCAACACCCCCAGCGAACTGCGCCTGGAAGCGGCCGCCGCCAAGCTGCGGATCAACCTCAGCCTGCTGACCAGCCAGGCGGGGCACGCCTGATGGCCTTGCGTCTGATCCTCGGTTTCGACTACGGCACCAAACAGATCGGCGTCGCCGTCGGCCAGGTGATTACCGGCCAGGCCCGCGAGCTGTGCACCCTGAAGGCCCAGAACGGCGTGCCGGACTGGAACCAGGTCGAAGCCCTGATCAAGGAGTGGAAGCCCGACGCCGTGGTGGTCGGCCTGCCGCTGAACATGGACGGCACCCCGAGCGAGATGTGCCTGCGGGCCGAAAAGTTCGCCCGCCGCCTGAACGGCCGCTACAACCTGCCCTTCTATACCCACGACGAACGCCTGACCACGTTCGAAGCCAAGGGCGAGCGCCGTGACCGTGGCGGGCAGAAAGGCAGTTACCGCGACAACCCGGTGGATGCCATCGCCGCGGCCCTGCTGTTGCAGGGCTGGCTGGATGAAAACACCGCTTTATTTGAATCCTGACTGACGCGGCTTGCCGCGTCTTCTTACGTTTGAGCCCGGACCTTGCCTGCGCGAGGCCTAGAAGGAGCACCCATGAGCCTGCCCAATCCCGCCGACCTGATCAGCCAGATGGCGATCCGCCTCAAGGCGCACCTGGAACACCGTGCCATCAGCGAGCCGCGCTTTATCGGCATCCGCACCGGTGGCGTGTGGGTGGCCCAGGCGCTGCTGGAAGAACTGGGCAGCGACTCGCCCCTGGGCACCCTGGACGTGTCTTTCTATCGTGACGACTTCAGCCAGAACGGCCTGCACCCGCAAGTGCGCCCCTCGGCCCTGCCCTTCGAGATCGAAGGCCAGCACCTGGTGCTGATCGATGACGTGCTGATGAGCGGTCGCACCATACGTGCCGCGATGAACGAACTGTTCGACTACGGCCGCCCGGCCAGCGTGACCCTGGTCTGCCTGCTGGACCTGGACGCCGGCGAATTGCCGATCAGCCCGGACGTGGTCGGCGCCACCCTGTCCCTGGAAGCCCACCAGCGGGTAAAATTGTCCGGTCCCACGCCGCTCGAACTCGAACTGCAAGACCTTACCCTTTAAACCGCCTTGTAAAGAGTCCCCGCGATGACGCCTCTAGATGCCAAGCGCCCGCTGCAGCTCAATGCTCAGGGCCAGCTGCAACACTTCCTGTCCCTCGACGGCTTGCCCCGCGAACTGCTCACCGAAATCCTCGACACGGCCGACTCGTTTCTCGAAGTCGGCGGCCGGGCGGTGAAGAAAGTCCCGTTGCTGCGCGGCAAGACCATCTGCAACGTGTTCTTCGAGAACTCGACCCGCACCCGCACCACCTTTGAACTGGCGGCCCAACGCCTGTCGGCTGACGTGATCACGCTGAACGTGTCCACCTCGTCGGCGAGCAAGGGCGAAACCCTGCTCGACACCCTGCGCAACCTGGAAGCCATGGCCGCCGACATGTTCGTGGTGCGCCACGGCGATTCCGGTGCTGCGCACTTCATCGCCGAGCACGTGTGCCCGAATGTGGCGATCATCAACGGCGGCGACGGCCGTCACGCCCACCCGACCCAGGGCATGCTCGACATGCTGACCATCCGGCGGCACAAGGGCAGCTTTGAAAACCTCTCGGTGGCCATTGTCGGCGACATCCTGCACTCGCGGGTTGCACGCTCGAACATGCTGGCCCTGAAAACCCTGGGTTGCCCGGACATCCGCGTGATCGCCCCCAAGACCCTGCTGCCGATCGGCATCGAGCAGTACGGCGTGAAGGTCTACACCGACATGGCCGAGGGCCTCAAGGATGTGGACGTGGTGATCATGCTGCGCCTGCAGCGCGAGCGTATGGCGGGCGGCCTGCTGCCGAGCGAAGGCGAGTTCTATCGCCTGTTCGGCCTGACCACCGCACGCCTGGCCGGCGCCAAGCCGGACGCCATCGTGATGCACCCGGGGCCAATCAACCGTGGCGTGGAGATTGAGTCGGCGGTGGCCGATGGCGCGCAGTCGGTGATTCTCAACCAGGTCACGTACGGCATCGCCATCCGCATGGCGGTGTTGTCCATGGCCATGAGCGGGCAAACCGCGCAACGTCAATTCGAGCAGGAGAACGCCCAGTGAAGCTCAGCATTCTCGGCGCCCGAGTCATCGATCCGGCCAGCGGCCTGGATCAAGTCACCGATCTACACCTGGAAGCCGGCAAGATCATTGCCATCGGCGCCGCACCCGCAGGCTTCAGCGCCAGCGAAACTATCGACGCCAAAGGCCTGATCGCCGCGCCTGGCCTGGTTGACCTGAACGTCGCCCTGCGTGAGCCGGGCTACAGCCGCAAGGGCAACATCACCAGCGAAACCCGCGCCGCCGCTGCCGGTGGCGTGACCAGCCTGTGCTGCCCGCCCCACACCAAACCGGTGCTGGACACCTCGGCGGTGACCGAACTGATCCTCGACCGCGCCCGCGAAGCCGGCAACTGCAAAGTGTTCCCCATCGGCGCCCTGAGCAAAGGGCTGGACGGCGAACAACTGGCCGAACTGATCGCCCTGCGCGACGCAGGCTGCGTGGCCTTCGGCAACGGCCTGGAGAGCTTTCGCAGCACCCGCACCCTGTGCCGTGCGCTGGAATATGCGGCGACTTTCGACCTGACCGTGATTTTCCACTCCCAGGACCGTGACCTGGCCGAAGGCGGCCTGGCCCACGAAGGCGCCACCGCGAGCTTCCTCGGCCTGCCGGGCATCCCGGAAACCGCCGAGACCGTGGCCCTGGCCCGCGACCTGCTGCTGGTGGAACAAAGCGGCGTACGCGCGCACTTCAGCCAGCTGACCAGCGCTCGCGGCGTGGCCCTGATCGCTCAGGCCCAAGCCCGCGGATTGCCGGTGACGGCGGATGTGGCGCTGTATCAGCTGATTCTGACGGATGAGGCGCTGATCGACTTCTCCAGCCTGTATCACGTGCAGCCGCCACTGCGTACCCGCGCTGACCGTGACGGTTTGCGGGCGGCGGTGAAGTCCGGGGTGGTTTCGGCGATCTCCAGCCATCACCAGCCCCACGAGCGGGATGCCAAGCTGGCGCCGTTCGGCGCGACGGAGCCAGGCATCAGCAGCGTCGAGCTGTTGCTGCCGCTGGCAATGACGTTGGTGGAAGATGGTTTGCTGGACCTGCCGACCCTGCTGGCGCGCCTCAGTGCGGGCCCTGCCGAGGCGCTGCGCCTGCCGGCGGGCAAGCTGGCGGTGGGCTCGGCGGCGGACCTGGTGCTGTTTGATCCGGCCAGCTCCACGATTGCCGGGGAACACTGGCTGTCCAAGGGTGAAAACTGCCCATTCATCGGCCATAGCCTGCCGGCGACTGTGCGGTACACGCTGGTGGATGGGCGGGTCAGCTACCAGGCTTAAATCCAATCCGGAGTGGGCACAGTAAATGTGGGAGCGGGCTTGCTCGCGAAAGCGGTGGGTCAGTCAATAGAGATGTCGACTGACACATCGCATTCGCGAGCAAGCCCGCTCCCACATTTGGATCTTCACACATCTTATCGGCCGCCGTTGCGCTCGGCATTGCGGATCGAAATCTGCGTATTCAGCGTCCAGAAGTCATACAGCACCCCGATCAGGAACAAGCCCCCGGTCAGCAGGTAAATGATCCCGCTGATCCATTTGCCCTGATACATGCGGTGCAAACCGAACACACCCAGGAACGCCAACAGAATCCAGGCCACGTTGTACTCGATCGGCCCGGCGGTAAATCGCAGGTCCGCTTCGCGGTCCATTGCCGGAATCAGGAACAAGTCGATCAACCAGCCAATCCCGAACAAACCGAAGGTGAAAAACCAGATCGTCCCGGTCACCGGCTTGCCGTAATAAAAGCGGTGAGCACCGGTAAAACCGAAAATCCAAAGCAGGTAGCCGATCACCTTGCTGTGGGTGTCTTGTTGCGAAACATCCTGTCGATAGGTGTTCATGGAGTACCTCTTTAGCCTCGATAGATAAATATTTCTGGTTTCTTTGTGACTTTTTTACGGGCGCCCGACATGCGGCAAATGGTATCTTCGCTTCCCTCAAAGCCTTATACCGCCTGACTTGTGTAGGACAATCGCGGCAATTCGTCACGGTTTTCCTGAATTTGACCCCAGGGTTCAGTCGACAAACGGCCTTAGCACGACACAAAAAGCTGTTATAAAGTTGCGCGCAAACCAAAAAGAGCCACGCCTAATGCGACCATTTTTCAAGACATGGCTAACCATTTGCCTATTAATGCCACTGGCCGCCCACGCCACCAATCGTGAGCAACGACTTCCCAACGTTAACGGTTTCACCCCTAAAGTTCACGCCACCACCAGCTCCGCCAAATCGGTAAAGCTGACCGTGAAGCGCCCGACTCAACTGAGCAAGGCCCACGGTAATGCAGCGCCAGGGCTGATGGCCGTCAACACCAAGCAAAGCAGCAACGTCCTCAGCCGTGCCGTCAACGTGCTCGGTACTCCTTATCGTTGGGGCGGCAGCAGCCCAAGTAAAGGGTTCGACTGCAGTGGTTTGGTGAAATATGCGTTTAACGACGTAAAAGCCGTGGATTTGCCGCGCACTTCCAACGCCATGGCCGCCGGCCACGGGCTGAAGGTTGAGCGCAAGGATTTGAAACCGGGTGACCTGCTGTTCTTCAAACTGAAGAGCCGCCAGGTGAACCACGTTGCCATCTACCTGGGCAACGACCGTTTCATCCACGCACCGCGTCGTGGCAAGTCCGTGAGCATCGATACGCTGAAGAAGCCGTTCTGGGACAAGAACTACGTGATTGCCAAGCGTGTCCTGCCTAAAGAACAGAACAACCTGCGGATTGTGCAGCGCTGATTGATCGTTCCCACGCTCTGCGTGGGAATGCCTCACTGGACGCTCCGCGTCCGCTCTTGTGACGCAGAGCGTCACGGGCTGCGTTCCCACGCGGAGCGTGGGAACGATCATGATCTTAAATATCCCCTGGCACCCTCGCCTTCTCCCGGGCATGTTCCCGGCTGATCAGCCCCTGGCTGACCAACGCCTTCAAACTCATGTCCAGCGTCGTCATCCCCAACGCCCCGCCGGTCTGAATCGCCGAATACATCTGCGCCACCTTGTCCTCGCGGATCAAATTACGAATCGCCGGTGTGCCGAGCATGATTTCGTGAGCCGCCACCCGCCCGCCGCCGACCTTCTTCACCAGCACCTGGGACACCACCGCCTGCAATGACTCCGAGAGCATCGAGCGGACCATGGTCTTTTCCCCCGCCGGAAACACATCCACCACCCGGTCCACGGTTTTAGCCGCCGACGTGGTGTGCAACGTGCCAAACACCATGTGCCCGGTTTCCGCCGCCGTCAGCGCGAGCCGAATGGTTTCCAGGTCCCGCAATTCGCCAACCAGGATCACATCCGGGTCCTCCCGCAATGCCGAACGCAGGGCAGCCGAGAAGCTGTGGGTATCGCGATGCACCTGTCGCTGGTTGATCAGGGCATTTTTCGGGTGGTGGATAAACTCGATCGGGTCTTCAAGGGTGAGGATGTGCTGACGGCGATGGGTGTTGAGGTAATCAATCATCGCCGCCAGGGTCGTGGACTTGCCGGAACCGGTCGGCCCGGTGACCAGTACCAGACCCCGTGGCAGGTCTGCGATGCGCCGGAACACCTCGCCCAACCCCAGGTGTTCCAGGCTCTGCACCGTTGAGGGGATGGTACGAAACACCGCGCCCATGCCCCGGTGCTGCTGGAACACATTCACCCGAAACCGCGCCACCTCGGGCAACTCGAAGGCAAAATCCGTTTCAAGAGATGTTTCGAAATCCTTTTGCTGGTGATTGTTCAGCAAAGGGCTGAGCAACGCCGCCACTTGCACCGGCGCAAGTACAGGCCAATCGAGTGGCCAGACCTCGCCATCCACTCGCAGCATCGGCGCCAACCCCGCCGACAGATGCAGGTCGGAGGCCCGCAGGCGTACGCCGGCGGCCAGCAGTTCAGTGATATCCATAGGGCTTTCCATTTCCAGTAGAATGCCGCGGACTCCATATCCACGGGCGCAACTTGAATGTCGACCATAGCAGACAACATCGGCCTGGTTTCCGAGCGGATCCGGGCAGCCGCCGAGGCCGCGCAGCGCGACGCAGGCAGCGTGCACCTGCTGGCCGTGAGCAAGACCAAACCCGCACAGGCCGTGCGCGAAGCCTATGCCGCCGGGATGCGTGACTTTGGCGAGAACTATCTGCAGGAAGCCCTGGGCAAACAGGCCGAATTAACCGACCTGCCCTTGAGTTGGCACTTCATCGGCCCCATTCAATCGAACAAGACTCGTGCGATCGCCGAGAACTTCGCCTGGGTGCATTCCGTGGACCGCCTGAAAATCGCACAACGCCTGTCCGAACAACGCCCGGCTGACCTGCCGCCGCTGAATATCTGCATCCAGGTCAACGTCAGTGGCGAAGCCAGCAAGTCCGGCTGTACACCCGCCGACCTGCCCGCCCTGGCCGAAGCCATCAGCGCCCTGCCGCGCCTGAAGCTGCGCGGCCTGATGGCGATTCCCGAGCCGACCGACGACCGTGCAGAGCAAGACGCAGCCTTCGCCACCGTGCGCGACCTGCAAGCGAGCCTCGACCTGGGGCTCGACACACTTTCCATGGGCATGAGCCATGACCTTGAGTCGGCCATCGCCCAAGGGGCCACCTGGGTGCGGATCGGTACCGCCCTGTTTGGTGCCCGCGACTATGGCCAGCCTTGAAATGGCTGACTTCCATCTGAGTAAGGACCTGTCATGAGCAACACGCGTATTGCCTTTATCGGCGCCGGCAACATGGCGGCCAGCCTGATCGGCGGCCTGCGGGCCAAGGGCCTGGAAGCACAACAGATTCGCGCCAGCGACCCGGGCGCCGACACCCGCGCCCGCGTCAGCGCCGAGCACGGCATCGACACCTTCGCCGACAACGCAGAAGCGATTGAAGGCGTGGACGTGGTAGTGCTGGCGGTCAAGCCACAAGCCATGAAAGCCGTGTGCGAAAGCCTGCGCCCAAGCCTCAAGCCCCATCAACTGGTGGTGTCCATCGCCGCCGGCATCACTTGCGCCAGCATGACCCACTGGCTCGGCGCCCAGCCGATTGTGCGTTGCATGCCCAACACCCCGGCGCTGCTGCGCAAGGGCGTGAGCGGCTTGTACGCCACATCCGAAGTCACTGCCCAACAGCGCGACCAGGCACAAGAGCTGCTGTCCGCCGTAGGTCTCGCCGTGTGGCTGGAACAAGAGCAGCAACTGGACGCCGTCACCGCCGTCTCCGGCAGTGGCCCGGCGTATTTCTTCCTGCTGATCGAGGCCATGACCGCCGCTGGCGTGAAACTCGGCCTGCCGCATGAAGTCGCCGAGCAACTGGCCGAGCAGACCGCACTGGGCGCCGCGCAGATGGCCGTGACCAGCGATGTCGACGCGGCCGAGTTGCGCCGTCGCGTGACCTCGCCGGGCGGCACGACCCAGGCGGCAATCGAATCATTCCAGGCCGGGGGCTTTGAAGCCCTGGTGGAAAAAGCACTGGGTGCCGCAGCACATCGTTCGGCCGAAATGGCCGAGCAGCTGGGCAAATAGTCGTCCCCCACATAGGAATCAAACATGCTCGGAATCAATGACGCTGCCATTTTCATCATCCAGACCCTGGGCAGCCTGTACCTGCTGATCGTGCTGATGCGTTTTATCCTGCAACTGGTGCGGGCGAACTTCTACAACCCGCTGTGCCAGTTCGTGGTAAAGGCCACGCAGCCGCTGCTCAAGCCTCTGCGCCGGGTGATCCCGAGCCTGTTCGGCCTGGACATGTCGTCGCTGGTATTGGCGCTGCTGCTGCAGATCCTGCTGTTCGCGGTCATCCTGCTGCTCAATGGCTATCAGGCCACCACGCTGCTGTTGCTGCCGTGGGCCTTGATCGGGATCTTCTCGCTGTTCCTGAAGATCATTTTCTGGTCGATGATCATCAGCGTGATCCTGTCCTGGGTCGCTCCGGGCAGCCGCAGCCCGGGTGCCGAACTGGTGGCACAGATCACTGAGCCGGTGCTGGCACCGTTCCGTCGCCTGGTACCTAACCTGGGTGGCCTGGATATCTCGCCGATCTTCGCGTTTATCGCGATCCAGTTGCTGCAAAGCTGGGTGATTCCGCGCTTGGCGTTCTACGCATTCATGCCCAAAGAACTGTTCGGTCTGATCTGACAACAATGTGGCGAGGGAGCTTGCTCCCGCTGGGCTGCGCAGCAGCCCCAAAACGGCCGACCGCGTTGCATATGCAAAATCGCGGCAACCGGACCGGGACCGCTTCGCGCTCCAGCGGGAGCAAGCTTCCTCGCCACAAAAAGCCTTAAAAACACCAGCCGCTGGCCTTTGCTTGCCGCTGGGTGCAGCGGTCTTTAGACTTACGCCTCATTTAAACGAGAGCAGGGTCGATGCCAACTGCCTTCCCCCCCGATTCTGTTGGACTGGTCGTGCCCCAAGTGGCGCACTTCAGCGAACCGCTGGCCCTGGCCTGCGGCCGTTCGCTGCCCGCCTACGACCTGATCTATGAAACCTACGGCCAACTGAACGCTACGGCCAGCAACGCCGTGCTGATCTGCCACGCCCTGTCCGGCCACCACCACGCTGCGGGTTTCCACAGCATGGACGAGCGCAAGCCCGGCTGGTGGGACAGCTGCATCGGCCCCGGCAAGCCCATCGACACCAACAAGTTCTTCGTGGTCAGCCTGAACAACCTCGGCGGCTGCAACGGCTCCACCGGCCCCAGCAGCCTCAACCCGGAAACCGGCAAGCCGTTTGGCGCCGATTTCCCGGTGCTGACCGTGGAAGACTGGGTGCACAGCCAGGCGCGCCTGGCCGACGTACTGGGCATCGCCCAATGGGCCGCCGTGATCGGCGGCAGCCTGGGCGGCATGCAGGCCCTGCAATGGACCATCACCTACCCGGACCGCGTGCGCCATTGCCTGGCCATCGCCTCGGCCCCCAAGCTGTCGGCGCAGAACATCGCCTTCAACGAAGTGGCGCGCCAGGCGATCCTGACCGACCCCGAGTTCCACGGCGGTTCGTTCCAGGAAGCGGGCGTGATCCCCAAGCGCGGGCTGATGCTCGCGCGCATGGTCGGGCACATCACCTACCTGTCGGATGACTCCATGGGCGAGAAATTCGGCCGTGGCCTCAAGAGCGAGAAGCTCAACTACGACTTCCACAGCGTCGAATTCCAGGTCGAGAGCTACCTGCGTTATCAGGGCGAGGAGTTTTCCGGGCGTTTCGACGCCAACACCTACCTGCTGATGACCAAGGCCCTGGACTACTTCGACCCGGCGGCGAATTTCGACGATGACCTGGCGCGCACCTTCGAGGCGGCCACCGCCAAGTTCTGCGTGATGTCGTTCACCACCGACTGGCGCTTCTCCCCGGCCCGCTCGCGGGAATTGGTGGATGCGCTGATGGCCGCCAAGAAAGACGTCTGCTACCTGGAGATCGACGCACCGCAAGGCCACGACGCCTTCCTGATCCCGATCCCGCGCTACCTGCAGGCCTTCAGCAACTACATGAATCGAATAGCACTGTGAGAACGCCATGAGAGCCGACCTGGAAATCATCCAAGACTGGATCCCCGCCGGCAGCCGCGTGCTCGACCTGGGTTGCGGCGATGGCGAACTGCTGAGCTGGCTGCGCGACAACAAGCAAGTCACCGGCTATGGCCTGGAAAACGACCCGGACAACATCGCCCAGTGCGTGGCCAAGGGCATCAACGTGATCGAGCAGGACCTGGACAAGGGCCTCGGCAACTTTGCCAGCAACAGCTTCGACATCGTGGTCATGACCCAGGCCCTGCAAGCCGTGCACTACCCGGACCGGATCCTCGACGAAATGTTGCGCGTCGGCCGCCAGTGCATCATTACTTTCCCCAATTTCGGCCACTGGCGCTGCCGCTGGTACCTGGCCACCAAGGGCCGCATGCCGGTGTCGGACTTCCTGCCGTACACCTGGTACAACACGCCCAACATCCACTTCTGCACCTTTGAAGACTTCGAAGCGCTGTGCGGCGAGCGCGAAGCCAAAGTCATCAACCGCCTTGCCGTCGATCAACAGCATCGTCACGGCTGGGCGAGTAAGCTATGGCCCAACCTGCTGGGTGAGATCGGGATCTACCGGGTCAGCAGCCCGGGCCTGACGGACCACCAGATTGCCGTCTAACCATTTTCAAGGAGGACGATCATGAGTCGCCTGGCTGTTTTTCTACTCACCGCGTGCCTGAGCGTCAGCGCTATGGCGGCGGATGTTATCGATGGTAATCGTCAGAAAGAATTCGGCGATATCACGGTGCACTACAACACCCTGACCACCAGCTTCCTGACGCCGGAAATGGCTCAGGAAGCCGGGATCGTACGCAGCAAAGAGCTGGGCATGATCAATGTGTTCGTAAACAAGGGCGTCGAATCGATAGACGCCACCGTTACCGGCACAATCAAGGACCTGGGCGGCAAGAGCGAGATGCTGACGTTCAAGAAAATCACCCAGAAAGGTTCTACGCTTTACGTCGCCCAGTACCCGGTGCCGCAGCAGGAAACCAAGATTTTCACCATCAACGTTGAAACCGGTGGCAAAGCCCACGGTTTCAGTTTCAACCAGGAACTGTTTCCGGCGCAATGATGAACCTTACTCAACTCGTACTGGCCAGCCATAACGCCGGCAAGCTCAAAGAACTCCAGGCCATGCTCGGCGACTCGGTGCAACTGCGCTCGATTGGCGAGTTCAGCCAGGTAGAGCCGGAAGAGACCGGCCTGTCGTTTGTCGAGAACGCCATCCTCAAGGCCCGCAACGCCGCGCGTATTTCCGGCCTGCCGGCACTGGCTGACGATTCTGGCCTGGCCGTGGACTTCCTGGGCGGCGCGCCCGGCATCTACTCGGCACGTTACGCCGACGGTAAAGGCGATGCGGCCAACAACGCCAAGCTGCTGGACGCCCTCAAGGACGTGCCCGACGCGATGCGCGGCGCGCAGTTCGTCTGCGTGCTGGCCCTGGTGCGTCACGCCGATGATCCATTGCCGATCCTCTGCGAAGGCTTGTGGCACGGGCGCATCCTGCATGCGGCCAGCGGCGAGCACGGTTTCGGTTATGACCCGTTGTTCTGGGTGCCGGAGCGCAATGTCTCCAGCGCCGAATTGAGCCCGGCCGACAAGAACCAGATCAGCCACCGCGCCCGCGCAATGGATTTGCTGCGCCAGCGCCTGGGCATGAAATGACTCAGAACACCTCCGCGCAGCCACTGATTCTCGGTGGCGCGCAAACACCTCGGGCGGCCCTGCCTCACCTGCCGCCCCTGGCGCTGTATATCCACATCCCGTGGTGCGTGCGCAAATGCCCCTATTGCGACTTCAACTCCCACACCGCCAGCAAGGTGCTGCCGGAGGAAGAGTACGTCGACGCGTTGCTGGCCGACCTCGATCAGGACCTGCACGCGGTGTACGGCCGTGAGCTGAGTTCGATCTTTTTCGGCGGCGGCACCCCAAGCCTGTTCAGCGCCGTTGCCCTGGGCCGGTTGCTCAAGGGCGTGGAAGCGCGCATCCCGTTTGCCGGCGATATCGAGATCACCCTGGAAGCCAACCCCGGTACCTTCGAGCAAGAGAAGTTCGTGGCGTACCGCAAGCTGGGGATCAATCGGCTGTCGATTGGCATCCAGAGTTTCCAGCAGGAAAAACTCGAAGCCCTGGGCCGCATCCACAACGGTGACGAAGCCGTGCGTGCCGCCGGCATGGCGCGCCAGGCCGGGTTCGACAACTTCAACCTGGACTTGATGCACGGTTTGCCCGATCAGTCCCTGGAGGACGCCCTGGGCGACCTGCGCCAGGCCATTGCCCTCAAGCCCACGCATCTGTCCTGGTATCAACTGACCCTGGAACCCAACACCGTGTTCTGGAACCAGCCGCCCGTGCTGCCGGAAGACGACACCCTGTGGGACATCCAGGAAGCCGGCCAGGCGCTGCTCGCCGAACACGGTTACGCCCAGTACGAAGTCTCGGCCTACGCCCAACCGGGCCGGCCGGCGCGACATAACCTGAACTACTGGAGCTTTGGCGATTTTATCGGCATCGGCGCCGGTGCCCACGGCAAGCTCAGCCATCCGGATGGGCGCATCGTGCGCACCTGGAAAACCCGGGCACCGAAGGACTACCTCAACCCGGCGAAAAACTACCAGGCCGGCGCGAAAGAACTGACCAACGAAGAGTTACCGTTCGAGTTCCTGATGAACGCCCTGCGCCTCACCGACGGCGTCGAAGCCAGGCTTTACGCCGAGCGTACCGGCCTCGAACTGGCCAGCCTCGATGAAGCTCGCCGCGAGGCAGAACAAAGTGGCCTGATGCAGGTCGAACCGTCACGCCTGGCGGCCACCGACCGCGGGCAACTCTTTCTCAATGACCTGCTGCAGAAGTTTTTGAGCTGATTGCTCTTAAGGAAATCAAATGGATCTGGTACTCGACCTGCTCGCCACCGTATCCCGCTGGAGCCGTAGCAACCTGTCGGAAATCTCCCTGGCGTTGGTAGGCTGCCTGCTGGTGCTGTTTGGCGCCGACATCAAGGGCTGGGTCGAAGCACGGCTGGGCAGCATCGCGGGTGCGCTGCGCGTGCCGCTGATGGCGCTGGTGTGCATGATCGGCAGCGGTGCAGCACTGATCTATGCCACGCCGTGGATTGTTCGCGGGTTGAGCCAGTTCAACAACTACAGCCTGGCGCCGGTGTTGTTGGTGGTGCTGGTGTTGATTGGGGTGGTGGCGGATCGCCGCTGACCTTAAGCGCGGCACAAAACAAATGTGGGAGCGGACTTGCTCGCGAATGCGGTGTGTCAGTCAGCGTAAATGTCGACTGATCTACCGCATTCGCGAGCAAGCCCGCTCCCACATTTTTTACTGCATTTCAAGCCTGGGACTTATCAGTCCACTTTCTCGAACTTCAAATCCCAAACCCCATGCCCGAGTCGCTCGCCGCGACGTTCGAACTTGGTGATCGGCCGCTCGGCCGGGCGCGGGACGCATTTGCCGTCTTCCGCCAGGTTGCGGTAGCCAGGGGCGACGTTCATCACTTCCAGCATGTACTCGGCATACGGTTCCCAGTCGGTGGCCATGTGCAGGATGCCGCCCACTTTCAGCTTGCTGCGCACCAGTTCCGCGAAGGAAGCCTGGACGATGCGGCGCTTGTGGTGGCGGCTCTTGTGCCATGGGTCCGGGAAGAACAGCATCAGGCGGTCGAGGCTGTTGTCGGCGATGCAGCGGTTGAGCACTTCGATCGCGTCGCAGTCGTAGACCCGCAGGTTGGTCAGGCCCTGAGTCAGCACGCCGTTCAGCAGCGCGCCAACACCCGGACGGTGTACTTCAACCCCGATAAAATCCTGCTCCGGCGAAGCCGCGGCCATTTCCAGCAGGGAATGGCCCATGCCGAAGCCAATCTCCAGGGAGCGTGGTGCCGAGCGGCCAAACACCTGGTCGTAATCCACCGGCGCGTCTGCCAGCGGCAGGACGAACAGCGGCGTGCCCTGCTCCAGGCCCTTTTGCTGGCCCTCGGTCATGCGACCGGCGCGCATCACAAAACTCTTGATGCGGCGGTGCTTGGACTCGTCGCCTTCTTCCAGGGTGTTCGGCGTTTCGTTTGATTCAGTCATCAATGGCTCTTACTTGATCAGACCATCCAGCGGCGAGGAGGCGCTGGCGTAAAGTTTTTTCGGCATGCGCCCGGCGAGGTACGCCAGGCGGCCGGCGACGATTGCGTGTTGCATAGCTTCGGCCATCATGATCGGCTGCTGGGCATGGGCGATGGCCGAGTTCATCAGCACCGCATCGCAACCCAGTTCCATGGCGATGGTGGCGTCGGAGGCAGTGCCCACGCCCGCATCCACCAGCACCGGGATCTTGGCTTCTTCAAGGATGATCTGCAGGTTGTACGGATTGCAGATACCCAGGCCGGAACCGATCAGACCGGCCAGCGGCATCACCGCGATGCAGCCGATTTCGGCCAGTTGGCGGGCGATGATCGGGTCGTCGCTGGTGTAGACCATCACGTCGAAGCCTTCCTTGACCAGGGTCTCGGCGGCCTTGAGGGTTTCGATCACGTTGGGGAACAGGGTTTTCTGGTCGGCCAGCACTTCCAGCTTCACCAGGTTGTGGCCGTCGAGCAGCTCACGGGCCAGGCGGCAGGTGCGCACGGCTTCGATGGCGTCGTAGCAACCGGCGGTGTTCGGCAGGAAGGTGTAGCGATCCGGCGACAGCACTTCGAGCAGGTTCGGCTCGCCCTCGATCTGGCCGAGGTTGGTGCGGCGCACGGCGAAAGTAACGATCTCGGCGCCCGAGGCTTCGATGGCCAGGCGGGTTTCTTCCATGTCGCGGTACTTGCCGGTGCCGACCAGCAGACGCGACTGGAAGGTACGACCGGCCAGGACGAAAGGCTTGTCGCTACGAACGATGCTCATGGGAAATCCTCGAGTTGGGGTGAGGTTCTGCAGAATGCGGGTTGGCGCCCTGGAGCGCCGGACGGCTAGCCGCCGCCGATGGCGTGGACCACTTCGACCTGGTCACCCTCGGTGAGCGCGGTCTCGACGTGCTGGCTACGCGGGACGATATCCAGATTGAGCTCCACTGCGACGCGGCGTCCGGTCAAGTCCAGACGGGTCAGCAGGGCCGCAACGGTTTCACCGTCGGGCAGTTCAAAGGGTTCGCCGTTCAACTGAATGCGCATGCCACGGGCCGCCATCGTTTTTAGGGGCCAGCATTCTAGCGTGATTGACGTTGCTGGCCCAAGCCCCTTGGTCAGGCAGCCTGTAGACGCCACGCCGCCAAACCGAGGAAGAACCAGCCCAGCAGGAACGCCAGGCCACCAAACGGGGTGATGATGCCGAGCTTGCTGACGCCGGTCATGGTCAGCACATACAGGCTGCCGGAGAACAGCAGGATGCCCACGGCAAAAGACACACCCGCCCACGTCACCAGCCTGCCCGGGATGTGCGCCGCCAACAGTGCCACGCCGAACAGCGCCAGGGTGTGCACCAACTGGTAGGTCACGCCGGTGTGGAAAATCGCCAGGTACTCGGCGCTCAGGCGGTTTTTCAGGCCGTGGGCGGCAAACGCACCCAGGGCGACGCCGGTGAAACCGAAAAAGGCAGCCAGCATCAGAAAGCCACGCAACATGAGGAACTCCAGTCAGACTCAGGGGGCAGGGTCTGTATAATGGCCCGCTCAACGGGTTCGGCCAAGCCATCTCTATGCTGCGTCTCCTCTTCAAGCGTTTTCTCAAAGCCCTCAAGTGGTTTGCCATCGGCAGCGTGCTGCTGGTGCTGCTGTTCCGTTTCGTGCCACCACCGGGCACTGCGCTGATGGTTGAGCGCAAGGTCGAGTCCTGGGTCGACGGCGAGCCGATTGACGTACAGCGCACGTGGGTGCCGTGGGATCAGATCTCCGACGAACTGAAAGTGGCGGTGATGGCCGGCGAAGACCAGCGCTTCCCGCAACATTGGGGTTTTGATTTCGACGCGATCCAGGCGGCGTTGCTGCATAACGAGCGCGGCGGTTCGATTCGCGGCGCCAGCACCTTGAGCCAGCAGGTGTCGAAGAATCTGTTTTTGTGGACCGGCCGCAGCTATTTCCGCAAGGGCCTGGAAGCCTGGTTTACCGGGCTGATTGAGATTCTCTGGCCCAAGCAGCGAATTCTTGAGGTGTACCTCAACAGCGTGGAGTGGGATGAAGGCGTGTTCGGCGCCGAAGCGGCGGCGCGGCATCACTTTGGCGTGAGCGCCAAGGCGCTGACCCGCCAGCAGGCCAGCTACCTGGCGGCGGTGTTGCCTAACCCGCGGGTGTGGAGTGCCAGCCATCCAACGTCGTATGTCGCGCGACGGGCGGCGTGGATGCGGCAGCAGATGAGTCAGTTGGGTGGCGACAGCTATTTGAATGAGCTGAACAACTCGCGCAAGGCGCCTTGGGCTGACTGACCCACCACAAAACAAAAGTGGGAGCGGGCTTGCTCGCGAAAGCGGTGTGCCAGTCAATACTTTAGGTGACTGATCCACCGCCTTCGCGAGCAAGCCCGCTCCCACATTTCGATCGCGCTGTCCTAGCTACCTGTGTCAGGCGGCGATCGACAGTTTCAGCTTGTTCATCGCACTCTTCTCGAGCTGACGAATCCGCTCGGCCGACACGTTGTACTTCTGCGCCAGGTCGTGCAGCGTGGCTTTTTCTTCTGCCAACCAGCGCTGGTAGAGAATGTCACGGCTGCGGTCGTCCAGCACTTCCAGCGCTTCGTGCAGGTTGTGATTGGAGTTGTCGCTCCAGTCGGCATCTTCCAGCTGACGCGCCGGGTCGTACCGGTGGTCTTCCAGATAGTTGGCCGGCGATTGGAAGGCGCTGTCGTCGTCCGCTTCGGCGGCCGGGTCGAAGGCCATGTCATGGCCGGTCAGGCGACTTTCCATCTCGCGCACTTCACGTGGCTCTACGCCGAGGCTTTCGGCCACGCGATGCACTTCTTCGTTGTTCAGCCACGCCAGGCGTTTCTTCTGGCTGCGCAGGTTGAAGAACAGTTTGCGCTGGGCCTTGGTGGTCGCGACTTTCACGATGCGCCAGTTGCGCAGGATGAATTCGTGAATTTCCGCCTTGATCCAGTGCACAGCAAACGACACCAGGCGCACACCCATTTCCGGGTTGAAGCGCTTCACGGCTTTCATCAGGCCAACGTTGCCTTCCTGAATCAGGTCAGCCTGGGCCAGGCCGTAGCCGCTATAGCTACGGGCGATATGTACGACAAAACGCAGGTGGGCGAGCACCATCTGCCGAGCCGCCCCCAAATCCTGCTCATAGTAGAGACTCTCGGCCAGTTCACGCTCCTGCTCGGGCGTCAGCAATGGAATGCTGTTGACCGTGTGCACATAGGCCTCCAGGTTCGCACCCGGGACCAGAGCATAAGCAGGTTGCAAAGAAGTGGTCATACGAAAAAACCTCCGACTCACATAACTCGTGCAGTTCAGCACTGCGAAAATTGACCGGGAACCGTAGGACAAGTTCCCTAAACCACTGATACGGTCAATACAAACGAAACCACATTACCCTGACATTAACTACTTCGGTGCCAGCTCACGTAAATGCCGTGCGACCGCAATCCAAGCACCGATATACCCCAAGAGCACTGCCCCAAGCAACAATGACAGACCATCGGCTGCCGGCACGCCGGCCAGGGCAAAATCGCTGCCGTACAAACCGGCAAGCCCCACCACCGCATCGTTCAGCCAGTTCAGGCCAAAAGCCAGTACGCCCCAGGACAAAATTCCCGCACCGAAGCCATACAGCGCGCCCATGTACAGAAAAGGCCGACGCACATAGCTGTCCGTGCCGCCGACGAGTTTAATCACTTCTATCTCGGTGCGGCGGTTTTCAATATGAAGACGAATGGTATTGCCTATCACCAAAAGTAATGCAGACACCAGCAACACCGTCAGGCCGAACACAAACCGGTCGCCCAGCTTGAGAATCGCGGCCAACCGCTCTACCCAGACTAGATCAAGTTGTGCCTGTTGGACCTTCGGCAGCTCTGCGAGTTTTTGTCGCAGGGCTTCCAGGGTGGTCTTGTCGACCTCGTTCGGGGTGACCAGCACCACGCCCGGCAGCGGGTTTTGCGGCAACTCCTTGAGCGCCTCGCCCAGGCCGGACTGTTGCTGGAACTCTTCCAGGGCTTGATCGCGGCTGATGTACTCAGCCTCGGCCACACCCGGAATGCCCTTGATCTGGTCGCGCAGGGACTCACCGTCCTGGGCGCTGGCATCCAGGTTCAGGTACAGGGAAATCTGCGCCGCCCGCTGCCACGAACCGCCAAGGCGCTCGACATTGTTCAGCAGCAATGACAAGCCCATGGGCAGGCTCAAGGCCACGGCCATGACCAGGCAGGTAAAAAAGCTGCCGATCGGCTGCTTGCCGAGGCGGCGCAGGCTGTCTACCAGGCTGGCACGGTGGCTTTCGATCCAGGCATGCACCAGGGTGCCGAAATCCGGGCCATCGTCTTCGTCGCGTTTTTTCTTCTGTGGCTGCGGGTCGGCCGCCTTTGGCGCGACGCGCTCGGAAACCTTCGGGCTGCGTGTTGCACTCATACCCCAGCCTCCCCGTCACCGATCAGGCGGCCGCGTTGCAGGGTCAGCATGCGGTGGCGCATGCGGGCGATCAGCGCCAGGTCGTGACTGGCGATCAGCACGCTGGTGCCCAGGCGGTTGATGTCTTCGAACACGCCCATGATTTCTGCGGCCAGGCGCGGGTCGAGGTTACCGGTGGGTTCGTCCGCCAGCAGCAAGGCCGGGCGATGGACGATGGCGCGGGCGATGCCGACGCGCTGTTGCTGGCCGGTGGACAGGTCGCCCGGGTACAGGTCGGTCTTGTCCGACAGCGCCACGCGCTCCAGGGCCGAATCCACGCGCTTGACGATTTCGGCCTTGGACAGACCGAGAATCTGCAACGGCAAGGCGATGTTGTTGAACACCGTGCGATCGAACAGCAACTGGTGGTTCTGGAACACCACGCCGATCTGGCGACGCAGGAATGGAATCTGTGCGTTGCTGATGGTTGCCAGGTCCTGGCCCGCCAGCAGCAGTTTGCCGGTGGTTGGGCGCTCCATGGCCAGCAGCAGGCGCAACAAGGTACTTTTACCGGCACCCGAATGGCCGGTCACAAACAAGAATTCGCCGCGACGCACCCGGAAACTCAGCTCATGCAAGCCAACATGCCCGTTGGCGTAGCGTTTACCGACCTGTTCGAAACGAATCATGAACGCTCCCGCTCGGCAAACAGTGCCTGTACAAAGGGTTCGGCTTCAAAAGTGCGCAGGTCGTCGATGCCTTCACCGACGCCGATGTAACGAATCGGCAACCCGAACTGCTTGGCCAGGGCGAAGATCACACCGCCCTTGGCCGTGCCGTCGAGCTTAGTCAATGCCAGGCCGGTCAGCTGGACCGTCTGGTGGAATTGTTTGGCCTGGCTGATGGCGTTCTGGCCGGTACCGGCGTCCAGCACCAGCAATACCTCGTGGGGCGCGTCGGCATCGAGCTTGCCGATGACGCGGCGAACTTTCTTCAGCTCTTCCATCAGGTTGTCTTTGGTGTGCAGGCGACCGGCGGTATCGGCGATCAGCACATCAATGTTGCGCGCTTTGGCGGCCTGCACCGCATCGAAGATCACCGAGGCCGAATCGGCGCCGGTGTGCTGGGCGATGACCGGGATCTTGTTGCGCTCGCCCCAGACCTGCAATTGCTCCACGGCGGCGGCACGGAAGGTGTCACCGGCGGCGAGCATGACTTTCTTGCCTTCCAGTTGCAGCTTCTTCGCCAGCTTGCCGATGGTGGTGGTCTTGCCGGCGCCGTTGACGCCAACCACCAGGATCACAAACGGCTTTTTCTGCGTATCGATGATCAGCGGCGCTTCCACCGGCTTGAGCATGTTGGCCAGCTCGGCCTGCAGCGACTTGTAGAGCGCATCGGCGTCGGTCAGTTGCTTGCGCGCGACCTTCTGGGTCAGGCTCTGGATGATCACGGCGGTGGCTTCGACGCCCACGTCGGCGGTCAGCAGGCGGGTTTCGATGTCCTCCAGCAGCTCGTCATCGATGGTCTTTTTGCCGAGAAACAGGCTGGCCATGCCTTCGCCGATGCTGGCGCTGGTCTTGCTCAGGCCTTGCTTGAGGCGGGCGAAGAAACCGGTCTTGCCGGTTTCGGCAGGAACAGCAGGCTCTTCGATGACTGCTGGCGCGGCGACGGCGACCGGAACAGGTTCGGCGACCACCGGTGCAGGCACCTCAACCACTGGCGGCGCCTGGACCACAACGGGCGCAGGCTCCACGAGGGCCGGAATCGGCGGCGCCACATGCTCGGCCTGCTCGTCTTCAACCAGCGCTACAGGCTCTTCTGCCACCGGCAACACCAGCCATGGCTTGTGCTCTGGCTCTGGCGCAGGTTCTGGCTCAACCACCGGCTGCAACACCGGCTCGGCCATCGGCAACACCACCGGGGCCGGGGTTTCGGCAACCGGCTCGGCTTCTACTATGGATTCGGGGATCGGTTCAGCTTGAACCTGCGGCTGTTCGACGACGGTTTCCTGCGGCTTTTTGCGCAGCCATCCGAACAGGCCTTTTTTCTCGCCAGCCGCAGCTGGGGTCTTCTTGTCGTCGTTGGAACCAAACATGGAGACGGCTATCTCAAGGTAGCGACGCGCCAGGGGGCGTGCCGGTAAATAAAATTCGATGCGTAACAGACTGTTTTTTAGCCAGCTCGTTCATGCGCAACATTTTGTAAGGCCTAAATAGAGCCTTAACAAGACAGCCATAGTGGCCGTCCCTAGGTCGGACCAGTATCCTAGCACCTCCTCGCCCGCCGACGCTAAGACCAAGCGGGCAGCCCAACAGGTTTAAAAACGAATGAATGCTCTAGCCCGCCGCGCCGCAGGCCTGCTGCTCAGCACAGTTTGTCTGCCCCTTTCAGCTTTGGCTGCCGACCCACAACCCACCCACGAATTCACCCTGGACAACGGCCTCAAGGTCGTCGTGCGCGAAGACCATCGCGCCCCGGTGGTGGTTTCCCAGGTCTGGTACAAGGTGGGCTCCAGCTATGAAACCCCGGGCCAGACCGGTTTGTCCCACGCCCTGGAACACATGATGTTCAAGGGCAGCGCCAAGGTCGGCCCCGGCGAGGCTTCGTTGATCCTGCGTGACCTGGGTGCCGAAGAAAACGCCTTCACCAGCGACGACTACACCGCTTACTACCAAGTGCTGGCCCGTGACCGCCTGGGTGTCGCCTTCGAGCTGGAAGCCGACCGCATGGCCAGCCTGCGCCTGCCGGCCGACGAGTTCAGCCGCGAGATCGAGGTGATCAAGGAAGAGCGCCGGATGCGCACCGACGACAACCCGATGTCCAAGGCCTATGAGCGCTTCAAGGCCATGGCCTACCCGGCCAGCGGCTACCACACGCCGACCATCGGCTGGATGGCCGACCTGGACCGCATGAAGGTTGAAGAGCTGCGCCACTGGTACCAATCCTGGTACGTGCCGAACAACGCCACCCTGGTAGTGGTGGGCGACGTAACCCCGGATGAAGTCAAAACCCTGGCCCAGCGCTATTTCGGCCCGATCCCCAAGCGCGACGTCCCCCCGGCGAAAATCCCGCTGGAACTGGCCGAGCCCGGTGAACGCCTGCTGACTATGCATGTACAGACCAAACTGCCGAGCGTGATCCTTGGTTTCAACGTGCCGAGCCTGGCCACCGCTGAAGACAAACGCTCGGTCAACGCCCTGCGCCTGATCTCGGCCCTGCTGGACGGCGGCTATAGCGCGCGCATCTCGACACAACTGGAGCGCGGCGAAGAGCTGGTGTCCGGCGGCTCGTCGAGCTACGACGCCTACACCCGCGGTGACAGCCTGTTCACCCTGACTGCCACACCGAACCTGCAAAAGAAAAAGACCGTGGCCCAGGCTGAAGCCGGCCTTTGGCGCCTGCTGGATGAGCTGAAGGCCAAGCCACCGAGCGCTGAAGAACTGGAGCGTATCCGCGCCCAGGTCATCGCCGGCGTGGTTTACCAGCGCGACTCGATTACCAGCCAGGCCACTGCCATCGGCTCCCTGGAGACGGTGGGCCTGTCCTGGAAACTCATGGACACCGAGCTGGCCGAGCTGCAAAGCGTCACCGCCGAAGATATCCAAAAAGCTGCACGCACCTATTTCACCCGCGAACGTCTCAGCGTCGCCCATGTCTTGCCTGAGGAGACCGCTCATGAGTGAACGTAAAAACAACCGCCTGGTGCTGCCCGGCCTGATCGTGGTGACTTTGGCTGCGGCCTGCGCGGTGTATTTGCTGCGCCCCAGCGAATCCGTCGCCAGCCAGGCGCTGGAGCAGGCCAAGTCCGCCAACAAGCTGCAATCCCTGGCCGAGCTGGACGACAAGGCGCCGACCAACCGCAAGCTCGACGTGCAAACCTGGACCACCGCCGAAGGCGCCAAGGTGCTGTTCGTCGAAGCCCATGAACTGCCGATGTTCGACATGCGCATCCTGTTCGCCGCCGGCAGCAGCCAGGACGGCGCAACACCAGGCCTGGCGCTGTTGACCAACGCAATGCTCAACGAAGGCGTGCCGGGCAAGGACGTCAGCCAGATTGCCGCCGGTTTCGACGGCCTGGGTGCCGATTTCAGCAATGGCGCCTACCGCGACATGGCGCTGGTTTCCCTGCGCAGCCTGAGCGCCAGCGACAAGCGTGACGCCGCCCTGTCACTGTTTGACGACGTGATCGGCAAGCCGACCTTCCCGGCAGACTCTCTGGCGCGCATCAAGAACCAGTTGCTGGCGGGCTTCGAGTACCAGAAACAGAACCCCGGCAAACTGGCGAGCATCGAGCTGTTCAAGCAGCTCTATGGCGACCACCCTTACGCCCATCCGAGCGAAGGCAACGCCGAGAGCGTGCCGAAGGTGACTCTTGCGCAATTGAAGGACTTCCACGCCAAGGCCTACGCCGCCGGCAACGCAGTGATTTCTGTAGTCGGCGATCTGACCCGCGCCGAAGCCGAAGCCATGACCGCCAAGGTTTCCGCGTCCCTGCCAAAAGGCCCGGCGCTGGCGAAAATCGCCCAACCGGTCGAGCCCAAGGCTGGCACCACGCACATCGAGTTCCCGTCCAAGCAGACAACCCTGCTGCTGGCGCAACTGGGTATCGACCGTGCCGACCCGGATTACGCCGCGCTGTCACTGGGTAACCAGATTCTCGGCGGCGGTGGCTTCGGCACCCGTTTGATGAGCGAAGTGCGCGAGAAACGCGGCCTGACCTACGGCGTATACTCCGGCTTCTCGCCGATGCAGGTACGCGGTCCGTTCATGATCAACCTGCAAACCCGCGCCGAAATGAGCGCCGGCACGCTGCGATTGGTGCAGGACGTACTCGCCGACTACCTCAAGACCGGCCCGACACAGAAAGAACTCGATGACGCCAAGCGCGAACTGGCCGGCAGCTTCCCGCTGTCCACCGCGAGCAACGCCGATATCGTCGGGCAGCTGGGCGCCATGGGTTTCTACAACCTGCCGCTGAGCTACCTGGAAGATTTCATGAAACAATCCCAGGCGCTGACCGTTGACCAGGTCAAAGCTGCTTTGAACAAACATTTGAGTGCCGACAAGATGGTCATCGTGACCGCCGGCCCGACGATTGCGCAAAAGCCACTACCGCCCCCCACTGATAAACCCGCCGAGCAACCGCTCGGGGTTCCGGAGCATTAATGGCCCGTCCATCCCGTCCCAAAAAACCTGTCCACAACGTTCACAACGGTGTGGGCCAACTGCGCATCATCGGCGGAGAGTGGGGCAGCCGTAAGCTGAGCTTCCCTGATGTCGTGGGCCTGCGCCCGACGCCAGACCGCGTGCGTGAAACCCTGTTCAACTGGCTCGCGCCGTATATCGCCGGGGCCAAGGTGCTGGACCCGTTCGCGGGTAGCGGCGCGCTGTTCCTGGAGTCGCTGTCCCGTGGCGCGGCGCTGGGCCAGGCGCTGGATGCCAGCAATGTGGCGGTCGCCAGCCTCAAGGAACACCTGGGCACCCTGCGTTGCACCACCGGGCAAGTGCAGACGGCTGATGCGTTGCGCTACCTGGAAACCCAGGAAGCCCGTGAGTTTGACGTGGTGTTTCTTGATCCGCCGTTCAACCAGAACCTGCTGCCGACTGTATGTGCGCTGCTGGAAGAGCGTCAGTGGTTGGCGCCGGATGCCTGGATCTACACTGAAAGCGAAACCGCACCGTCCACACTCGGCCTGCCGGGCACGTGGCGCCTGCACCGCGAGCAGAAATCCGGGCGGGTGTATTACGCGTTGTGGCAACGTACGACACAAAGCTAACCCTGTGGCGAGGGAGCTTGCTCCCGCTGGGCTGCGCAGCAGCCCCAAAGCAGGCGACCGAGTTTTCTGAGAGATTGAGGGGGCGGTTTTAGGGCCGCTTCGCGGCCCAGCGGGAGCAAGCTCCCTCGCCACAGCAAGCTCCCTCTCCACAGGTTGCTCATCCGCTCTGCCACCTGCCGCGAGAACCATCGTGTCAAAAACGCCCGACCGCTTTACCCCCGCCTTCGGCCTCGGCAACCCGCACCTGCAAACGTTGTGGGGACCGCTGTGGCGCAAAACCACGCACATCGAACGCCAGCGCGAACGGCTGTGGCTGGCAGACGGCGACTTTCTCGACCTCGACTGGCATGGGCCCCATGACGCAACCACCCCGCTGGTGCTGGTACTGCACGGGCTGACCGGCTCGTCCAACTCCCCTTACGTCGCCGGCCTGCAAAATGCCCTCGCAACCCAAGGCTGGGCCAGCGTCGCGCTAAACTGGCGTGGCTGCTCCGGCGAACCCAACCTGCTTGCCCGCAGCTACCATTCCGGCGCCAGTGAAGACCTGGCCGAAACCATCGTTCACCTGCGGGCCAAGCGCCCGTTGGCGCCGCTGTATGCGGTGGGGTATTCACTGGGCGGCAATGTGCTGCTCAAGTACTTGGGCGAAACCGGCGAAGCCTGCGGGCTGCAAGGCGCGGCCGCCGTGTCGGTACCGTTTCGCCTGGATCAGTGCGCCGATCGCATTGGCCTGGGCTTTTCTCGGGTTTATCAGAAGCATTTCATGCGCGAAATGCTGGCCTATATCCGCATCAAACAAAGCCGGTTTCTCAAGGATGGCCGCGAGGCAGGCCTGAAAACCCTCGCCGACCTGGGCTCGCTGGAGAAGATGCGCACGTTCTGGGACTTTGACGGCCGCGTCACCGCGCCGCTGCACGGGTTCCTCAGTGCCGAGGACTACTACCGCCGCGCCTCCAGCCGCTACTACCTCGGGGGCATTCGCACACCAACCCTGATCATCCAGGCCGCGGACGACCCGTTCGTGTTCGCCCACAGCCTGCCCGAGGCCAGCGAACTGTCGGATTGCACCGAGTTCGAACTGCTGGCCAAGGGCGGGCATGTCGGGTTTGTGGACGGCTCACTGAAACAGCCAACTTACTACCTGGAACGGCGAATCCCGGAGTGGCTACTGACACAACGCCGATAAAAATGTGGGGGCTCCCACACTTTGGATCAGACCGGGTCAGGCAGACCTCAGTCGCCTGTTGCAACTTCCCGCTTTGGATCAGTGATCCACTCGCTCCACGACCCCGCGTACAACTTGCCCAACGGGTAACCCGCCAGGCACAGCGCAAACAGGTTGTGGCAGGCAGTCACGCCCGAGCCGCAGTAGGCCACCAGGTCATCCGGCGAGCGGTCTTGCAGCTTGGCGGCGAAGCGTTGCTTGAGCTGGTCCGCCGGCAGGAAACGGCCGTCGCTGCCCAGGTTTTCATTGAATGCGGCACATTGCGCGCCGGGGATATGCCCGGCAACCGGGTCGATCGGCTCCACTTCACCACGAAAACGCGGCTGGGCGCGGGCGTCGATCAGGGTCAGGCCGGGCTGGCCAAGGCGTTTCTGCAGGTGTTCGGCGTCCAGTTGCAAGTGGTTGTCCGGCGTGCCGCTGAAGGTGCCGGGCTCGATCACCGGCGCATCCAGGCTCAACGGGAAGCCCGCCGCGTGCCAGGCTTTCAGGCCGCCATCGAGGATGAACACACCGTCGCGCTTGCCCAGCCAGGCCAGCAGCCACCAGGCACGGGCGGCATAGGCACCGGGGCCGTCGTCATACAAAACGATATCGCTGTCGGCGTTAACGCCCCATGCCCGCAGTTGCCGGATAAACGCATCCGGCGCCGGCAACGGATGGCGACCGGTCACGCCCTTGATTATCGGCCCGCTGAGGTGGCGCTCCAGGTCGGCATACTGCGCCCCTTCGATATGCCCTTCGGCGTAGCTGCACAGGCCGTAGTCCGGGTCTTCCAGGGCAAAGCGGCAATCGAGGATTACCAGCCCGCCGGACTTCTGGCGCTCGGCCAGTTGCTGGGGGCTGATCAGTTGGGCAAGCGGCATGACTGACTCCTGTGGCTAGGTTAGCGTTCGGGAAACATCCTACTTCACTTCTTCCAGCGCCTGATTCAACGGCACGTAAAACTCTTTGAACAGTGCATCCACCGCGTCCTTGGCCTTGGGGGTGATAAACCCGGCTTCCAGCACCAGCACCTGATACACCCCGCGCTTGATCGCCTCGGCGCTCAGGTGCGTGGACTTTTCATTGGTGGTGCACAGGAAGCGCACCCACGAGGTGAGGATGATCCAGGCGTTGAGGGTCAGGGCTTCGGTTTGTACCGGGTCCATGTTCAGGATGCCGGCATCGACAAAACCCTGGTAGATGGCTGCGCCCTGGATCAGGCAACGCTGGGAGAACCGCCGGTAGCCGGTGGCCAGCTCCGGGTCGCTTTCCAGCAGGTGTTCGAGGTCGCGGTGCAGGAAGCGGTAGCGCCACATGCCGGCCAGCACCGCCTGCAGGTAGAAGCGCTTGTCTTCCACGGTCACCGCACGGCCCTGGGGCGGGCGCAGGAAGCTGTCCACCAACGCTTCGTACTCACGAAACAGCACTGCGATAATCGCCTGCTTGTTGGGGAAGTGGTAGTACAGGTTGCCCGGGGAAATTTCCATATGGGCAGCGATATGGTTGGTGCTGACACTGCGCTCGCCCTGCTGGTTAAACAGCTCCAGGCTGGTTTGCACAATGCGCTCGCTGGTCTTTACTCGTGGTGCCATGGGAAATCAACTTCTAGACCCGTGATGGCGGCATCTTACGGACTATCCTTGTCCGGATAAATCGGCACGTTGTGCAATGTTATTTGACAATTTAGAGCAATGACTCTAAAAACTGAAGCATTCCAATAACAATCGGGAACTTCGCCATGTCTGCCAACGTTGCCTACCTGCAAGATTCCCAGGCGCTGGACCAGCTCCAGGAACTGTTCGACGCCCAGCGCCAAGCCTACGCCGCCAACCCGATGCCGCCGGCCGCCCAGCGCCAGCAATGGCTCAAGGCCTTGCGCGAGCTGTTGAGTGACGAGCGCCAGGCGCTGATCAACGCCATCAGCAGTGATTTCAGCCACCGCAGCGCCGACGAAACCCTGTTCGCCGAACTGATGCCCAGCCTGCATGGCATTCACTACGCCAGCAAACACCTCAAGGGCTGGATGAAACCTTCCCGCCGCGCTGTAGGCATTGCCTTCCAGCCCGCGTCCGCCAAGGTCATCTATCAACCCCTGGGTGTGGTCGGGGTGATCGTGCCCTGGAACTACCCGTTGTACCTGGCCATCGGCCCGCTGGTGGGTGCATTGGCGGCCGGCAACCGGGTGATGCTCAAGCTCAGCGAATCCACCCCCGCCACCGGCCAGTTGCTCAAGGCGCTGCTGGCGAAGATCTTCCCCGAGGACCTGGTGTGCGTGGTGCTCGGCGAGGCTGAAGTGGGCATGGCGTTTTCCAAGCTGCGCTTCGACCACCTGCTGTTCACCGGCGCCACCAGCATCGGCAAGCACGTGATGCGCGCGGCGGCCGAACACCTGACGCCGGTCACCCTGGAACTGGGCGGCAAATCACCGGCGATTGTTTCCGCCGACGTGCCGCTCAAGGACGCCGCCGAACGCATCGCCTTCGGCAAGGCGCTGAATGCCGGGCAAACCTGCGTGGCGCCGGACTATGTGCTGGTGCCGGAAGACCGTGTAGACGGCTTCGTCGAGGCCTACAGCAAGGCGGTCCGCGGGTTCTATCCGACCCTGGCCGACAACCCGGACTACACCGCCATCATCAACGAACGACAGTTGGCCCGGCTCAACGGCTACGTGAAAGACGCCACCGACAAGGGTGCCACCCTGGTCCCACTGTACGACCAGGGCCAGGACCGCCGCATGGCCCACAGCCTGCTGCTGAATGTCAGCGACGAGATGACCGTGATGCAGGACGAAATCTTCGGCCCGGTGCTGCCGATCGTGCCGTATCGCGGCCTCGACCAGGCCTTTGCCTACATCAATCAGCGCCCTCGCCCACTGGCGCTGTATTACTTCGGCTACGACAAGGCGGAACAGAACCGCGTACTGCACGAAACCCATTCCGGCGGCGTGTGCCTGAACGACACGTTGCTGCACGTAGCCCAGGACGACATGCCCTTCGGCGGCATCGGCCCGTCGGGCATGGGCCATTACCACGGCCATGAAGGTTTCCTGACCTTCAGCAAGGCCAAGGGCGTGCTGATCAAGCAACGCCTGAACGCGGCCAAGCTGATTTACCCGCCCTATGGCAAATCCATCCAGAAGTTGATCCAGAAGCTGTTCGTCCGCTAACAAACCCATCACCGGGATAACAATAAGAATGAACCCTAGCCTGACTGAATCACCCGCGCTGTCACGGCGCGGCGTCTTGAAACTCGGCCTGTGCGCCAGCGCCTTCCTGGCCACCGCCGGGCTGGGCGCCAGCCTCAGCGGCTGCTCCAGCAGCACCCCGGCCAGCGGCTTTGCGATGTTGCGCAGCAGTGACCTGCCGTTTTTGCGGGCAGTGATTCCGGTGCTGCTGGAGGGCGTGGCCAGCGCCGAGATAGTGGTGGCCGGCATCGACGACACCCTGAAAAAGCTCGACTTCAGCCTGCAACACCTGTCGCCCGAGATGTTCAAGCTGACCCAGCAACTGTTCGACGTCTTGGGCATGGCCATCACCCGTGGGCCCCTGACCGGCGTGTGGGGCAGTTGGGAAAACGCCAGCGCCGAGCAGATCCGCAACTTCCTGCACCGCTGGGAAAACAGCTACCTGAACCTGCTGCGCATGGGCCAGGGCTCGTTGCTCAAACTGGTGATCATGGCCTGGTATTTCCGCCCCGAGTCCTGGGCGCATTGCGGCTACCCCGGCCCACCGAAAATCTGATTCGCATCCCGATAAAAACAAGAGACGACCCTGATGCCCGTACCTGATCTGTTCCGCGATGGCATGGCCCGCGGCTGGAAAACCCACAATGGCGCCGCCCTCGACCAGGACCTGACCCTGGAAGCCGACGTCGCAATCATCGGCAGCGGTGCCGGCGGCGGCACCACCGCCGAAATCCTCAGCGCCGCCGGCTACAAGGTGCTGTTGATCGAAGAAGGCCCGCTGAAAACCAGCAACGACTTCAAGCTGCTGGAGGACGAGGCCTACGCCACCCTGTACCAGGAAGGCATCGGACGCATGAGCAAGGACGGCGCCATCACCATCCTGCAGGGCCGAGCGGTCGGCGGCACCACGCTGATCAACTGGACCTCCAGCTTCCGCACCCCGGACCCGACCCTCGCCCACTGGGCCAGCGAATACGCGGTCAAGGGCCACAGCAGCGCCGAGATGGCGCCCTGGTTCGAAAAAATGGAACAACGCCTGGGCATCGCGCCTTGGGCCATGCCACCGAATGCCAACAATGACGTGATCCGCAAGGGCTGCGAAAAGCTTGGCTACAGCTGGCACGTGATCCCGCGCAATGTGCGCGGCTGTTTCAACCTGGGGTATTGCGGCATGGGTTGCCCGGTCAACGCCAAGCAATCAATGCTGGTGACCACCATTCCGTCCACCCTGGAGAAAGGCGGCGAGCTGCTGTACCTGGCCCGCGCCGAACGCCTGAAGTTCAGCGGCGACACCATCACCAGCCTCGAATGTGTGGCCATGGATCAGTATTGCGTGGCACCCACCGGCCGCAAGATCACAGTCAAAGCCAAGCATTACGTACTGGCCGGCGGCGGCATCAACAGCCCGGCGCTGCTGCTGCGCTCGGACGCACCCGATCCCCACTCGCGCCTGGGCAAGCGAACCTTTTTACACCTGGTGAATTTTTCCGCCGGGTTGTTCGACGAGGTGATCAACCCGTTCTACGGCGCGCCGCAGTCGATTTATTCCGATCACTTCCAATGGCAGGACGGCACTACCGGCAAAATGTCCTACAAGCTCGAAGTACCGCCGCTGCATCCGGGCCTCGCCAGTACCTTGCTTGGCGGCTATGGCACGCAGAACGCGCTGGATATGGGTCAACTGCCGAAAACCCACGCCATGCTGGCGCTGCTGCGGGACGGCTTCCACCCCGACAGCCCGGGTGGCACAGTCGAATTACGCGGCGATGGCACACCGGTGCTCGATTATCAGGTTTCGCCCTACGCCTGGGACGGCCTGCGCCGGGCATTCCACAGCATGGCGGAGATTCAGTTTGCCGGCGGCGCCAAGTCGGTCATGCCGCTGCACGGCGATGCGCGCTACGTGAACACCTTGGCTGAAGCCCGCAGCATGATCGACGGGTTGAACCTCGAATTGCACCGAACCCGGCTCGGCAGCGCTCATGTAATGGGCGGTTGCGCGATGGGGGAAGAACCGAAAAGCGCCGTGGCCGACAGCCTGGGGCGCCATCATCAACTGCGCAACTTGTCGATCCACGATGGCTCGCTATTCCCCACCAGCATTGGCGCTAACCCGCAGTTATCGGTGTATGGATTGACGGCGCAACTGGCGACGGCATTGGCCGAACGTCTGAAAACGGCCTGAAAAAACCGGGTATTCGCGGTGTCTATAGTGCTTTCTTCTGAATAAGTTGACTTGGCCGACCGGGATGGCTGCGATACCATCCGGTTCCCCAACGGACTCCGCCAGGACGACGCGATGAACCGAGTGTTGTACCCAGGTACCTTCGACCCAATCACCAAGGGCCATGGCGATCTGGTCGAACGCGCCTCGCGCTTGTTCGACCATGTGATTATCGCGGTCGCTGCCAGCCCCAAGAAAAACCCGCTGTTTCCCCTGGAACAGCGCGTGGAGCTGGCCCGTGAGGTCACCAAGCATCTGCCCAACGTTGAAGTGGTCGGCTTCTCGACGCTGCTGGCGCACTTCGCCAAGGAACAGAACGCCAATGTGTTCCTGCGCGGCCTGCGGGCGGTGTCGGACTTCGAATACGAATTCCAGCTGGCCAACATGAACCGCCAACTGGCGCCGGACGTGGAAAGCCTGTTTCTTACGCCTTCGGAACGTTATTCGTTCATTTCCTCGACGTTGGTCCGGGAAATCGCGGCGTTGGGCGGGGATATCACCAAGTTCGTGCACCCGGCTGTGGCGGATGCGCTGACGCTGCGCTTCAAGAAATAATCCCGGACTGCAGGAGCTGGCTTGCCAGCGATCCAGGCGCCACGGTGCAACTGACCCATCGCCATCGCCGGCAAGCCGGCTCCTACTGTCCATCGCTGTGACTCGCACTGCGGGCGCCAATGCGGCACAATTGCGCGCATTAGTTTTCAGATGCCTTGGCTGACAGCCCTGGCAGGAGTTTCCATGTCCCTGATCATCACCGACGATTGCATCAACTGCGACGTCTGCGAACCCGAGTGCCCGAACGCTGCCATTTCCCAGGGTGAAGAGATCTATGTGATCGACCCCAACCTGTGCACCCAGTGTGTCGGCCACTACGACGAACCCCAGTGCCAGCAGGTTTGCCCGGTGGATTGCATTCCGCTGGACGAGGCTCATCCGGAAACGGAAGAGCAACTGATGGAGAAGTACCGGTTGATTACCGGGAAGGCCTAAGTCCCTTGGCGCTTCATTAAGCCCCTTCGCGAGCAAGCCCGCTCCCACATTCCACTGCATTCCAAAGGTGGAACTCGGTCGAATGTGGGAGCGGGCTTGCTCGCGAAGAGGCCATCAGCAGCACCACAAATTGTCAGCTCTGACACTTCGGGCAAAACACACTCGCCCGCTGCCCCAGCATCACGTTGCGCAATTCGGTCCCACAGACCTTGCACGCCTCGCCACCACGGCCATAGACGAACAATTCCTGCTGGAAATACCCCGGCTGTCCGTCGCCACCGATAAAGTCCCGCAGCGTGGTGCCGCCGCGCTCGATGGCCGCCGCCAGGATGCGTTTGATCTCGATCGCCAGCTTCAGGTAACGCCCACGGGAAATGCCCTTGGCTTCCCGGCGCGGATCAATCCCGGCGGCAAACAGCGCTTCCGTCGCATAGATATTGCCCACGCCCACCACCACCGCGTTGTCCATGATGAACGGCTTCACCGCCATCGAGCGTCCACGGGACAGCTGGAATAGCCGCTCGCCGTCGAACAGGTCGGTCAACGGCTCCGGCCCCAGGCGGATCAGCAGCTCGTGGTTCAGCGGGTCGAGGCTCCAGAGCATCGCGCCAAAGCGTCGCGGGTCGGTGTAGCGCAGGGCCAGGCCCGACTCCAGCTCGATATCCACATGCTCATGCTTGGCCGCCGGGCTGCCGGCCTCCACCAGGCGCAGGTTGCCCGACATGCCCAAGTGGCTGATCAGGGTGCCGACCTCGGCATTGATCAACAGGTACTTGGCCCGCCGTTCCACCAGCACGATCCGTTGCCCGGACAGCCGCACATCCAGGTCTTCCGGGATCGGCCAGCGCAGGCGCCGCTCACGCACCACCACACGGCTGACCCGCTGGCCTTCCAGGTGCGGCGCAATTCCGCGCCGGGTGGTTTCGACTTCCGGTAACTCGGGCATGTGTACCTCTTGGAAAAAGGGTTAGTGCGCGCCCAGCTCGCGGATCGACAACTTCAAGCTCTCGAAGTCGTAGTCCGACAGGCCGATATGGTCCAGCACCAGCGGGCCGATGGCGTTCCACTCATGGTCATCCACCTGGTTGCCCAGCACGCGGTACGACGCACAAATGTGCTCGGCCATCTTCAGGATCGCCAGCAGGTTTTTCAGCTGCGGCTTCTGGTTGGACTCGTCGCTGAAAATCGCCAGGGCATTGTGGTGATTGGCGATGGCATCGGTCACATGTTCCGGCAGGCGCCAGGATTTGGCGGTGTAGTAACCCACCACGGCATGGTTGGTGTTGAACGCCTGGTTCTCGGTGTCGACCACACGGCACTCCGGGCCGGCGTTGGCATAGGCCTCTTCCAGCACACTCATGTAGTTCGGGAAACGCTTGAGCATCAACGGCACGCCACAATCGTGGAACAGCCCCAATGCGTAGGCTTCATCGACCGCCTGGCTGCCGGTGCGCTTGGCCAGGGCCAGGCAGGTCATGGCCACGTCCTGGGCGGTGTCCCAGAAACGGTTGAGGGTGACGATCGTGTCGTCGCTCATCTCGCCCTTGATCGACTGCGCGTTGATCAGGTTGACGATGGAGCGGCTGCCCAGCAGGTTCACCGCGCGCTGGATCGAGACGATCTTGTTGCTCAGACCGTAATACGGCGAATTGACGATCTTCAGCAGCGAGCCGGAGAGGCCCGGGTCCTGGGCGATCAACCGGGCGATCACTTCCAGGTCCGGATCGGGCATGTACTGCTCCATCTGCAAATCCACCATGATTTGCGGTTGAGGCGGCACACTGATGCCTTGGAGGCTCTGTTGGATCTGTTCGGCGGATAGCTCTTGGGACATAGGGGGCACACTCTGGACTAGGCGGCGATTCTAACCTTTATGGCAACCAGGCTGACACCTCAAAAACCCGAACTGAACCGCTTCCACATGTCCGGCGGCACCGCCAAGTACTGCACAACACGGTATACTCCCGCTCTTTTTTCCGGAGCGACGTCATGTCCCTGCCAAGCCTGCGTCTCAAAGCCAACGCCGATCGTCGTTTGCGCAACGGCCACCTGTGGGTCTACAGCAACGAAATCGATGTGGCCGCCACACCTCTTCACGGCTTCCAGGCAGGCGACCAGGCGATCCTGGAAGCAGCCGGCGGCAAGACCCTCGGCATCGTGGCCATGAGCCCGAACAACCTGATCTGCGCCCGCCTGCTGTCCCGCGACATCAAGTTGCCGCTGGACAAGTCGCTGCTGGTGCACCGCATCAACGTCGCCCTGTCCCTGCGTGACCGCCTGTTCGACAAGCCGTTCTACCGCCTGGTGTACGGCGATTCCGACTTGTTGCCAGGCCTGGTGGTCGACCGTTTCGGCGACATCCTGGTGGTGCAGATCGCTTCGGCGACCATGGAAGCCCACAAGGAAGACGTGATTGCCGCACTGACCCAAGTGCTCAAGCCAAGCGGCATCCTGTTCAAGAACGACTCCGCTGCGCGTGATGCCGAAGGCCTCAACCGCTACGTCGAAACCGTATTCGGCCTGGTGCCGGAGTGGGTTGCCCTCGAAGAAAACGGCGTGAAGTTCGAAGCGCCGGTGATCCAGGGCCAGAAGACCGGCTGGTTCTACGACCACCGCATGAACCGCGCCCGCCTGGCCCCGTATGCCAAAGGCAAACGCGTACTCGACCTGTACAGCTACATCGGCGGCTGGGGCGTGCAAGCGGCCGCCTTCGGTGCCAGTGAAGTGTTCTGCGTCGACGCCTCCGCCTTCGCCCTCGACGGCGTGGAGCGCAACGCGGCACTGAACGGCGTTGCCGAGAAAATGACCTGCATCGAAGGCGACGTGTTCGAAGCCCTCAAAGAGCTGAAAGCCAGCGAAGAGCGTTTCGACGTGATCGTGGCCGACCCGCCTGCCTTCATCAAGCGCAAGAAAGACATGAAGAACGGCGAAGGCGCCTACCGCCGCCTGAACGAGCAAGCCATGCGCCTGCTCAGCAAGGACGGCATCCTGGTCAGCGCTTCGTGCTCGATGCACTTGCCGGAAGACGACCTGCAAAACATCCTGCTGACCAGCGCCCGTCACCTGGATCGCAACATCCAGATGCTGGAACGCGGCGGCCAGGGCCCGGACCACCCGGTGCACCCGGCGATTGCCGAGACCCGGTATATCAAGAGCATTACTTGCCGGTTGTTGCCGAATAGCTAAGTTATTCCCGCGATGCTGCCCGACTGGCTCCGGGCAGCATCAATTCACAAAGCCGCGCCTTCAAATAAAAGCAAACTTTTTAATTTCTTGTACAACGTCAAAAACCACATATAGCTTCATCGTTACAGCAAAAACATACTACAACGCCAGCAGAATCCTCCTACGCCTCCTGACTAGATAAATCTAAAACCAGCGCCTAGCCTAGTTTCTGTCACAATCATTTTGTGTGACAGCCATTTAACTTAATGAAATGGAGAGCTGATATGAAGGCAATCGTTCTTGAGTCAAAAGCACTGGCAGCATTCGCATTGATTGGAATGCCTAAATAAGTCGTTGATGACAAGCTGGGTTGTACGCCAACCCAGCCCTAAGAACGGGAAGAAAACAATGCACATAAATCCCAACTTATTTTTCTTAACCAAATCACAACATCTGATCATCTGGAACTACAAAACTCATGAGCAATTTGAATTAGATCGCGCGCACTCGCAGCGACTGCTAGAACTAATATACGACCTTTCGCTTTATAACCCTGAGTTTGAGATCGACTCGACGTTCACTCACCATGCAATTATTCAACAAGGTGCGCCAACGTTAGATAACCAGTGGGGGTGGGATGACTTGTCGAGGATATTCCACATCGGTACAAAAGACTTATCAGACGCTGATCAACCTACAGACAGCGTCAGTTGGGCAGCTCATTATTTGGCCCACTGCCAGGGCGCAATGCGCAAGAGTCCTCCTGACTCGAATCGGTTCGCCCATCTCCAATCAGAAGACTTTATCAGTCTGCCGCAACCCTCACCAAACGAATCTCTCAGAACATACCCGTTACTGCAACACACGTTAATTAAGCGAAAAACCTGCCGCACCTATTTAAACAAAAGCATTTCTTTAGAAGACCTGAGTACGCTGCTCTACCTGTCTCTAGGGCACTTGAAAGAACGCCTGCAAGACACCTCACATTTAACGCCCCCCTCTTTCCGCGCTAGACGAAGCAGCCCGTCAGGTGGTGGATTAAGCTCCAGCGAAGGTTATGTGTATGCGTACAACATAAGAGGCGTAAATCCCGGACTTTATTATTACCACCCGGAGTTACACGCACTCAGGCTGATTCGTCGAATACAAGAGCCTCTTGGAAACTACCTTAACGGCCAGCACTTCATCGACAATCTTCCGTTTGGTATTTTCATTACATCACGATTCGACAAACTGTGGTGGAAGTACCCACACTCCAGAGCCTACCGAGTTGCCCTGATAGAGGCCGGACACATCTCACAAACCGCTCAGCTCATTTCAACCGCCATGGGGCTTAATACTTGGATTTCCTCCGCTCTCAACGATACCAAGATCGAGAAAGCCCTTGGCATACAGGACCTTAAAGAGCAGTTGGTACTTTTCGTAGGCGCCGGTTACAGCGACGGTCAGGTTTTCAGCGATGAATTCGAAAAGCTTTTGAGGACTGATTGAGGCCTTGGCGATGCAGCCTTTTACAGCATGCCTTTGGAAGAGAATGGCTCCACCTTTATTGATTGAATTCTCGCCACCCAAGGCTAATATCGGTTTTTGGCACCCCACCGGAAATAAAAACAATGTCTGAGTCTTCCTGCTCGCCCTTACTCGGCAGCGAGATAAAACGCCACCAATTCTCACGCTTCATCCTCATCACTTGCATCTCACTTATCAGCTTCTTCCCGATCAACATCCTGCTGCCCTCCTTCCCCGCCTTGGCTGAAAGGTTCGATACACCCACCGCCGATGTGGCGCTGTCCATCAGCCTGTTCACCCTGGTTTTTTCGATTTCCCAACTGGTCGCCGGACCGCTGTCGGATAAATGGGGCCGCAAGGAAGTCCTGCTCGGTTGCATCACGCTGTCGATCCTGGGTGCGATAGGTTGCGCATTATCGACGGACTACCTGAGCTTCCTGCTGTTTCGCTCGGTCCAGGCCATGGGTTGCGGCTTCTTCGTACTGGGCCACGCGTTAGTGGAGGACCTGTTCGAAGAACAGGATCGCGCCCGTGTGCGCCTCTACTACATGACCCTGAGCGGCTCGTTCGTCGCCTTGTCACCGCTGATCGGCTCCTGGTTGCAAACCACCTTCGACTGGCAAGGTAGTTTCTATGGGTTCGCACTGATGGCGTCGGGCATGTTGATCCATGCGTTCTGCATACTGCCCTCCAAGTCCGCCAGCCCGCACCGCACGCAGGTGTCGATCATCGGCACGCTGAAAGATGTCGCAACCAATCGCGACTTCCTGCGTTACTGGTGGATCGCCGCGTTGGTGTTCGCCTGCTACTTCGCCTTGATCAGCGTGACACCGTTGATTTTCATGGACTCGCTGAAACTCTCCGAATACCAGTACGCACTGGTACTCATGGTGTATGGCGTGGCCTATCTGCTCGGTGGCTTGGCGGCGTCGTATCTTCAAAAACGCATCTCGCTGTCCCGGCAAATCAACATCGGCCTTGGATTGCTGCTTGTCGCAGGCGTGCTTCTGATGCTGATCGTCGGTCTTGGAGCTATCACCACCATCACCCTGCTGATCCCGATGCTGATCAGCGCCCTGGCCGTGACCCTGGTACGCCCCGCCGCGATTTCCGCGGCCATGTTGCTGTTCTCCAGCAGCGCCGGCACCGCCGCGTCGGCCGGCAACAGCATCATGTTCATCACCGCCGCCGTCAGCAGCGCCGCCCTCGCCCAAGCCGGGGCAAACCTGCTGATGACCATCGCCATCAGCTTCATCGTGTTCAGCGTTTGGGGCGTGGTGACGAACGCCCGGGTCGGTCGCTGACCATGAAACTTGCACACCCACACGTCTCGTAAGCGCTATCTACACGCTGGCGGCCATTCCCTCCGGCCGCCAGCGGTGTAGAATCGGACCTATTCATCGCCAGTCATCCCCCGGCGGGTTTATGAGCTCGAGGCCCAAGCAAGCGGCGATCCCGCGACGCGAGTGGCAACTTCCGGACACACGGCCATTTATCGGGTGTTCCAGTCGTCAATTAGAAGCTCACTCCCCTTTAGTACTTGATTAGCCGCCCGGAGTGCTCCAATGCCTGATTACCGCTCGAAAACATCCACCCACGGCCGCAACATGGCCGGCGCCCGCGCACTGTGGCGCGCCACGGGGATGAAAGATGACGACTTCAAGAAGCCGATCATCGCGATTGCCAACTCGTTCACCCAGTTCGTACCCGGCCACGTCCACCTCAAGGACCTGGGCCAACTGGTCGCCCGCGAGATCGAACGCGCCGGCGGTGTAGCGAAAGAATTCAACACCATCGCCGTGGATGACGGCATCGCCATGGGCCATGACGGCATGCTGTATTCCCTGCCGAGCCGCGAGATCATCGCCGACTCCGTGGAATACATGGTCAACGCCCACTGCGCCGACGCCATCGTGTGCATCTCCAACTGCGACAAGATCACCCCCGGCATGCTGATGGCCGCCCTGCGCCTGAACATCCCGGTGATCTTCGTCTCCGGCGGCCCGATGGAAGCCGGCAAGACCAAGCTCGCCTCCCACGGCCTCGACCTGGTGGACGCCATGGTCATCGCCGCCGATTCCAGCGCTTCTGACGAGAAGGTCGCGGAATACGAGCGCAGCGCCTGCCCTACCTGCGGTTCGTGCTCCGGCATGTTCACCGCCAACTCGATGAACTGCCTGGTGGAAGCCCTGGGCCTGGCGTTGCCGGGCAACGGCTCCACATTGGCCACCCACAGCGACCGCGAGCAGCTGTTCCTGCAGGCCGGCCGCACCATTGTCGAGCTGTGCAAGCGTTACTACACCGAGAACGATGAGTCGGTGTTGCCGCGCAACATCGCCAACTTCAAGGCGTTCGAAAACGCCATGACCCTGGACATCGCCATGGGCGGTTCCACCAACACCATCCTGCACTTGCTGGCCGCCGCCCAGGAAGCCGAGATCGACTTCGACCTGCGGGACATCGACCGCCTGTCGCGCCACGTGCCGCAACTGTGCAAAGTCGCGCCGAACATCCAGAAGTACCACATGGAAGACGTGCACCGCGCCGGCGGGATCTTCTCGATCCTCGGCTCCCTGGCCCGTGGCGGCCTGTTGCACACCGACCTGCCGACCGTGCACAGCAAATCCATCGCCGAAGGCATCGCCAAGTGGGACATCACCCAGACCACTGACGAAGCCGTGCATCACTTCTTCAAGGCCGGCCCGGCCGGCATCCCGACGCAGACCGCGTTCAGCCAGTCGACCCGTTGGGAAACCCTCGACGACGACCGTGAAAACGGCTGCATCCGCAGTGTCGAGCATGCCTATTCGAAAGAGGGCGGCCTGGCCGTACTGTACGGCAACATCGCCCTCGATGGCTGCGTCGTGAAAACCGCCGGTGTCGACGAATCGATCCACGTGTTCGAAGGCCGCGCCAAGATCTACGAAAGCCAGGACAGCTCGGTACGCGGCATCCTCGCTGACGAAGTGAAGGAAGGCGACATCGTCATCATCCGTTACGAAGGCCCGAAAGGCGGCCCGGGCATGCAAGAGATGCTCTACCCGACGTCGTACCTGAAATCCAAGGGCCTGGGCAAAGCCTGCGCCTTGCTCACCGACGGCCGCTTCTCCGGCGGTACCTCGGGCCTGTCCATCGGCCACGCTTCGCCGGAAGCCGCTGCGGGCGGTGCCATCGGCCTGGTGCAGGATGGCGACAAGGTACTGATCGACATTCCGAACCGTTCGATCAACCTGTTGATCAGCGATGAAGAACTGGCGGCACGCCGGGTTGAGCAGGACAAGAAGGGTTGGAAACCGGTTGAGAAGCGTCCGCGCAAAGTTACTACCGCGTTGAAGGCTTACGCCCTGCTGGCCACCAGTGCCGACAAAGGTGCTGTGCGTAACAAGGCGATGCTTGACGGTCTGTAAACCTCGCCCATAAAAATGCCCCGCCATGTGCGGGGCATTTTTTTGCCTGGAGATAATTCCCCAAACAAAGGAGATCAACTGTGGGAGCGGGCTTGCTCGCGAATTGCGGTGTGCCAGTTACTGAATAAGCTGGCTGATCCACCGCCTTCGCGAGCAAGCCCGCTCCCACATTTTTGACCGAGTCCAGCCGTACTTACTGAATCTCGTCCGGCTTGACGATCACCCAGTTTTTATCCGCCGTCACCGGCAACCCTTCCTTGGCCTGGGCCGCAGCGTGCTTGGCCATCATGCCGTTGAGCTGGGTCATGTATTTGTCTTTACGGTTGATCCACAGGTGGATGCCGCCCTTGGCCACGTCCACGTCATGGAACAGCATGTAGCCGTCACTGGTCGGCGTGTCGCCACCGACGATCACCGGTTTTTTCCACTCGTCGATATAGGTCAGGATCGCTGCGTGCTTGCCGGCCATCCAGGTGGCCGGGGTCCACAGGTACGGGGTCAGCTCCAGGCCGAGGTTGGCCTTCTCGTCATACTTGCCGGCGGCAATCTGCTTGCGGGCGGTGGTCAGCTCGCCGGTCTTGCGGTCCTTGAGCAAGGTGCTCACGCCGATGACATTCTCGGGTTTGACGTTGTAGCCGTACTTCGGATCGGCCGCGACCATGCGCACCAACTCTTCGGACGCGGCGGTCATCACGTAGACCTCGATGCCGTTTTCCATCAGCTTGTTGAACAGCTCAGCCTGGCCGGTGAAGACCTTCGGCGGCTGCACTTCCATGTTCTTGACCACGTCACCGTCGTAATAGGTGACCGGCACCGGCTTGCCCGACGCCATCATCTCGTCGACGTAGCCCTTGAGTTCCTTGAGGGTGAAGCCGGAGAAAATCTGCGCGACCCACGGGTAGCAGACCATGTCGTCGACTTCGCAGAGGCGGTAGTAGTAGCTGAAGAGGCTTTCCTTGTGGTCGGCGGTGTCTTTGAACGGGATCAGCTTCAGGGAAGGGTCCATGGTGTCGCGGGTGATCAGGCCCTTGTTTTCCAGGTACGGCAGCAATGACTCTTCAAGGTCGTAGCGATAACTGGTGTTGTCCATGTCGAACACCGCGAAGTTGCCCTTATTGGCATTGGCAGCAATCATCGTGTCCAGTTGCTTGGCGGCAGCCGCAGGCCAATGTTTCAACTCGGTGGCGGCAAAGGCCTGGCTCGCGAGGCCCAGGCACAGCGCGGCGGCAAACAGTTTCGGCGCTAGCTTCATGTGCGTTTTCTCCCTGAGTGAAAGACATCGACGCTAACAAATCTGTATGACAGTTATCGCCCGAGCGCGACCGCTTTCGTCGTGATCGCGCCAATGCCATACGCCTGCGCGTCATCCGCTTATTCCAAAAACGACAGTCACCATGCGATAACGTTATTAAATCAATATATTTCAAGCTGTTAGGCTTGCCGGTTCGCAATCGCAGGCTCCTGCGATTGGCTGCCTTCTCAACGGAGCTTCAATGAATCTGCCCCTGATTCTCAACTTACTGGTGTTCGTGGCCTTGCTGCTGGGCCTGGCACAAACCCGCCGAACCAACTGGAGCCTCGCCAAGAAGGTGTTGTTCGCGTTGGTACTCGGCGTGATCTTCGGTGTGGTGCTGCACGCGATCTACGGTGCCGGCAACCCGGTGCTCAAGGCCTCGATCGGCTGGTTCGACCTGGTCGGCAACGGTTACGTGCAGTTGCTGCAAATGATCGTGATCCCGCTGGTGTTCGCCTCGATCCTCAGCGCCGTGGCCCGTCTGCATAACGCCTCGTCCCTGGGCAAGATCAGCTTCCTGACCATCGGCACGCTGCTGTTCACCACGGCGATTGCGGCGCTGATCGGTATCGGCCTGACCAACCTGTTCGGCCTCACCGCCGAAGGCCTGGTGGCCGGCACCCAGGAAATGGCGCGCCTGCAAGTGATCCAGAGTGATTACGCGGGCAAGGTCGCCGACCTGAATATCCCGCAACTGCTGCTGTCGTTCATCCCGCAGAACCCGTTCGCCGACCTGGCCCGGGCCAAGCCGACGTCGATCATCAGTGTGGTGATCTTTGCCGCATTCCTCGGGGTTGCCGCGCTGCAACTGCTCAAGGATGACGTGGAAAAAGGCCAGAAAGTCCTCAACGCCATCGACACCCTGCAAGCCTGGGTGATGCGCCTGGTGCGCCTGGTGATGAAGCTGACCCCGTACGGCGTATTGGCGCTGATGACCAAAGTGGTCGCCAGCTCCAACCTGCAAGACATCATCAAGCTCGGCAGTTTTGTGGTGGTGTCGTACCTGGCCCTGGGCCTGATGTTTGTGGTGCATGGCCTGCTGCTGTCGCTGGCCGGGATCAACCCGCTGCGGTTCTTCCGCAAGGTCTGGCCGGTGCTGACGTTTGCCTTCACCAGCCGCTCCAGCGCCGCCAGCATCCCGCTGAGCATTGAAGCGCAGACCCGTCGCTTGGGGATTCCGCAGTCCATCGCCGGCTTTGCCGCCTCGTTTGGCGCGACGATTGGCCAGAACGGTTGTGCCGGCCTTTATCCGGCGATGCTGGCGGTGATGGTTGCGCCGACCGTGGGTATCAACCCGCTGGACCCGCTGTGGATCGCAACACTGGTGGCGATTGTGACCTTGAGTTCGGCCGGTGTGGCGGGCGTGGGCGGCGGTGCGACGTTTGCCGCGCTGATCGTGCTGCCGGCGATGGGCTTGCCGGTGTCACTGGTGGCGCTGCTGATTTCGGTTGAGCCGCTGATCGACATGGGCCGTACGGCATTGAACGTGAACGGTTCGATGACGGCCGGGGCGATTACCAGCCAGATCATGCAGCAGACGGATAAAGAGCTGCTCAATGCCGATGAGCATGCGGAACTGGCGCAGGCCTGACAGACCGCTATCGCAGGCAAGCCAGCTCCCACATTGAACCGGTTTTTTCAGTAATACTCGGTCAACTGTGGGAGCTGGCTTGCCTGCGATGCTCTTAGGCTTTTTCCCAGACTTCGAAGTTGTACGCCGGCTTGTCACCCTCAGCCGCATTCTCGACATTCGACACCAGCTTCCACTGGTTCAAATCAAACTCGGGAAACCACGCATCCCCGTCCGGGCTCAACGCCACCCGCGTCAAATACAGACGATCCGCCTGCTCCAGCCCCTGGGCATACAACTGCGCGCCGCCGATCAGCATCAGCTCATCCACGCCCTGCGCCTTGGCCCATTCCTCAGCCCGCTCCACGGCCGCGTCCAGTGACGGAAAAACTTCCGCACCTTCCAGCGCCAGATCGGTCTGACGGCTGACCACAATGTTCAACCGGCCCGGCAACGGTCGCCCCAGGGAATCCCAGGTCTTGCGCCCCATGATGATCGGCTTGCCCAAGGTGGTGGCCTTGAAATATTTGAAATCCCCCGGCAAATGCCAGGGCATGCTGTTGTCGACGCCGATCACACGGTTTTCACCGAGGGCTGCGATCAGGCTTAAAGGGAGAGTTTTTTTCATGGCGACGAGAATACCAGAGGCGCGCGCGGCATACCCCAACCGGCGTTCCAGCGGTTATGCTCCAACCTCACTGGCTCAACAGGACGGCGCGTGACAGCTCTGAATCCCCTGCAAACACTCTGGCTGACCGAAACCGTGCGCCTGCGCGAGGAACACGCGGGCGCCCTGGAAGACCAGGAAGCCAATCGCCTGGCCCGCAGCGTCGGCGGCGATTTGCCCACGCGCATTCAAAACCGCGCGCTGTGGCTGGCCGAACGCGATGGCCTGACCGCCGCCCTGACCCGCTGGCTGCAAGGTGCGCGCCTGGCGCTGATCCTGCTGGCGGCAGTCGCCATTATCAGCGGCGCCGGCCTGGCGTTTGCCGCGCTGGGCAACGGGTTGGCGCCGGTCAATGTGTTCTGGGCCCTGGGCAGCCTGCTGGGTTTGAACCTGATCCTGTTGTTGAGCTGGGCCCTGGGCCTGTTGTTTGCCGGCGAACACGGCGCCAGTCTTGGCCGCCTGTGGTTATGGCTCAGCGAAAAACTCGCCCGCGACGCCAAGGCCGCGCAACTGGCGCCCGCCCTGCTGCTGTTGCTGCAACGGCGCAAGCTCAATCGCTGGGCCGTCGGTGTGCTGGTCAACAGCCTGTGGCTGCTGGCCCTGCTCAGCGCCCTGGTGATCCTGCTGACGCTGTTGGCCACCCGGCGCTACGGCTTTGTGTGGGAAACCACTATCCTGCGGGCCGACACCTTTGTCGCCGTGACCCAAACCCTCGGCGCCCTGCCCGCCTTGCTCGGCTTCAATGTGCCCACTGTCGAGATGATCCGCGCCAGCGGCGATGCCGCCCTGAATATCGAAAGCGCCCGCCAGGCCTGGGCCGCCTGGCTGGTGGGCGTGCTGCTGGTATACGGCATCCTGCCGCGCCTGATCCTCGCGCTGCTGTGCCTGTGGCGCTGGAAACGCGGGCGCGCCGCCCTGAGCCTCGACCTTAACCTGCCCGGCTACAGCCAACTGCGTGAACGGCTGATGCCCAGCAGCGAACGGCTTGGGGTCAATGATGCGGCGCCCGAACAATTGCACCACGTGACCGGCGGCGTCAGTGAACTGGAAAGCAACGGCGCCCTGCTGGTGGCCATCGAGCTGGACGACCAGCGCCCATGGCCGCCGAAGCTCCCGGCCAGTGTCAAGGACGCCGGCATCCTCGACAGCCGTGAATCCCGCAAGAAGCTGCTGGAGCAACTCACCCGCTTCCCGCCCGCGCGCCTGGCCATCGCCTGCGACCCACGCCGCTCGCCGGATCGCGGCAGCCTTGCGCTGATTGCCGAACTGGCCCGCAGCGCCACCGCCACTCGGGTCTGGCTGCTGCAAGCGCCCGCCGGCCAAGCCCTGGATGCTGAGCGCCTGGGTGATTGGCACACGGCCTTGCAACAACTGGAGATACCGTTCGCCGATTGCGCGCCGCTCACCTGGCTGGAGACCGGTCATGACTAAGCCCCTGAAACTTGCGGTGGTCGGCCACACCAACGTCGGCAAGACCTCGTTGCTGCGCACGCTCACGCGAGACGTCGGCTTTGGTGAAGTCTCCCATCGTCCCAGCACCACCCGGCATGTCGAAGGTGCGCGCTTGTCGGTGGACGGCGAAGCCTTGCTGGAGCTGTACGACACGCCGGGCCTGGAAGATGCCATCGCCCTGCTCGATTACCTCGAACGCCTGGACCGCCCCGGCGAACGCCTCGACGGCCCGGCACGGCTGGCGCGTTTTCTGGAAGGCAGCGAGGCCCGGCAACGCTTCGAACAGGAAGCCAAGGTGCTGCGCCAACTGCTCGCCTCCGACGCCGGGCTGTATGTGATAGACGCCCGGGAGCCGGTGCTGGCCAAGTACCGCGATGAGCTGCAAGTGCTCGCCAGTTGCGGCAAACCGTTGCTGCCAGTGCTCAATTTTGTCAGCAGCGCCGACCACCGCGAACCGGACTGGCGCGAAGTCCTCGCCCGCCTCGGCCTGCATGCGCTGGTGCGTTTTGACAGCGTGGCGCCGCCGGAAGACGGCGAGCGCCGCCTCTATGAAAGCCTCGCCCTGCTGCTGGAAAACTCCCGTGGGCAACTGGAACGGCTGATCCTTGATCAGGAAGCCCAGCGCCAGGCCCGCCAGCAAAGTGCGGCGCGGCTGATCGCCGAACTGCTGGTCGACTGCGCCGCCTGCCGCCGCAGCGTGGTCAGCGAAGCCGAGGTAGAACAGCAAGCCATCAGCGAACTGCGCAAAGCCGTGCGCCAGCGCGAACAGCGTTGCGTGGAAGCCTTGCTCAAGCTGTTCGGCTTCCGCCCGCAGGACGCCGCCGCCAGCGATTTACCGCTGCTGGACGGGCGCTGGGGCGATGACCTGTTCAACCCCGAGACCCTCAAGCAACTGGGCGTGCGGGTCGGTGGCGGTATCGCAGCCGGCGCGGCGGCCGGTGCAGGTGTGGATCTACTCGTAGGCGGCCTGACCCTCGGCGCCGCCGCCCTCGCCGGAGCCATCGCGGGAGGCGCGCTGCAAACTGCCCGCAGTTATGGCAGCCGCCTGCTGGGCAAGATCAAGGGCCAGCGCGAGCTGACCGTCGACGACAGCGTGCTGCGCCTGTTGGCCCTGCGCCAGCGGCAACTGCTCAAGGCCCTGAACCTGCGGGGCCATGCGGCGATCCACAGCATCAAGGTCGACACGCCACAGGACAAGACCTGGCGCGAAGGCAAATTGCCCGAAGCCCTGAACAAGGCCCGCGCCCATCCGCAATGGTCGTCCCTCAACCCGCACCCCAGGTTGAGCCAGGCCGAACGCCAGGAACAGATCGAAGCCCTGGCCCAGCGCCTGGACGAGACCTAAGCCGCCAACAGTTGCCGGGCCTTGGATTTCAACACTTCAAGGTCCAGCACCGGCACGTGCATTTCCTTGGCTTGTTCATCCCAGTGACGCATGCGCAGGCTGACGGCGCACAACGGGTCCTGCTCGAACGCCCGGGCTTCCTCGGCGGTCATCACGCCGCCCTGGTAACCCAGGGTGCGGCGGCTGGCCTCGCTCAACCGCGCATAGTAGTCCGGCTGGCTGAAGGTCAGGTAACGCTTGGCCTGCACGTGGTATTCCACCAGTTTTGCCAGGCGCTCGCTGAAGCCCGCCCGGCGCAGATAATCGGCGCCCAGCCGTTCATGGCTGACCACACCATAACCGCCCATGTTCTCGCCACCTTGGCCGCAGATATGCCCGATATCGTGGAAGAACGCCGCCAGCACCACTTCATCATCGAAGCCTTCAGCCATGGCCAACTGCGCGGCCTGGGACATGTGTTCGATCTGCGAGACCGGCTCGCCAATGTAATCGGCGGTGCCGTGTTGTTCGTACAGGCCGAAGACCTCGGCGATTGCCTGCTCTGCTTTCATCACGCACTCCCCCACAGCTCAGTGATATTGCGCTCGGCCATCGCCGGCCCGACGCTCATGCCCACGCCGGTGTGCATCAACGCCGCGCTCACCCCCGGCGCCGCCCGCGTGAACGAGAACGGCCCCGGCCCACGGGAACCATAGACGCCCTGCCAGCGCTCCACGACCTGGATCTTGCAGCCCAGGGTATGTTCGGCCAGTTCGATCATCCAGTTGTCCACCTGTTCGGCGTTGAACGGTGAAGGATCGCTGCCGTAATGGTGAGAATCCCCGATGATCAGTTCGCCATAGGGTGTCGGGCTGATCAGCAGGTGAATACCGTTTTCATGCAGGTGCGGTACATCCCGCAGGATTTCGGCCTGCACCGGCGCGGCTTCCGGCAAGTCAGCGAAGGCGCCGTAGTGCACGCAGCTGAGGCCGGTCAGCAGCGCGTGTTGCAGGTTCAACGCCACCGCAGGCCGGGCGCGCAGCATTTGCAGGCGGCAGATTTGCGGGTTGAGTTCGGCAATCTCCTCGGCCAGCAGCGTCTGGTAGTCGTGACCGGAGCAGACAATGATCTGCTCGCCGCGAAAGGAGCCGGCAGTGGTGTGCACCTGGCCGGGTTCGATGTCGCGCACCAGGGTGGAGAAATGAAACTCCACGTTCAGTTCGCGGCTCAGGTAGTTGATCAGCGCCGGGATGGCTTCGCGGGAATACAGTTGTTGATCATCCAGGCCGTGAAGCGCAGCGCGGTGATGGGCGAACCGGCCACCGTACAGCTCGTGCAGGGCGGCGCCTTGCAGCAACTTGACGCGATAACCGTGTTCTTGCGCGCGACCGGCGCAGAAGGCTTCAAGCAAGTGCTCTTCGGCTTCGGTGCGGGCGAACAAATAAGAGCCGTTGCGCTTGAGCTGGATGCCGGCGAGTTGCGCCCACTGGCCCCAGATCTCGCGGCTTTCCCGCGCCAGGTCGAGCATCGGCCCGGGCGGCTGGCCGGTGACCAGTGCCTGGCCGAAGTTGCGCACGGAAGCACCCAGCGGTGTGGCGCTACGCTCGAAGACCTTGACCTTGAGGCCGCGTTTGGCGGCCGCATAAGCGTGGGACAGGCCGAGGATGCCGGCGCCGATGATCAGCAGTTGTGTCATGAAGACCTCTCGTTCCCACGCTCCGCGTGGGAATGCATCCTGTGACGCTCCGCGTCACGACTACAAAAGCGGACGCAGAGCGTCCAGAGCAGCGTTCCCACGCAGCGCGTGGGAACGATCGGTGGTTATTGTTTTTCCGACTTGCCGTCATAGCGCTTGCGCCATTCGGTCAGGATGCTGTCGCGGTTTTTCGACGCCCAGGCAAAGTCATTCTTGATCAACCGCTGCTCGTAGTCCGCCGGCAACTCGGTCTGCGGCTTGGCGATGCCCGGCTGGGCCAGTACCGCGAAGTTTTCCTTGTACAGCTCCATCGCCGCGGGGCTGGCGGAGAAGTCGGCGAGTTTCTGTGCCGCGTCTGCGTGGGCAGTGCCCTTGATCACGGCAGTGGCTTCGATATCCCAGCCCAGGCCTTCTTTCGGCAGGATGATGTCCAGCGGTGCGCCCTGGCGCTTCAGCTGAACGGCCGGGTATTCGAAGGAAATGCCGATCGGGAATTCACCCGAGGCCGCCAGCTTGCAGGGTTTGGAACCGGAGTGAACGTACTGGCCGATGTTCTGGTGCAGGTCGTCCATGTACTGCCAGCCCTGCTTCTCGCCGAAGGTCTGCAACCAGGCACTCACATCCAGGAAACCGGTGCCGGACGAGGCCGGGTTGGGCATCACGATCTTGCCCTTGTATTCAGGCTTGGTCAGGTCCTGCCAGCTCACCGGCTTGCTCAGGCCCTGCTTTTCGGCTTCGACGGTGTTGAAGCAAATGGTCGCAGCCCACACGTCCATGCCGACCCAGGCCGGCGGGTTGGCGGCGTCGCGGTAGTTCGCACCGATCTTGCTCAAATCTGCCGGTGCGTAGTTTTGCAGCATGCCCTGCTGATCGAGAATCGCCAGGCTGGAAGCCGCCAGGCCCCAGACCACGTCAGCCTGCGGGCGGGCTTTTTCGGCCAGCAGCTTGGCGGTGATGATGCCAGTGGAGTCGCGCACCCATTTGATATCGATGTCCGGGTTAGCCTTTTCGAAGGCTTGTTTGTAAGTCTTCAATTGCTCGGCTTCGAGGGCCGTGTACACGGTCAACTCGGTCTTGGCGGCAAAGGCATTCAGGCTGAACGCAGTGAGCACAGCAGCGGCTAACGCCAGGGGCTTGAACATGGTGCAGTTCCTTTATGGGTGAATTATTGGCCGGGCGCGGTTTGGCGCCAGGCCTGGGAGCGGCGCAACAAGCCGCGTGAGGCCCACGCCAGCAGCAAGGACACGCCCGCCGAGGTGAACAGGATCAGGGTCGACATGGCCGCCGCACCGCCGACGTTGCCGGCGTCGTCCATGTTCAGTACGGCGACGGCGGCGAGGATGGTGTCGGGGCTGTAGAGGAAGATCGCGGCGGAGACGGTGGTCATCGCCGAGACGAACAGGTAGCGCACGATGTCCAGCAGCGCCGGCAGGCAGATCGGCACGGTGACCCGCAGGTAATGGCGGTACAGCGGCGCCTTCAGCGACAGCGCGGCGGCTTCGAATTCCGCGTCCAGTTGGCGCAGGGCCGTGGTGGCGGTCATTTGGGCGGTGGTCAAATAGTGAGCAATGGTGCACACCACCAGCAACGTCATGGTGCCGTAGAGCACATGCAGCGGGTTGCCGTTGAGGTTGAAAAAGAACACGTAGCCTAGGCCGAGCACCAACCCCGGCACCGCCATCGGCACGAAGCTGAGCATGCGCAGCGCCAGGTTCAGGCCCTTCTGGCCCTTGGTCTTTTCCATCAGGTAGGCGCCGGTGAAGATCAGCACGCTGCCGATCAACGCGGTGCACAGGGCCATGGTGATGCTGTTGCGGTAGGCCAGCCAGCCGCCGCCGGCCGTATCTTCAAACTGGTAGTGGGCCAGGGACAGCGACAGGTTGTAGGGCCAGAATTTCACCAGGGATGAGTAGACCGCCATGCCGAACACCAGCAGCAGGATCGCGCAGATCAGCAGGACGATGGCCAGGTAGCAGCCGTCCCGCAGCTTCGACGGTGCCGGCTGGAACACCTGGGCGCGGCCGCTCATGGAGTCGCCATGGCGGCGGCGCAACCAGGCGTCGACACCGAAGCTGAACAGCGCCGGCAGCAGCAGGACCATGCCGATCAAGGCGCCCCGCCCGAATTGCTGCTGGCCGACCACGGCTTTGTAGGCTTCCAGCGCCAACACTTGGTAGTCGCCGCCCACTACAACAGGCACACCGAAGTCGGTGATGGTCAGGGTGAACACCAGGCAAAACGCGGCAAACACGGCCTGGCGCGTCGCCGGCCAGGTGATGCTGCGAAACGCCCGGGCGGGACTCGCGCCCATGCTCGATGCGGCATCGAACAAACGTGCATCCGCCAGGGAAAGCGCCGACAACAGGATCATCAAGGCATGGGGAAAGGTGTAGATCACTTCGCCGAGGACGATGCCCCAGAAGCCATAGATGTTGTCCGACAGCAGCCCGCGCAACATGCCCTGGTTGCCGAACAGGTAGACCAGCGCAATCCCGGGCAACATCGACGGCGCCATCAACGGCAGCAGCGACATGCCGCGCCAGATCGCCTTGCCCGGAATAAGCGTGCGTTGCAAAGCGTAGGCAAACAGATAAGCCAGTGGTACGACGATGGCGGCAACGCTGCCGGAAACCTTCAGGCTGTTACCGAGCAGCCAGTGGAAATTGTCGCTGGTGACCAACTCCCGCGCCGCCACCAGGCCACCGCCCTGCCCGGCTTCACTGCTGAAGCCGCGCCAGAAGATCGCCAGCAGCGGCAGCAGTACCGCAACGCCCAGCAGGCACAGCCATAACAGCTTGCCGCCGACCACAAAAATACGGTCGCCGACTTCGGCACGGGAAACCTGACGAGCCACGTTATCGGGTATCGGCAGAGTCATATCGCGGGCCATCTCAGGCAAACACCTGCAGGCTGCGCGGGGGCAGCGCGACCCAGATGTCCTGGGCGCCAAGGCGCGGCATGGCTTCCGGGGCCAATTCGGCCAGCAGCGGATGGCCGGGCAGTTGGTCCAGCTCGAAGCTCATGCGGCAGCGGTTGCCGAGGAAAGTGATCTCGCGGACCTTGGCCGGGAACAGGTTTTCTTCATGCACCGGCGGGTTGACGCTGATGGCTTCCGGGCGGCAGAACAGACGGCCCGATTTCGCGACGCCTGCGTTGTCCGCCAGGCGCATATTCATGCCGCCAACCTGAGCGTGGCTGGCGCTGTTGCGACTGAACGGCAGCCAGTTGCCCTGGCCGACAAACTCGGCCACGAACGGTGTGGCCGGGCGGTCGTAGATTTCCTGGGGCGTGGCGTACTGCTCGACCTTGCCGTTGTTCATCACGGCAATGCGGTCGGCCATCAGCATGGCCTCGTCCTGGTTGTGGGTGACCATCAGGGTGGTGATGCCCAAGCGGCGCTGCAATTGGCGCAGCTCGGTGCACAGATGCTCGCGCACCCGGGCGTCGAGGGCCGACATGGGTTCGTCCAGCAGCAGCAAGGACGGCGCCGGCGCCAGGGCGCGAGCCAGTGCTACACGCTGTTGTTGGCCGCCGGAAAGTTGGCCGGGGTATTTCTTTTCGCTGCCCACCAGGCCTACGAGTTCCAGCATCTGCCCGACGCGCTTGCGCACTTCATCGCGGCCACTGCCGGTGAGGCCGTAGCCGATGTTCGCTTCGACGGTGAGATTGGGAAACAGCGCGTAGGACTGGAACAGAATGCCGTAGTCCCGAGCCTGGGGTGCCAGTAGGGAAACATCGCGGTCGCCGAGGTACAACTCGCCGCTGTCCTGGCGCTCCAGGCCGGCGATGCAGCGTAGCAAGGTGGTCTTGCCGCAGCCCGACGGGCCCAGCAGGCACACCAGTTCGCCAGCGGCGACGTCCAGGGACACGTTATCCAGCGCGGTGAAGGCGCCGAAGCGTTTCTGTACACCGCGCACCTTCATTGGCGCGCCGGGGTTTGTCATGGCTGTGTTCATGGAGGCACCTCATCAAACTGATGAAGGTCATCCTAGGCAGGCAATGCGTCCCTCTTGTGGCAGAAAGGCAAAACGTGGCGATAGTGGTATTGGTGGATTTGGGTTGTGCCAACAGATTGTTCCTACGCTCTGCGTGGGAATACATCCTGTGACGCTCCGCGTCACGACCTTAAGAGCGGACGCGGAGCGTCCAGGCCGGCATTCCCACGCAGAGCGTGGGAACGATCAGAGAGGAGACATTTCCTGCGCCAACCCCAGGAAAGCCGCCGGCAACCGGGCGCCCTTTCGCTCTTTGAGGCAGTACAAATACTCGGGAATCTGCGGCGCATTTTCGATGGTCAGCACGCGCAATTGCGGGTCGTGGGGCACTTCCTGGCGGGCAATGATGCTGATGCCGATATTGCGCAACACCGCCTCACGGATCGATTCCCGGCTGCCGATCTCCAGCAACGGCCCGTAACTCACACCGGCGCCCTGCAACATCTCTTCAGTCAATCGACGGGTGGTCGACCCCGGCTCGCGCATCAGCAAGGTATGCCCGGCCAGCGCGGTCAGCGGTACATGTTCAAGCACCGCCAGCGGATGATTGCGATGCACCGCCAGCACCAGCGGGTCCATGCCCAGTACCCGCCGGATCAGGCGCGGGTCTTCAAGCAATTGGGACGAGGCGGCGACGTCGACGCGGTAGTCATCCAGCGCTTCCAGCACCTGCTGGGAGTTGCCGATCTCCACCGAAACCTCGACCTGCGGCAGCCGCTCGCGGAAGGTCTTGACCAGGTCGAGGATGTAATAAGGTGCCGTCGCGGCAATCCTCAAGGCCCCTTGTACCTGGCCACTGTTGCGCAGGAAAAACTCGATATCCGCTTCCTGCTGCAACAGCGCCTTGACCATCGGCAACAGCCGCGCACCTTCATCACTGACGGTCAGGCGGCGCCCGCCTCGGTAGAACAGCTCCACCGAGTACTGGCTTTCCAGGTGACGAATCTGGGTGGTCACGGTGGGCTGGCTCAGCCCGAGCTTTTTCGCCGCCTGGGTAATACTGCCCAGGCGGGCGACCATGTAAAACGCCTTCAGCTCGGCACTCAGCACGCCACCCTCTCATCGACTATTTGCGCAACAGGCGCAGACCATTGAATACCACCAGCAGGCTCACGCCCATGTCGGCGAACACCGCCATCCACATGGTGGCCATTCCAAGGAAGGTCACCGCGAGGAAGATCGCCTTGATCACCAAGGCCAGGGCGATGTTCTGCTTGAGGATACTCGACGTTTGCCGCGACAGCCGAATGAATGCCGGAATCTTGCGCAGGTCATCATCCATCAGGGCCACGTCGGCGGTCTCGATGGCGGTGTCGGTACCGGCCGCCGCCATGGCAAACCCGATCTCGGAACGGGCCAGGGCCGGGGCGTCATTGATACCGTCGCCGACCATGCCCACCCGGTGGCCCTTGGCGTAGAGCGCTTCGATGGCTTGCAGTTTGTCGGTGGGCAACAAGTCGCCCTGGGCCTGGTCGATGCCCACCTGATCGGCGATCGCCTTGGCCGTGTGGGTGTTGTCGCCGGTCAGCATCAGGGTCTTGATGCCCAGGTCATGCAACTGCTGGATGGCTTCGCGGCTGGTGTCCTTCACGGTGTCGGCCACGGCGAACAGCGCCAGCGGGCCGGACTTGTCCAGCAGCAGGACCACGGACTTGCCTTGTTTTTCCAGGGCGAAGAGCTTCTTCTCCAGGGCCGGCGAGCACAGGTTCAGCTCTTCCACCAGACGGTGGTTGCCCAGGTAGTAGACCTCGCCATTGATTTCACCCTTCACACCGCGACCGGTCAGGGCCTCGAAGTTATCCACCGTGTGAACGGCGAGATTCTTATCCACAGCCGCGTTGGCGATGGCCAGGGACACCGGGTGATCGGAACGCCCGGCCAGACTGGCGGCCAGGGCCGGCGCGCTGTCTTCCATGTTCGGGAACAGCGCCAGGTAATCGGTTTGCACCGGCTTGCCGTGGGTAATGGTGCCGGTCTTGTCGAGGGCCAGGTAGTCGAGTTTGTAGCCACCCTCCAGGTACACACCGCCCTTGATCAGGATGCCTTTGCGCGCCGCGGCGGCCAGGCCGCTGACGATGGTCACCGGGGTGGAAATCACCAGTGCACATGGGCACGCGACCACCAGCAATACCAGTGCGCGGTAGACCCATTCAAACCACACACCGCCCATGAACAGCGGCGGAATCAACGCCACACCCAGGGCAAAGATGAACACCGCCGGGGTGTAGACCTTGGCGAAGGTGTCGACAAAACGCTGGGTTGGCGCGCGGGCGCCCTGGGCCTGTTCCACGGCGTGGATGATCCGCGCCAGGGTGGAGTTGTTGGCGGCTGCAGTGACTTTGTATTCCAGGGAGCCGGCCTGGTTGATGGTGCCGGCGAAGACTTTGTCGCCCACGGTCTTTTCGATCGGCAGGCTTTCACCGGTAATCGGCGCCTGGTCGATGGTGGACTGGCCGGAGGTGACTTCACCGTCCAGGCCAATGCGCTCGCCGGGACGAACCCGCACGATAGAGCCCAATTCGATAACTTTAACGTCCTGTTCAACCCAACTGCCGTCCGCTTGACGGACCGTGGCCTGTTCCGGCGTCATCTGCATCAAGCCGCTGATGGCATTACGTGCGCGGTCCAGGGACTTGGCCTCGATCAACTCGGCCACGGTGAACAGGAACATCACCATCGCCGCTTCCGGCCACTGGCCGATCAGGATCGCGCCGGTGACGGCGATGCTCATCAGGGCGTTGATGTTCAGGTTGAGGTTTTTCAGGGCGATCCAGCCCTTTTTGTAGGTGGTGAGGCCGCCACTGAAGATCGAGATCAGCGCGACCAGGGCAATCACCCACGTCGGGGCTGCGTTGGTGAAGTGCAGCACTTCAGCCCCCAGCGCGCCCACGCCGGACACGGCCAGCGGCCACCAGTGCTTCTTCGCCGGCGGCTCAGCCGGGGCGACGCCTTCTTCGATGGGGTCCGCCTGCATGCCCAGGGACTTGATGGCGTCGATGATCGGCGCGGTCGTCGGCAGGTTGTGAGTGACGCCGAGAATGCGGTTGATCAGGTTGAATTCCAGCTGCTGCACACCCGCAAGCTTGCCCAGTTTGTTCTGGATCAGCGTCTGCTCGGTGGGGCAGTCCATGGCTTCGATGCGGAAGGTGCTCAGCCGCGAGCCCGCTGTCGGGGCTTCAGTCAGCTTCACCAGCGCCGGCGCGGCCTTGCTGGAACAGCAGGAATCGCCATGGCTGCCATGGTCGTGCTTCTGCACAGGTTTGAGCTTGGGGCCGTGATCGTGCGCGTGGTCATGATCATGGTCGTGCTTGTGCGGGGTGTGGATGGAATCGCTCATTCTGTCGCGTCCGTAAAGGTGCCTGTTGCCAAGTAAAGACCCTGTAGCCACTATAGGGTCAAGCATCCTTTTGGAGATTGCTGCGATGAAGATCGGCGAATTGGCAAAATTGACGGATTGCCAGGTGGAAACCATCCGTTATTACGAGAAAGAAGGCCTGCTGCCGCCGCCTGCGCGCAGTGACGGTAATTACCGGCTGTACACCCAGGCGCACACCGAACGGCTGGTGTTTATCCGCAACTGCCGCAGCCTGGACATGACCCTTGAGGAAATTCGCAGCCTGCTGGGCCTGCGTGACAGTCCTCAGGACCAGTGCGAAAGCGTGAATGCATTGATTGACGAGCACATCCACCACGTCAAGGCGCGGATCGACGGGCTGCTGGCGTTGCAGGAACAGTTGCTCGACCTGCGCCAACGCTGCGGCGGCGGGCCGGATCTGGATCAGTGCGGGATTTTGCAGCGACTGGAAGTCAGCGGGAGTGTCGCGGCCAGCGAGGCTGAGCCCTCACATGTGGGCAGAAGCCACGGCCATTGATGTGTACACAAAAAAATGTGGGAGCGGGCTTGCTCGCGAATACGGTGTGTCAGCCACTGAATGTGTTTCTGATACACCGTATTCGCGAGCAAGCCCGCTCCCACATTTGGACCGAGATCGCTTTTAGATCGCTACATCGGCCTTGATGCTCGGATCAGCGTCATAGCCCACGATTTCAAAATCTTCGAATTTGTAATCGTAGATCGACGCGGGTTTGCGCTTGATCACCAGTTCCGGCAGCTTCTTCGGCGTGCGCGCCAGCTGGGTCTGGATCTGTTCCATATGGTTGCTGTAGGCGTGGGTGTCGCCCGTGGTGACGATGATCTCGTGAGGGATCAGGTCGCACTGCTGGGCCAGCATATGGGTGAGCAACGCCAGGGCAGCGGTGTTGTACGGCAGGCCGAGGAATACATCTGAGCTGCGGATGTACAACTGCATCGACAGATGACCGTCATGCACAAACGCCTGGTACAGCAGGTGGCAAGGTGGCAGCGCTTGCTTGCCGTCCCGGGCGTTCTGCTGCGGGCTTTTGGTCTCGTCCGGCAGGTACTCGACGTTCCAGCCGTGAAACAGGATGCGGCGGCTGTTGGGGTTGGTCTTCAGCGTCTCGACCATGTAGTCGATCTGGTTGATCTTGCCGCCGTCCTTGGTGGGCCAGGCGGTCCACTGCTCGCCGTACACCGGGCCCAGGTCGCCGTCTTCGGTGGCCCATTCGTCCCAGATACGCACGCCATTTTCGTTCAGCCACTTGATGTTGGTGTTGCCACTCAACATCCAGATCAATTCATTGGCGATGCTTTTGAAGTGAAGCTTCTTGGTGGTCAGCAGCGGGAAGCCGTCGGCCAAGCTATGCCGAAACTGACGGGCAAACACGGCCTTGGTGCCGGTGCCGGTGCGGTCGCCCTTGGTCAGGCCATTGGTCACGACATCGTTCAGTAGTTCGAGATATTGCTTCATGTGTATACCTGTATCGTTGAAGCAGGGACCCTCGGGCCCCGGCGTTCGAATTTAAAGCGCGGTGTTCTTGATGCCTTGCGGGCGATTGTAAGCCCACCACAGCAGGCCCAGGCCGGCGATGATCATCGGCAGGCTGAGAATCTGACCCATGGTCACCCAGCCCCACGCCAGGTAGCCCAGCTGCGCATCCGGCACCCGTACGAACTCGACGATAAAGCGGAAGATCCCGTAGAACAACGCGAACATCCCCGAAACGGCCATGGTCGGGCGTGGCTTGCGCGAGAAGATGTAGAGGATCAGGAACAGCGCCACGCCTTCCAGGGCGAACTGGTACAGCTGCGAGGGGTGGCGCGGCAATTGCGCCGGGTCGCTGAACGGCGGGAACACCATGGCCCACGGCACGTCAGTCGGCTTGCCCCACAGTTCGGCGTTGATGAAGTTACCGATGCGCCCGGCACCCAGGCCAATCGGCACGAACGGTGCGACGAAGTCCATCAACTGGAAGAACGACTTGCCGTTACGCCGGCCAAACCACCAGGCGGCGATCATCACCCCCACAAACCCGCCGTGGAACGCCATGCCGCCCTTCCACACCTCGAAGATCAGCGTCGGGTTGGCGATGTAGGCTGGCAGGTCGTAGAACAGCACATACCCCAGGCGTCCGCCGACGATGACCCCCATCGACATCCAGAACACCATGTCGGAGAGCTTCTCCTTGGTCCAGGTCGGGTCGAAACGGTTCAGGCGCCGGGAAGCCAGCAGCCAGGCACCGCCGATGCCGATCAGGTACATCAACCCGTACCAGTGGATTTGCAGCGGACCGATGGCCACGGCCACCGGGTTGATCTGCGGGTAAGGCAGCATTGCGACTCCTCGTTAAATCAATAGTCATGGCGCATCGGACCATGCCGGTGCGCGATTAAGCCTGCGTTACAGCAAAAAATTCAGCCCTACGCAAAACAGCAGCCCGGCGAACAGCCGCTTGAGCAAGCGCGGCGACAACCGGTGCGCCAGGCGCGCGCCGAAACGGGCCGCCACCATGCTGGTCAGGGCGATGCCCAGCAGCGCCGGCAAGTACACAAAGCCGAGACTATGATCGGGCAGCAGCGGATCATGCCAGCCCAGAATCATGAAACTTAACGCACTGGCCAGGGCGATCGGCAAGCCGCAGGCCGACGAAGTGGCCACTGCCTGCTGCATCGGCACGCTGCGCCAGGTCAGAAACGGCACGGTCAACGAACCGCCGCCGGTGCCGAAAATTGCCGACGACCAGCCGATCACGCCACCCGCCAGGGTCAGGCCAAGCTTGCCCGGCACCTGGCGGCTGGCCTTGGGCTTGAGCTCCAGAGTCATCTGCACGGCGATCACCAGGGCGAACACACCGATGATCTTCTGTAGATGCGGCCCGGAGATCGCCTCGGCGGTCAGCGCGCCAACGCCCGCGCCCAGCAGGATACCCACGGCCATCCATACGAAGATCGGCCAGCGCACGGCGCCGCGCCGATGATGCTCACGCACCGCATTCACCGACGTGAAGATAATAGACGCCAGGGACGTGCCGACAGCGAGGTGGGTCAGCACCGCGGGATCGAAGCCCTGCAAGGTGAAGCTGAACACCAGCACCGGCACAATAATGATGCCGCCGCCCACGCCGAACAGCCCGGCGAGCATGCCCGCGCAGGATCCCAGCAGCAAATACAGCAGAAATTCCATGGGAGCCCCCGAAAACAGACCGGCATGTTAACGGATGCAAAGCACAGGGTTCTATGGGTAGAGTGGGCAAAACACAAAGGGATCGCCTTATGTGCCTGATTGTTTTCGCCTGGCGGCCGGGCCACGCCCAGCCGCTGATCGTCGCGGCCAACCGTGATGAATTTTATGCCCGGCCCAGTTTGCCGTTGGCCCAGTGGCTGGATGCGCCCCATGTTTACGCGGGCAGGGACCAGGAAGCGGGCGGGACCTGGCTGGGAGTTGGCGCAGACGGGCGCTTTGCGGCGCTGACCAATATCCGTGACCCGCACCAGCCGCCGGCGCGTAAGTCGCGGGGTGAGTTGGTGGCGCGCTTTCTCAGCAGTTCGCTGTCGATTGACGACTATTTGACCGACGTTAATGGCAGATCGATTGAATATGCCGGGTTTAACCTGCTGGTCGGGACGCGGGACGAGCTTTGGCATTACAACGCCAAGGAATCTGCGCCGACACCATTGGTGGCGGGGGTTTATGGGTTATCCAATGCAGGGCTGGATACGCCGTGGCCGAAGTTGTTGAAGGCCAAGGCGGCGCTGACAGAAGTGCTGGACGATCCGCAGCCTGAAGCCTTGCTGGGGATTTTGAGCGACCCGCAGACCGCGCCGTTTGCTGACTTGCCGGACACCGGCGTGGGCTTGGCGACGGAGAGTTTGCTGTCGAGTGTGTTTATTGCCAGTCCCAGTTACGGGACGCGGGCGAGTACGGCGCTGATTGTGAATGCCGACGGGACGCGGCATATCGTGGAGCGCAGTTTTGGGCCCTATGGCGGACAGTTGGGTGAAGTTGAACTCAAAATCTGAACCTCACGCAAACCAAATGTGGGAGCGGGCTTGCTCGCGAAGGCGGCGTGTCAGCCAATACATAAGCTGACTGATGCACCGCTTTCGCGAGCAAGCCCGCTCCCACATTTCGATTGGGGACAGGCTCTGAAATCCGGTTAGAGGCTCTTTGCAGACGCCGGGTTGATCATCCGCGCCAACCCAAGGTTCTTCAGCGCCAATTGCAGCGAGCTGTGGATAACTTGCGGGTTGTCGATAGTCATCAACTCCGCCAGCAGCTCCTTGGCCCGGCTCAGGTTGATCTGGCGCAGCATCCATTTCACCTTCGGCAAGTTGGTGGCGTTCATCGACAGGCTGTCAAAGCCCATCGCCATCAACAGCACAGCCGCCGCCGGGTCACCGGCCATCTCGCCGCAGATACTCACCTGCTTGCCTTCGGCATGGGCATCGCGCACCACGTTCTGCAAGGCTTGCAGCACCGCCGGGTGCAGGTAGTCGTAGAGGTCGGCCACCCGCGGGTTGTTGCGGTCCACGGCCAGCAGGTACTGGGTCAGGTCGTTGGAGCCCACCGACAGGAAGTCCACCTGCCGTGCCAGCTCCTTGGCCTGGTACACCGCCGCCGGAATCTCGATCATCACGCCAATCGGCGGCATCGGCACGTCGGCGCCTTCGTCGCGCACTTCGCCCCAGGCCCGGTGGATCAGGTGCAGGGCTTCCTCCAGCTCGTGGGTGCCGGAGATCATCGGGAGCAGGATGCGCAGGTTGTTCAGGCCTTCGCTGGCCTTGAGCATCGCGCGGGTCTGGACGAGGAAGATTTCAGGATGGTCGAGGGTAACGCGAATACCGCGCCAGCCAAGGAAGGGGTTGTCTTCCTTGATGGGGAAATACGACAGTGACTTGTCGCCGCCAATGTCCAGGCTGCGCATGGTCACCGGTAACGGATGGAAGGCGGACAGTTGCTCGCGATAAATTGCCAGCTGCTCCTTCTCACTCGGAAAACGCTGGTTGATCATGAACGGCACTTCGGTGCGGTACAGGCCCACCCCTTCGGCGCCGCGCTGTTGTGCACGTGCCACGTCCGCCAGCAGGCCGGTGTTGACCAGCAGCGGTACGCGGTGGCCGTCGAGGGTCACGCACGGCAGTTCCCGCAGGGCGTCGAGGCCCTGGGACAGCTGGCGTTCTTCTTCCACCACTTCGGCGTATTGCTTGCGCAGCACTTCGCTGGGGTTGGTGTAGACCTCGCCGTGGTAGCCGTCGACGATCATTTCGATGCCGTCGACCTTGGAATACGGCAGGTCCACCAGACCCATCACCGTCGGAATGCCCATGGCCCGCGCCAGGATCGCGACGTGGGAGTTGCCCGAACCCAGTACCGAGACCAGGCCCACCAGTTTGCCTTCCGGCACTTCGCCGAGCATGGTGGCGGTCAGTTCTTCACTGATCAGGATGGTGTTGTCGGGGTACACCAACGTGGTCGAGCGCTCTTCCTGCAGGTAGGCCAGCAGACGGCGACCGAGGTCCTTCACGTCCGAGGCGCGCTCGCGCAGGTAGGCGTCGTCCATCAATTCAAAACGGTTGACGTGATCGGTGACCACCTGGCGCAGCGCGCCCTGGGCCCACTGGCCGGTCTTGATCACGTCCTTGACTTCGCTGCCCAGGGACGCGTCGTCGAGCATCATCAGGTACACGTCGAACAACGCCCGCTCTTCAGGCCGCAGCTGGGTGGCCAGCTTGGTCGAGAGGGTGCGCATGTCATTGCGTACGCCTTCGAGGGCGGTCTTGAACAGGATGATTTCAGCGTCGATGTCGGTGACGGTCTTGTCCGGCACCACGTCCAGGTCGGCGGGCGGCAGCATGACCACGGCGGTACCGACAGCAGCACCCGGCGAACCCGGCACGCCGACGAACTTGGCTTCCTGGATGCCCTTGCCCTGGCGCCCCAGGCCGCGAATCGAACCGGTGGCCTCGGCGTGGGCGATAACCCCGGCGAGCTGCGCGCTCATGGTCACAAGGAAGGCTTCTTCACCTTCGTCGAACTGGCGGCGTTCTTTCTGCTGGATGACCAACACGCCGACAACGCGGCGGTGGTGAATGATCGGCGCACCGAGGAACGAGGCGTAGCGCTCTTCACCGGTTTCGGCAAAGTAGCGATAACGCGGGTGATCGGCCGCGTTTTCGAGGTTCAGGGGTTCTTCACGCGTCCCCACCAGGCCCACCAGACCTTCATTGGGCGCCATGCTGACCTTGCCGATGGAGCGCTTGTTCAAGCCCTCGGTGGCCATCAGGACAAAACGGTTGGTCTCGGGGTCCAGCAGGTAAACCGAGCAGACCTGGCTGCCCATGGCTTCCTTGACGCGCAACACAATAATCCCCAACGCCGCCTTGAGATCCTTGGCGGAGTTAACTTCCTGGACGATCTTGCGCAGCGTATTGAGCATGGCTCGGGGTCGAACTCCGTCGTCAGTCGCGCGCTAAAAGGCGCGGGGCAAGCTCTTTAAGAGCGCGACGATAAACCTCGCGCTTGAATGTCACCACCTGGCCCAACGGATACCAATAACTGACCCAGCGCCAGCCATCGAACTCCGGTTTACCGGTCAAATCCATCCGCACCCGCTGCTCATTGGAGATCAGGCGCAGGAGAAACCATTTCTGTTTCTGGCCGATGCACAGCGGTTGGCTGTGGGTACGCACCAGACGTTGCGGCAAACGATAGCGCAACCAGCCTCGGGTGCAGGCCAGAATTTGCACATCTTCACGTTCAAGGCCTACTTCTTCGTTCAACTCACGGTACAAGGCGTCTTCAGGGGTTTCGTCGGGGTTGATTCCGCCTTGAGGAAACTGCCAGGCATCTTGGTTGATACGGCGAGCCCATAGCACCTGTCCGGCATCATTCGTAAGAATAATCCCGACATTAGGACGGAAACCATCGGGGTCGATCACGGCAACAACCTCGCAAACGCATGTCACCGCATTGTTCCACAAAGATTGATACAGCGGCAACGAGGCTGCTTACCTTATGTGCACTCTTGTGAAAAGACCGTATTCTGGACGCCTTTTTACAGACTTTTCAGCGAGTAACTGCAATGCGCCTGGCTTTATTCGACTTGGACAACACGCTTTTGGGGGGTGACAGCGATCACGCCTGGGGCGATTACCTCTGTGAACGCGGGATTCTCGACGCCGTGGCCTACAAGGCCCGCAACGACGAGTTCTACCAGGACTACCTGGCCGGCAAGCTGGATAACGCCGAGTACCTGAACTTCTGCCTGGAAATCCTCGGCCGCACCGAGATGGCCCAGCTGGATGAATGGCATCGCGACTACATGCGCGACTGCATCGAGCCGATCGTGCTGCCCAAGGCAGTTGAGTTGCTGGCCAAGCACCGGGCGGCGGGCGACAAGCTGGTGATCATCACCGCGACCAACCGTTTTGTGACGGCGCCGATTGCCGAGCGGCTGGGGGTTGAAACCTTGATTGCGACGGAATGCGAGATGCAGGATGGCCGTTACACCGGGCGCAGTACGGATATCCCGTGCTTTCGCGAGGGCAAGGTGACGCGCTTGAATCGCTGGCTGGAAGAGACCGGGTTTAGCCTGGAGGACAGTTACTTCTATAGCGATTCGATGAATGACCTGCCGCTGCTGGAGCAGGTGACGCATGCAGTGGCAGTGGATCCGGATCCGAATCTGCGGGCTGAGGCTGAGAAGCGTGGTTGGCCGGTGATTAGCCTGCGCGGCTGATAAAGCTTTCGCGAGCAAGCCCGCTCCCACATTTGCTCGAGTTCCACCTTTGGAATGCAGTCAAATGTGGGAGCGGGCTTGCTCGCGAATGGAGGCAACTCGGTCTCAAGCCTTAAACCGGCTTGGCCCCCATCAACCCGGCAATCGCCACAAACCCCACCAGGCTCACCACCGCCAACGCCACGGTAAAGTTCAAACTCCCCGCCCCGCCCAGCCGCAGTCGATTAAGCCGCACCACCAGCCAGAACCAGCTCAGCGCCGCCACGGTGTAGATCACGCTGGAACCCAGGATCCAGGTTTGCCCCAGCGGCCAGCCGATCAGGTGCGCCAGCCACCAGCCGGTGAACGGCATGCTCACCACGCAAATGCCCATCAACAACCACACAAACACCCACGGCCGCTGCACGGTATAGGCCGGCCCGGCACTGCGTTTGCGCCAGGCCAGCACCGCCAACGCGACGCCGCTGAGCAGCAGCAACACCGTGGCCGCGATGTGGATAACTTTAAGGGTGGTCAGCGTTTCCATGTTCTCGATTCCTTGAAGGCCGCCCAGTCAGCGTAGTCGCTCAACCGAGGAACAGCTGGTAGGCCGGGTTATCACTTTCATCCCAGTACGGGTAGCCAATGGCCTCCAGCGCCGCCGGCACCAGGTGACGCTCGTCCGCCGGTACTTGCAGGCCCGCCACCACGCGCCCATCGGCGGCGCCGTGGTTGCGATAGTGGAACATCGAGATGTTCCAGCGCCCGCCCAATTTGTTAAGGAAGTTGAACAGTGCCCCCGGACGTTCCGGGAATTCGAAGCGGAACACCACCTCGTCGCTGACGTGCGCCGCATGGCCGCCGACCATATGGCGGATGTGCAGCTTGGCCAGTTCGTTTTCCGTCAGGTCCAGCACCGGGAAACCCTGGCTGGTGAGGCTGGCGATCAGCGCGCTGCGCGGGTCGTTTTCCGGGTGGGTCTGCACGCCGACAAAGATGTGCGCCTCGCGGCCTGAGTGGTAGCGGTAGTTGAATTCGGTAATCTGGCGCTTGCCCACGGCTTCGCAAAAGGCCTTGAAGCTGCCCGGTTTCTCGGGGATGGTCACGGCGATGATGGCTTCGCGGCCTTCCCCCAGCTCGGCGCGCTCGGCCACATGGCGCAGGCGGTCGAAGTTGACGTTGGCCCCGGAATCGATGGCCACCAGGGTTTGCCCGGTGATGCCACGGGTCTCGACGTATTTCTTGATACCCGCCACGCCCAGGGCGCCAGCAGGTTCTGTGATGGAGCGGGTGTCGTCGTAGATGTCCTTGATCGCCGCGCAGATTTCATCGGTGCTGACGGTAATCACTTCATCCACGTAATCCTTGCAGATGTCGAAGGTGTGCTGGCCGATCTGCGCCACCGCCACGCCGTCGGCGAAGATGCCCACGGTCGGCAGTACCACGCGCTCGCCCGCCGCCATGGCGGCTTGCAGGCAGTTGGAGTCGTCCGGCTCGACGCCGATGATCTTGATTTCGGGCCGCAGGTATTTCACGTAGGCCGCGATACCGGCAATCAGGCCGCCGCCGCCCACCGGGACGAAAATCGCGTCCAACGGCCCCGGGTGCTGGCGCAGGATCTCCATCGCCACGGTGCCCTGCCCGGCAATGGTGTGCGGATCATCGTAGGGGTGAATGTAGACGTAGCCTTTTTCGTCGACCAGCTTCAGCGAATACGCCAGGGCTTCCGGGAAAGAATCCCCGTGCAGCACCACTTTGCCGCCACGGGAACGCACGCCTTCGACCTTGATCTCGGGGGTGGTCTTGGGCATCACGATGGTGGCCTTGACCCCCAGCACCTTGGCCGCCAGGGCCAGGCCCTGGGCATGGTTGCCCGCCGAAGCGGTGACTACGCCGCGCGCCCGTTCTTCGGCGCTCAGTTGGGTCAGCTTGTTATAGGCACCGCGAATCTTGAACGAGAACACCGGCTGCAAGTCTTCGCGCTTGAGCCAGACCTTGTTGCCCAGCCGCTCGGAGAGCTGGCGGGCGGTCTGCAGCGGGGTTTCTACGGCAACGTCGTAAACGCGCGAGGTGAGGATCTTTTTGACGTACTGTTCAAGCATCGGAAAGCATCACTGGGCGGGTTGGGCAGGGCCAAGGAGTCTAACCCAGCGTTTGGCCGGGCGACCACACGAAAACCGAGGTTTTGTTGGGTTATACTCGCGCCCCTCTTTACTCCCCGCCCGTTCCGGAGCCCGCATGACCCAGGATCAACTCAAACAGGCAGTGGCCCAGGCCGCCGTCGATTTAATCCTTCCTAAACTCGACGATAAAAGCATCGTCGGTGTCGGCACCGGTTCCACCGCCAATTGCTTTATCGATGCGCTGGCCCTGCACAAGGGCGCGTTCGACGGCGCGGTTGCCAGCTCCGAAGCCACCGCTGCGCGGCTCAAGGGCCACGGTATTCCGGTGTACGAGCTGAACACCGTCAGCGACCTGGAGTTCTATGTCGACGGCGCCGATGAAAGCGACGCACACCTGAACCTGATCAAGGGCGGCGGCGCAGCCCTGACCCGCGAGAAGATCGTTGCGGCCGTGGCCAAGACCTTCATCTGCATCGCCGACGCCAGCAAACTGGTGCCGGTACTCGGCGCGTTCCCGCTGCCGGTGGAAGTGATCCCGATGGCCCGCAGCCACGTGGCCCGCGAACTGGTGAAACTGGGCGGCGACCCGGTGTACCGCGAAGGCGTGCTGACCGACAACGGCAACATCATCATCGACGTGTTCAACATGCAGATCACCAACCCGGTGGAACTGGAGCGCCAGATCAACGCGATCGTCGGCGTCGTCACCAACGGTTTGTTTGCGGCCCGTCCGGCTGACGTACTGCTGCTGGGCACCCCGGAAGGCGTAAAAACGCTTAAGGCGTAATGCAAAACCCGTGTGGGAGCGGGCTTGCTCGCGAATGCGCAGTGTCAGTCACTGAATATGGCGCCTGATACACCGCATTCGCGAGCAAGCCCGCTCCCACATTTGTTCTGCACATGACTCAAGACTTGGTTTTTTTGAATACATAGAAAAGATTGGGCTCACTGACCATGTACAACGTGCCGTCGTTGTCCATGGCGATCCCCTCGGCCTGAGGCACGCGCTGCTTCAGGCCATGGCGCCCCTTGAGCAGCGACAGGCTGCTCAGGGGGCGACCGTCGATATCCAGTTCCAGCACCAAAAATGACTCATCCGACAGCGCCAGCAGATGACCGCTACGCTCGTCGTATTGCAGGCTCGACAGGTCGCGCACAAACAACCCGGCATCGCGCTTGGGGTTGTTGATCACGTGCACCGAGTAGGTTTTTTCCGGTTTGAAATGCGGAAAGCCGTGGACCTCGTAGATCAGCATCGGGTCGCGTTCCTTGGCCACAAACAGGCGCTTGCCCACCGAGTCATAGGCCAGGCCTTCGAAGCCCTTGTTGCCGCCCAGGTGCACGCCGAGGGTCATTTGCTCGGCGTCGGCGGCATCGAGGAATTGGGTGTCGTCATCCACATGGACCTTGATCAGCCGCTGCTGGCGTTCGTCGCTGATCACGTAGGTGTTGTCGCTGATGTACTCCACGGCCTCGGCATCGCCAAACCCCACCAGCGCAATGCGCCGCAGGATTTTGCCGTCCAGGGACAGTTCGACCAGCTCAGCGTTCTTGTTGGTCACGGTAAACAGGCTGTTGCGCACCGGATCAAAGGTCAGTGCCGAGACATCATCGTTGAGGCCGTCGATCACCTGCGCCTCCAGGGCCACCCGGTAATCCCCAAGGCCAATGGAGTGCTCCCCGGCGGGATTGCGCCAGGATTGCCAGTTGAACCAGGCACGCTCGAACAGGCGCAATTGCTGGGCAACCACACCGCACGCCACCAGGGCGATCAGGATCAGGATAAAAAAAGCAGGTTTGGGGCGGGCAAGTCGACGCATCGGGCGGGGCTCAGAGTAAAAACTGGCGAATGAATATCACGGTCGCCTGAATTTAAACTTAAACGCCCCGGGTGTCTGGCTTATGCCGCAGATAGAGAAAAATCTGACGTAATCGAACTACTGCGCCTGCTTCTCGAAGCGATAGAACAGGTTCGGCTCGCTGACCATATACAGCGTGCCGTTCTCGTCCATGGTCACGCCTTCGGCACGCGGGATGGTCTTTTTCAAGCCATTGAAGCCACCCAGCAAGGTCATGAAGCTGACCTGCTCGCCCTTCTCGTCCAGTTCCAGCAACAGATGGGAGTCCGCCGACAGCGCCAGCAGGTGGCCGGTACGCGGGTCGACGGTCAGCGCCGACAGGTTGCGCATGTCCAGTTCAGTGCTGGCGAGCTTTTGCTTGGCGCCGGAGAGGGTCTGGCTGCCGTCGCTTTTCCAGGTGAACAGGGCCGGTGGGCGTTCTTCGCCGAGGATCAGCTGTTGGTTGCGCTTGTCCCAGGTGACCGCCTCAAAGGCTTTGTTCTGGTCCTTGGACGGGCCCAGGTCATAGGACGGGAAGTCGGCTTTGTTCAACTGCTGGGTCTGCGGGTCGACCTTGACGATGGTCAGGCTGTGCTGGCGCTCATCGACCACGGCCATCAGGCCGTTTTCCATCATGGTCACGCCTTCCGGGTTGTTCCAGCCGTTGAGCGGCATCTTGCGCAGCACGTCGCCTTGCAGGGTCAGTTCAACCAGGAACGGGTTCTTGCCCATCACCGAGAACAGGGTCTTGGTCAGCGGGTTGTAGGTGAGGTCCGAGGCTTCGTCCTTCTCCATGCCGGGCAGCAGCTTGGCGTCGATCACCGCGTGGTAGTCCGGGAGCCAGACGCTTTCCAGGCGCTCGGCCGGGGTTTCGAAACCCTCCGCCAGCCACAACACACCGCGGTCGTCCCAGTGCATCGCCCAGGCCACGCCGTAAATGATCGCGCCGGCGAGGAACAGCCAGGAATACCAGCGCATGGCAAGGCGTGAACGAAACGTGGGTTTTACGGATGGGAGAGGCACGGCCATTACGCTTTCCAGAAAGTCAGCTTTAGGGGATAGCACAGGATCAAAAGGTCCGCGCGCAGGAGGCTGAGGATTATCCGGATGGGGTGTGAAAAAAATGCAAAAACCCGATTGGGTGGCAGTACACAGATCAAATGTGGGAGCGGGCTTGCTCGCGAATGCGGAGTATCAGTCACTGAATCTGTCACTGATACACCGCTTTCGCGAGCAAGCCCGCTCCCACATTTTTGACCGCGTTTCGCCAGGTATTCAGCGAACGCTGCTTTCGAAGCGGCTCACACCCGGCAATTCCAGCACCAGCTCGTCACCCACATTCAGCGGGCCCACGCCTGCCGGCGTACCGGTGAGGATCACATCCCCGGCCTGCAACGAGAAGCAGCCGGCCATGTACTGGATCATCGGGATGATCGGGTTGAGCATGATCGCGCTGTTGCCGTCCTGGCGCACTTCGCCATTGATGGTCAGGCGAATGCCGATATCCGTCACATCCGGGAAGGTGCTGCCGACCACGAACGGGGCAATCACCGCCGCACCGTCAAACGACTTGGCGATTTCCCACGGCAGGCCCTTGGCTTTCAGCTCGGCCTGTTTGTCCCGCAGGGTCAGGTCCAGGGCCGGGGCGAAGCCGGAGATGGCGTCCAGCACTTCCTCGCGGCTCGGTTTGGCCGACAACGGCTTGCCGATCAACACCGCGATTTCCGCTTCGTAATGCACCGAACCGCGCTCGGTAGGGATGGCAAAACCGCCTTCCAGTGCCACTACGCAACTGCCGGGCTTGATAAACAGCAGCGGCTCGGTGGGTACCGGGTTATCCAGTTCCTTGGCGTGTTCGGCGTAGTTACGCCCGATGCACACCACCTTCCCCAGGGGAAAGTGAATATTGGTGCCGTCGACATACTTGTGCTGGTAGCTCATGGACCGACTCCTTCAGGGACTGTTAAACAGCGAAAATCTTGCCCGGGTTCATGATCCCGTTCGGGTCGAACACCGCTTTCACTGCCTTCATGTATTCAATTTCAACCGGCGAACGGCTGTAGGTCAGGTAATCGCGCTTGGTCATGCCCACGCCGTGTTCGGCGGAGATCGAGCCGTTGTACTTCTGCACGGTCTCGAACACCCACTTGTTGACGGTGGCGCACTTGGCGAAGAACTCGTCCTTGCTCAGGTTTTCCGGCTTGAGAATGTTCAGGTGCAGGTTGCCGTCGCCGATGTGGCCGAACCAGACGATTTCGAAGTCCGGGTAGTGTTCGCCGACGATCGCGTCGATTTCCTTGAGGAAGGCCGGTACTTTCGACACAGTCACCGAAATGTCGTTCTTGTACGGCGTCCAGTGGGAGATCGTCTCGGAGATGTACTCGCGCAGCTTCCACAGGTTGTGCAGTTGGGTTTCGCTCTGGCTCATCACGCCGTCCAGCACCCAGCCCTGCTCGACGCAGTGTTCGAACGTGGCCAGGGCATCGTTGGCCACTTCTTCGGTGGTCGCTTCAAATTCCAGCAGCGCGTAGAACGGGCAGTCGGACTCGAACGGCGCCGGCACGTCGCCGCGACCGAGGACTTTGGCCAGGGCCTTGTCGGAAAAGAATTCGAAGGCGGTCAGGTCCAGCTTGCTCTGGAAGGCGTGCAACACCGGCATGATCGAGTCGAAGTCGGTGGTGCCGAGCACCATCGCGGTAAGGTTTTTCGGCGCACGGTCCAGGCGCATGGTCGCTTCGACCACAAACCCCAGGGTGCCTTCAGCGCCGATGAACAGCTGGCGCATGTCGTAGCCGGTGGCGTTCTTGATCAGGTCTTTGTTCAGTTCCAGCAGGTCGCCCTTGCCGGTGACGACTTTCATACCGGCGACCCAGTTACGGGTCATGCCGTAGCGAATGACCTTGATCCCGCCGGCATTGGTGCCGATATTGCCGCCAATCTGGCTGGAACCCGACGAGGCGAAATCCACCGGGTAGTACAGGCCTTTTTCTTCGGCGACGTTCTGCAATTGCTTGGTGACCACACCCGGCTGGCACACGGCGGTGCGGTCGGTGAGGTTCACGTCGAGAATCTGGTTCATATAGTCGAACGACACAACCACTTCGCCATTCGCAGCGACGGCAGCGGCCGACAGGCCGGTACGACCACCGGACGGCACCAGCGCGACCTTGTGCTCATTGGCCCAACGGACGATGGCCTGCACCTGCTCGGTGGTCTTCGGGAAGACGATGGCCACCGGGGCCGGCGCGAAATGCTTGGTCCAGTCCTTGCCATAAGCCTCAAGGGAGTCAGCATCGGTCAGGACCTTGCCAGGCTCAACCAGGGTCTTCAGCTCATCAATCAGGGCAGGATGGGTCATCGACAGAACTCTCGAACAATTCATGGTCATCCTGAGAACGCTTCACGTCGCAGGAATGGGTGTTTAGCGGGGCACGTATGCTAGCATACCGCCCCCGCAGGATAGTGCCCAAGGGCGTTCTGCGGTGACGGCTTTCCTGCCGTCCGGGTCAGCTTACGTGATCCGATTCCCTGCCATTTTTCTCCGGGATACAGGTTTACGCAGATGAGCAAGACTTCTCTCGATAAGAGCAAGATCAAGTTCCTTCTTCTGGAAGGCGTCCACCCATCGGCCGTCGAAGTCCTGAAGGCCGCCGGGTACACCAGCATTGAGTACATCACCAGTTCTCTGCCGGAAGCCCAGCTCAAGGAAAAGATCGCCGACGCGCACTTTATCGGCATTCGCTCCCGCACTCAGCTGACCGAAGAGATCTTCGATCACGCCAAGAAGTTGGTAGCTGTCGGCTGTTTCTGCATCGGCACCAACCAGGTCGACCTCAACGCAGCGCGCGAGCGCGGCATCGCGGTGTTCAACGCACCGTACTCCAACACCCGCTCCGTTGCTGAGCTGGTATTGGCCGAGGCGATCCTGTTGCTGCGCGGTATTCCCGAGAAGAACGCTTCCTGCCACCGTGGCGGCTGGATCAAGAGCGCAGCCAACTCCTTCGAAATCCGCGGCAAGAAGCTGGGTATCGTCGGTTACGGTTCGATCGGTACTCAACTGTCGGTATTGGCCGAAGGCCTGGGCATGCAGGTGTTCTTCTACGACACCCTGACCAAGCTGCCATTGGGTAACGCCACTCAGGTGTCGAGCCTGACCGAGCTGCTGGGCATGTCCGACATCGTGACCCTGCACGTACCGGAAACCGCTGAGACCCAGTGGATGATCGGCGAGAAGGAAATCCGCGCCATCAAGAAGGGCGGGATCCTGATCAACGCTGCACGCGGCACCGTGGTCGAGCTGGACGCCCTGGCCGACGCGATCAAGGACAAGCACCTGATCGGCGCCGCCATCGACGTGTTCCCGGTTGAGCCGCGCTCTAACGACGACATCTTCGAAAGCCCGCTGCGTGGCCTGGACAACGTGATCCTGACCCCGCACATCGGCGGTTCCACCGCTGAAGCCCAAGCCAACATCGGCCTGGAAGTGTCGGAGAAACTGGTCAAGTACAGCGACAACGGTACGTCGGTGTCCTCGGTCAACTTCCCGGAAGTGGCTCTGCCGGCGCACCCTGGCAAGCACCGTCTGCTGCACATCCACCAGAACATCCCTGGCGTGATGATGGAGATCAACAAGGTCTTCGCGGAAAACGGCATCAACATTTCCGGTCAGTTCCTGCAGACCAACGAGAAAGTCGGCTACGTGGTTATCGACGTAGACGCCGAGTATTCGGACCTGGCGCAAGAGAAGCTGCAGCACATCAACGGCACTATCCGTAGCCGCGTGTTGTTCTAATCGCTAAACGCGCATAAAAAAGGGAGACCCTCGGGTCTCCCTTTTTTTGTCTGAACAAATCTTACTTGACGTTAACCGTGATGACTTTCGAGGCTACAGTCGGGTTGAACTGCATGTGCAGTTTGTCGCCGGCTACCAGTTGCAGCGTGTGCTTGCCTGGGGTGAGGGTCAGCTCGGTTTCGGTCTGGGCCTTGCCGTAGTGGATCACGGTGTCGGTGGCCGGGATCGGCACGCTGGCATCCGGCAATTCTTTCTGGTCGATCAGCAGGTGGTGGTGGCCGGTGCCCGGGTCCTGGCTGGTTGCCGGGGCCAGTTTCAGGCCTTCCATGCCGAATTTGACGGTGAAGGTTTTATCGACGGTGGCGCCATCTTTGGGCGACACGATGAACACTTTGGCACCTTCTGGTGGAGCGCTGCGCGGGATGCCATCAGCAGCGGTCGCCAGCATCGAAGCGCCCAGCAATAGGCTGGCCAGGGTTGCACGGGTCAAAAAGGCTTTCATTCACTTCTCCAGTTTTTCCGGGAAATCTGTAGGGTTATGACAACTTCGCGACAAATTGCTGTCCAAGGCATTCAACACCATAGCAAAGCGAGCCTGAACAACGCTTCGCTCATTCGAATTCTTTAGGAGCGACCATGCGTTTCCTGCCTGGCCTGTTACTTTTACTGCCCCTTGCAAGTCCCTTGGCCCATGCCGAACTGATCGACGATGTATTTGACCGCGGGGAACTGCGCATCGCAATGGAAGCCAACACCCCGCCCTTCAACTTCAAGGAAGGCGACAAACTCACCGGTTTTGAAGTGGAGCTGGGTGAGTTGCTGGCCAAGGAAATGGACGTACGCCCCTCCTTTATCACTGTCGATGCCGCCGAGTTGCTGCCCGGCGTGGAAAGCGCCAAGTACGACGTGGCCATCAACCATATCGCTATGACTCCTGAACTGGCGGATCGTTTCGACTTCAGCGAGCCCTACAGCTACTCCAGCGCACAGCTGATCGTGCGCAAGCAGGAACAGCGCCCGTTGGGCAGCTTTGCGGCGCTCAAGGGCAAGGCGTTGGGCGTGGCCCAGGGCAGCCAGTTTGTGGAGCAGGCGCGCACCGCCGAGGGCGTTGATTTGCGCAGCTATGCCGATGCCAGGCAGCCGCTCAAGGACGTTGCCGATCAACAGATCGATGCCGCCATCAGTGACCGGCTGCTGATTCCCTACGCGATTCGCGACAGCCAGCTGCCGGTGAAGGAAGGCGCAGACGTCGGCCCGACGCTGAGCCTGGCGATTCCGTTCCAGAAGGGTAACCCGGCGTTCAAGGCCAGCCTGGACAAGGCCTTGCAACGAGTGAAGGCCGATGGCCGGCTGGCGGCGTTGTCGGAGAAGTGGTTCGGGATGGATGCGAGCAAGCCGGTGAAAAAGGCCGAATAAACGACTCGGTCAATGTGGGAGCGGGCTT
>NZ_JACAPY010000027.1:312139-410395 GCF_013385455.1 Pseudomonas sp. G1002
CGGGCTTGAGCATTTTGCCAGGGCCGCTGCCGCTTCGGGCAATTCCAGCTCACTGAACACCAGCACCCCATGGCGCTTGAGCAATGCCGCCGTCACGCCTTCGCCCGTGACCTTCACGCCGGTGAAGGTACCGTCATAGGTCAGCAGATTGCCGCACGACGGGCTGTTGGCCTTGAGTACGGCGACGCGGATATTGTGACGCTGTACCAGCGCCAATGCCTGGCGGGCGCCATCGAGGAAGGCTTCGCTGAAGTCTTCCCCCTGGGCCGTCAGCACCTGGGCGCGGCCTTCCCACACGTCAATCCCCTGCCCGCCCGGGATTTCGGCAGACGGCCGTGGCGTCGGCAAGCCACCCGCCACTTCCGGGCACACGGCAACCACCCGGCCTTCGGCCTGCCACGCGGCCAGTTGGTCGAAAGGCCCGCTGGCCCCTCCGTCGTAGCGTACCCGGTGCCCCAGCAGGCAGCGGCTGACCAGAATTTTTTGCATCATCAAAACGGCTCGTTGCCCCGCCGGCGAAACCAGCCGGTGAGGGACAGGCGTTCGCGGGTGGCGGGCATGACTTCATGGGGGATTTCCCCCGACAGGAATACCACCAGGCAACCGCCGGTGGGCACCACATCGTATTCGACGTCGCCCTTGAGGTACATGCGCAACTGGCCGCCATGTTCCGGCAGCCAGGCGTTGTTCAAGTAGATCACTGCCGACACCATGCGCCGGTCGTCATCGCGAAAACGGTCCACATGCTTGAGGTAAAACGCCCCCGGGGGGTACATCGCGAAGTGGCTTTCGAAGTCTTCCAGGCCCAGGAACAGGCCACGGTTCATCGCCACCCGCAGGCTGTCCATCAGCTCCAGGTAGTTATCGCAGGCCACAACCTCGCCCGGCTCCAGCCACTGGATATGGTCACCCCGGATGCCCTCGCGAATCTCTTGGGACGGCCCCCGTCCGACCGCCGCGGGCGCCAATTCACCTTCGGCGGCGCGTTTTTGGCACTCAGCCGCCAGTTCGAGGGTCAGAGCCTCGGGCAGGAAGATATTCTGCTGCGACCAGCCTTGTGCGGCCAGGTCATCGACAATGCGTAACAGCAGCGGGTGATCGGAGGGTATGGGCATGGCGCGCATAGTATCCATACGCCTGTGAATCCGACAGAGCCGCCGAGCGTCTGAATACACTTTAGTCAGGTGACCGATAGGATTTCTCGACAAATCCTACGCCCGACACGGACAATAGTGGCCGACTGACAGGAGTCCATATGCGTCGTTTGTTTTTTTCCTTGCTGATGTTCTGCGTTTTGCCCGCCTGGGCAGACAGCCATGACCAGTTGTACAAGGTCGCCGGCTGGGCAGACCAGCGCGCGCATTTTAATGACGCCCTCAGTGCCGCCCAGCAACGCTACCGCAACAGCCTGCCGCCGGCGGTGTATCAGGCGCTGGTGGACAACAGCAATAAACGCTTCGCGCCCCAGTCGGTAGACCAGCGCGCCGAAGCGCAACTGCGCAAGAATTTGGCGGACCCTAAGCCGGCACTGGCCTTCTTCCAGTCGCCGCTGGGCCGCAAGATTGTCGCCGCCGAGTTGCTGGCCACCCGCCGCGATCAACTGGCGAAGAACGCCCAGGGCTTGCCGCACATGGAAGCCGATGCCACCCGCAGCCTGATCATCGGCCACCTGGCCCAGGCCCTGCCTGCGCGGGAAGCCGGGGCTGAAGTCAGCCTGGCGATTGCCGGCGTGGCGGCCGACAGCTTGAGCCAGATGATCCCCGGGCTGTTGGGCGGCGGCCAGGCGCAGGGCATGTTGAACGGCCAGCGTGAGCGCCTGATGCAGCAGATCGGCAACGATCTGAACAACACGCTGTTGTACGTCTACCGGGATTTGTCCGACCCGGAGCTGGAAGAGTTCGCGACGTTCGCGGAGTCGCCGGAGGGCAAGGCGTACTACAAGGCGGCACTGGCGGCGATTCGCGCCGGGCTGGCGGTCGGCCAAAGCACCTCGAGCCTGGCGCAGTAACCCTGTGGGAGCGGGCTTGCTCGCGAAGACGGTGTGCCAGTCACTGGTTATGCTAACTGATCGACCGCCTTCGCGAGCAAGCCCGCTCCCACATTTGGATTGCGTTATTTCAGGTGGTCGGTGAGAAACCCGAAGTATTGCTGCCGAATCTCCGGAATCTCATTCGCCAAGTGATGCCTGCCGCGCGGCAGCATCAACACCTCCGGTTGGTCGAACTTGCTGCGCAGCACCTTCAGGTTGTGCTGCCAGTCCACCGTCATGTCTTCCTCACCCTGCACGATCAACGGCCGCCGCGTGCTGCGTGGCGCCGCTTCAACACGTTTGATCCAGCGCGCCAGGGCGCCCACCCAGGCAGTCGGCAACTGCCGTGGCTGCAACGGGTCGGCCTCCAGGAACGGCTTGAACTGCGGGTCGTTGGTGTTATCGCTGAAACGCCGGGCAATGCCTTTGACGAAAGGCCTGAGCAGGTAATAGCTGAGCTGCGACCAACCCCAGGCGCGGGGCCGCACCAGCGGTGACAACAGGAACGTCTTGCCCTGGGCCGGGCTGTCGACGCCATGGCTAAGCAGGTGATCCACCACAATCGCGCCGCCGGTGCTTTGCCCGAACAAGTGCCACGGCTGCGGCAATTGCAGCGCCTTGGCCTGTTCAAACAACGCCTGCACCACGTCCTGGTACACCGCAAAGTCATCAATGCTGGCCCGCTCGCCGCTGGACAGGCCGTGGCCCGGCAAGTCGCAGGCGATCACCACAAAACCCTGATCCAGCGCCCAGTCCACGGCATGCCGGTACAGGCCCATATGGTCGTAGAACCCATGGAACAGGAACATCGTCGCCACCGGCACCGGTGGCCACCACACCTGGCAGACCACGTCGAACCCATCCACCGCAAACCGCCCCAGGCGGCTTGTCGCGGGCACCTTGCGGGCAGTGAGGTCCAGGCCGTAGAAGCGCTGGTAGACCCGGGCCTCGGCTGAAAGCGGCTGCGCGTCCACCAGTGGGCGCAAGCTTTCGCGTAGATGATCAGGGTCAAACGTAACGGGCATAAGAACTTCCAGAATGTGGCTTCAACGCATTGAACAGATGAATATCGAGCCGCGATATTCATCTGTCAGGGCAAGCATGGCAAGCTACGCGTCCTCCGAGGATTGATCCAAATGCGACAGCCCTACCGCACCACCCTCTTCGCCAGCCTGATCGTGATCATTTGCGCCGGGGTGTTGTGGGCGGCGTATGACTGGTTCCAGGGACGCTACCTGCGGGCATTCAGTGAGCATACGGCGGTGTTTTCCGGTGACAGCCTGAGCCTGCCGGCCGAGCTTGCCGGCCCGGGCCCGATCCGCCTGGTGCACTTCTGGGACCCCGCCTGCCCGTGCAATGTCGGCAACCAGCAGCACCTTGGCGAGTTGATCGAGCAGTACGCCCCCCAGGGCGTGGAGTTCTATTCCCTGCAGAAAGCCGGCAGCCACGGGCAGTTGCCCGCCACCCTGGGCTCGATGAAGGCCCTCAAGGCCGTGCCCGGTGCCCAGCATCTGCCGGCCAGCCCTGCCGTGGGCATCTGGGACCGCAGCGGCAAGCTGGCGTATTTCGGGCCCTACAGCGAAGGGTTGACGTGTAACTCCAGCAACAGCTTTATCGAGCCGATCCTGCAAGCCCTCGAAGGCGGACGCGAGGTCAATGCGACCCACACCCTGGCGGTGGGCTGTTATTGCGAGTGGAACGGGGAAACGTCTCCACCCTGACCCGGCAAGCTGAACAGACGCTGTTCGTTCGACAAACTCGAACAACTGTATCGGCACGCTCCTGTATCGTAAGCAACTAGCCGTACAAGCAGACGACACGGGAACACATGAGCCAATTAACCATCATCCTCTGGATACTCAACGTCATCGTTGATACGTCCGGCCAGTTGGCGTTTAAAGCCGCTGCCTCAGCCAGCGCCGAGCATGACGGCATGGCCCACTGGCGCCATATGCTCAAGCGTCCGTGGATCTGGCTGGGCATCATCTGCTATGTCTTCGAATTCGTGCTGTGGCTGGCCTTCCTGACGCTGGTACCGTTGTCGGTCGGGGTGATGCTGGGCTCCATCAATATTGTCGTGATCATGATTGCCGGGCGTTTCCTGTTCAAGGAAAGCCTGACCAAATGGCGGTTGATCGGCATCCTGCTGATCGCCTGTGGCGTGACCGTCGTGGGGTTCGAGTAATGAAACGGTTTTATATCCTCGGTTTTCTGTCGCTGATCATTTTCGATACCTTGGCGCAGGTCAGTTTCAAGTTCGCCTCGATTCATGCCGAACCGCTGACGATGGACGCCGCCTGGTTGATCCGCGTGTTCGGTGCGCCATGGATCTACGGCGCATTCGTGGGCTACATCGGCGCGTTTTTCACCTGGATGACGCTGTTGAAATACGCCCCGGTGGGCCCGGCGTTTGCGGCGTCACACCTGGAGCTGATCAGCGTGACGCTGATCTCCGTGTGGCTGTTCAACGACACCCTTACCCTGCCCAAAATCGTCGGTGGCGCGCTGATCATTGCGGGCATCCTGTGCCTGGCGCGCAGCGAAGACAAAGAAAGCAAGACCGTCGAGGCCGAACCCTCGCAGACGCTGGCGTCATGACGCCCGTTGTCAGCCAGCGGGAGATTCCGCCAACGGCGGGGCTTCCCCTGCGCTGGCAGGACTTGTTCAACCGCTCGGGCGACCTGGCCCGCGACCTGGCCCGACAGCTCGACATCCCGCTGCCGGCCCTGCCCTGCTCCGGCACCGCCGCGCTGATCATGGCGCTGCGGGTGTTGCAGCAGCGCACGCCGGGGCGCACCGAGCTTATCGTGCCGGCCTATACCTGCCCGCTGGTGGCCCTGGCGGCCCATCACTGCCCGCCTTTGCGCGTGGTGGCGTGCGATCTGCAGCCCGGCAGCATCGACCTGGACGAACACCAGCTGGCGCAGCTGTGCAACCAAAACACCTTGGCGATCGTCGTCACTCACCTGGCCGGGCGTGTGGCGGATGTGGAGGCTGCCAAGCGCATTGCCGAGCCACTCGGCATTGCGGTGATCGAAGACGCCGCCCAAGCCATGGGCGCACTGGATGATGGAAAAAGCGTCGGACTGAAAGGCGACATCGGCTTTTTCAGCATGGCGCTGGGCAAAGGCCTGACGACGGCTGAAGGCGGTGTGTTGTTCAGCCGGGATCCGGCGCTGCATCAGGCGTTGCACCAGCAATGCCGGCAGGACTTGCCCTTCAGCCTGCGCTGGGAAGTGCAACGCAGCGCCGAGCTGTGGGGCTATGCCGCGGCGTATCAGCCCCGCGGGCTGAAGTACGTGTACGGCAAGCCGCTGCGGGCGGCGTTGGCGCGGGGCGATGAAGTGGCGGCGGTAGGCGACGACTTTTCCGTCAACGATATTCCGTTGCACCGCCTCGGCGGCTATCGCCAGAAGGTCGGCGCCGCAGCCCTGGCACGCTTGCCCGAGCATTTGCAGCAAGGTCGCCTGCGGGCCTTGCGTCGCGTGGCGCAGTTGAGCAGCTTGCCCGGCGTGTCGGTGTTGACCGACAGCCCGGGCCAGCAAGGCACCTGGCCGTTCCTGATGGTGGTGATGCCCAGCGCACAAACCCGCGATACCGCGATGGCGCAGCTGTGGACGGCAGGCCTGGGCGTGACCCGCCTGTTCATCCACGTATTGCCGGGCTACCCGGCACTCACCCCGCTGTTACAGCAAGGCGCCGATATCCCCCGCGCGCAAAGCTTCGCCGCCCAGACACTGTCGATCAGCAATAGCCACTGGCTGACGGACGAGCTGTTCGAGCAAGTGCTGGATCATCTGCGGCGGATTCTTAAACGCTAGGCCCAGCTTTGATCGATACGGGTCAACAAGCGCGCATTCAGCTCATTCTGCTGCTGTTGCCAGATCACCACCTGGTTCTCCGGCAGCTCTTCCTGGCCATCCGACGCACTCAGCCAGCGCTTGAACTTGCTCTGGTAGTGGTAGGCGGACACGTCGCCGGTAATGTCCGCGCCAATAATGCTGCCGTGGCAGGCGTCGATCAGCGCATTCAAATGCTTCTCCAGAAACTCGCCCTGGTCCCAATTGGTATTCACCACCTGCGGGCTCAGCACGTCTTTGTCGATGGAGAGATACACCGGCAGCGAACGGTCTAGCTGCGCCAGGAACGCGCTCATCAACTCGTCCGCGCTGGTGAATGCACGATTGCTGCGGCCTGCGCCGATCCAGTTCAACCAGCGGGTATCGACGTTGGTGTTCCAGTAGGTCAGCTTGCGTTTCACCAGCGGCGACCAGTGATTCTCCCAGGCGTGCTTGAGGGAAATGTCCGGCGAGCCAATGCCCAGCACGTGAACGTGCTCGACCTGCGGCAGGCGGCTGGCCCAGTAGACCCAGGACCCACAATGGATGCCAAACGGATAACGCATGTTGTCCGGGTGGTTATCGCAAATGATCAGCTGGATCTTTTGCTGGGTGGGAAGACGGTTCAACAACAGCTGGCTGAGGTGGTGATAATCACCGCTGCCGGTAAACACACAGCCGTAATCGCTGGGCATCTGCGCGTGCAGGGCGCTCTCCAGCTCCTTGAACTGCGCCCAGCGGCAGCCGAAACGGATTTTCTCCTGCCAGGCTTGCAACGGCAGGGTAAGGGCGCCGGGAATGTTATTCACGGCCCCGTCAAAATCGAGGATCAATGCGGGACGGGCCTGGCTCATGCGGTTTGCTCCTGCTGCCACTGGGTATCGCTTTCAAAATGGTGCCGGAAACGGTTCATCACTTTGCGCAGCAGCGGGTTCCTCACCCACACCAGATGGCGGGTAAACGTGAACTTGGCGCCGAGGCTGGACTTGACCTGTGGGTCGGTCCACCCCGCGACATAAAACTGCAGGCCCTTTTCCAGGGCGAACTCCAGGTTCACAAACCAGCTGACGAAGTACAGGTTGTGCTCCAGCGCCAGCGGGTAGTTCAGGCCGATGTACTTGTCGAGCAACTTGCCGTCTTGCTGGTAGCACAGGTTATAGCCAACCAGTTCGTCTTCGTCCCAGTAGCAGAACACATGCCCGCCGCTGTCGGCATCGGTGAGCAACTGGATGAAGAATTCGGGCGTGAGCAAGTCGAAGTGGATTTCGCTCTGTGCGTACACCGCCTTGTACAGCCGATACAGTTCCTGCTGCCATTGCTCATCGCTGAAGCGGGCATCGCCGGTGTCCAGGATCTCGATGCGCAGCTCATCACGGCTGCGTAGCTTGCGGCGGATATTGCGGCGACGGCTGTGGGACAACCGCGACAGATACTCATCCGTCGAGCTGAAGTCGATCGGTACATAGGCCAGCGCCTGGCCCTCTACATTGATGAATCCGCGCTGGGTGCAGGCCTCGATCAACGCGTGTGCGTAGCGATTGTCCTCAACGCTGAGCAGCGGAGAATCCAGCGGCACATCCTTGACGATGGTGAGCTTGCGTTGCGGTGCACACTCCTGTTGCAGCCATTGCGCCATGTCCTGTGGCGGTACGTTCAGCGGGAACGGGGAATATTCGCTGACCGTGGTGCCGATAAAACAGGTGTCGATATGCAGCCATGACTGCCACAAACGGTACCCCGGCCAACTGCGCAGGCGGCTACGCAGCTCATCGTCGGCGGTGGTCTGCAGGTCGAACCGGGTAAAAAAGTACGGCAGTCCCTGTGCTGACAGCTGGGCAGTGAAACCCACCGGCGGGTATCGCAAAAAATTGCTGATCAGCGATGGCGTTTCCATGCAGCAGGCATAAGGCACCTGTGCACGGCTGGGATCTGTCATAAATTGCATTCCGAAAGTGATAGCAAAGGCGCGCCCGGATGACGGGGTGAATCATCGCGCCGCTGGTTTCATGTAACAGAGTAAACATAATACTCCGCCTACCCGCGGCGCACTTCAGAACCCCCACTTCATGCAGCTCAGGTTCAGGGAGCACGAACCCGAGAGCATTTTCCGCAGCGCTCGCCAAACCCACTAAACTGCCCGAATCTTCACGGTGACCGACTAATAAGGGACAACCCATGAAACGCATCCTGACCGCGCTGGCCATCCTGCTCGTAGCCCTTATGGTTGGCGCCGGCTGGTACGTGTACAGCAAGCAGCCGACCCGCCAGGGCACGGTGGAGCTGGCCCATCTGCAAGGTTCGGTCACGGTGCGCTACGACGACCGAGGCGTGCCGCATATCCGCGCCGAGAACGAGACTGACCTGTACCGTGCCCTCGGCTACGTACATGCCCAGGACCGGCTGTTCCAGATGGAAATCATGCGGCGCCTGTCCCGTGGCGAGCTGGCCGAGGTGCTGGGGCCCAAGCTGCTGGAGACCGACAAGCTATTTCGCAGCCTGCGCATTCGCGAGCGCGCCTTGAGCTACGTCGAGCACATGGACCATGAGTCTGCGTCCTGGAAGGCCCTGCAAGCCTACCTGGACGGGGTCAACCAGTATCAGGACAGCCACGCCAAACCCATGGAGTTCGACGTACTGGGCATCCCCAAGCGCCCGTTCACCGCCGAAGACACCATCAGCGTCGCCGGCTACCTGGCCTACAGCTTTGCCGCAGCCTTTCGCACCGAACCCTTGCTGACCTACGTACGCGATCAGTTGGGCAACGACTACCTGAAGGTCTTCGACCTCGACTGGCAGCCCAAGGGCGCGCTGAACCTGGCGGCCGGTGACTGGAAAGACCTCGGCGCCATTGCCCAGTTGAGCGAACAGGCCATGGCCGACAACGGCCTGCCGCAGTTCGAAGGCAGCAACGCCTGGGCCATCAGCGGCAGCCGCACCAAGAGCGGCAAACCTTTGCTGGCGGGTGACCCGCATATCCGTTTCTCGGTGCCGTCGGTGTGGTACGAGGCGCAGCTGTCGGCGCCGGGCTTCGAGCTGTACGGTTATCACAACGCGCTGGTGCCGGTGGCATTCCTGGGCCACAACAAGGATTTCGGCTGGAGCCTGACCATGTTCCAGAACGATGACCTCGACCTGATCGCCGAGAAGGTCAACCCGGACAACCCCAACCAGGTCTGGTACCACGACAAGTGGGTGGACATGACCAGCAGCGAGCAACAGATCGCGGTCAAGGGCCAGGACCCGGTAACCCTGACCCTGCGCACCTCGCCCCACGGTCCGATCATCAATGACGTGCTCGGCGAGAATGCCGGCAAGACGCCGATTGCCATGTGGTGGGCATTCCTGGATACCGAAAACCCGATCCTCGACGGTTTCTATCAGCTCAACCGTGCCGATACCCTCGCCAAAGCGCGTGCGGCGGCGGCCAAGGTCCAGGCGCCTGGCTTGAACATCGTATGGGCCAATGCCAAGGGCGATATCGGTTGGTGGGCGGCGGCGCAATTGCCGATCCGCCCGGCCGGGGTCAACCCGGGCTTTATCCTCGACGGCAGTACCGCCCAAGCGGACAAGCTCGGTTTCTACCCATTCAGCGCCAACCCCCAGGAAGAAAACCCGGCCCGCGGTTATGTGGTGTCCGCCAATGCCCAGCCCGCGTCACCCACCGGCATGCCGATCCCCGGGTATTACAACCTGGCGGACCGTGGCCAGCAGTTGAACGCGCAACTGAGCGACAACAGCGTGAAATGGGACGTGGACAACAGCCAGGCCTTGCAGCTCGGCACCACCACCGCCTACGGCCCACGGCTGCTGGCACCGCTGCTGCCGGTGCTGCGTGAGGTGGTCAAGGACCCGGCGCAGTTGAAGCTGGTGGAGCAACTGGCAGCCTGGAAAGGCGATTACCCGCTGGACTCCACCAGTGCCACGCTGTTCAACCAGTTCCTGTTCAACCTCACTGACGCGGCGTTCCACCCGAAACTGGGCGATGGGATGTTCAAGACCTTGCTCACCACTCGGGTAGTGGACGCAGCCTTGCCGCGCCTGGCCGCTTCAGCGGATTCGCCGTGGTGGGATGGCCACCGCGCCGAGACCGTCAAGCTTGCCTGGGACAACAGCCTGCAACACCTCAAGGCGACCTTTGGTGACGACCCATCGCAGTGGCAATGGGGCAAGGCCCACACCCTGACCCACGGCCATCCACTGGGCTCGCAGAAGCCGTTGGACAAGATCGTCAACGTAGGCCCGTTTGCCGCTCCCGGCACCCATGAAGTGCCCAACAACCAATCCGCACAGATCGGCCCGGCGCCGTGGCCGGTGACGTACGGGCCGTCGACCCGACGCCTGATTGATTTCGCCGATGCCGCCCATGGGCTGACCATCAACCCGGTCGGGCAGAGTGGTGTGCCGTTCGACAAGCACTATTCCGATCAGGCGGAGACGTACATCGAAGGCGGGTATGAGCAGGCGCATTTTAATGATGAGGAAGTGACGGCGAATACTCGTAGTACGCTCAAGCTATTGCCGGCCCGGACACCGCAATAACTGAAGAAACAAAAAACCAATGTGGGAGCGGGCTTGCTCGCGAATGCGGTGGATCAGTCAATACATCTGGTGACTGACACTCCGCATTCGCGAGCAAGCCCGCTCCCACATTTTGATCTGCGTTGTTGCTTCTAGCGGGTACGCAGCCGCCCCGGCGCCTCACCGTAGGTTTCCTTGAATTTCTTGCTGAACGCCGCCTGGGATTGATACCCCGCCCGAGCGGCAATATCCGTCAGGCTCAGCCGCGACTGATGCAGCAGGTTGAACGCCAGCTCCATGCGCAACTGCGTCAGCAACACCCACGGCGACACGCCCGCCACTTTGACAAACCCACGCATGAAGGTCGCCCGGGACATCGACGCGGCGCTGGCCAGGCTGTCGATGGTCCACTCATGCCCGGGATCCGCCAGCATCGCCTGCCAGGCCTTGCCCAGGCGTTTGTCGGTCAACAAGGCAAAGGTGCCCGCCACCGGTGCTTGCTGCGTCAGCCATGCCCGCAGGATCAGGGTGAACAACGCCGACGACAGCGCATCAATGAAAAACCGCGCCCCCAGCCGCTGCCCGTCCGCCTCGCTGCGCAGCAGTGCGATCAATGCCGCCAGCTGCCCATCGGCCTGCCATTGCCGGCTGGACACCACTAGGTAGTCCGGCAACGCACTGAACAGCAACGACTGGCGGTTGTAGCGAAAGCTGCCGCAGAGCATGTCCACGTCCGGCTGCTCACCGCCCAGGCGATGGATCGGCAGCAAGCCGCCTTCGATCACGGTCTGCGCCATCGGCTTTACCCGCGCGCCCTGGCTGCGCACCAGGTGCGTCGCGCCACCGGGCATCAACAGGATGTCGCCCTCCTCCAGCGTCACCTGCTGCCCGCCGGACAATTCGGCGCGGCAGGTGCCCGCCAGCACAATGTGATACGGCGCCACGCCCAGCGGCTCGGGCTCGTGGTCCATGGCCCAGGCGCCCTGGAACTGGCAACGCAGGTCCAGGCTGCCCTGCAGGTTGGCCAACGCGATGAGGGTGTCGATGGAGTTCATTTGCGAGCATCGGTCAAAAAGGTGAGTGGATCGAACAAAAGCGCCAAACCTGAACCGCGCACACTGGCTTCACACCCAACCCGTTCAGGAGTTAACACGATGTTCAATAACTGGTCCGACTTGCTGCCTACCGTGAAGAAAGCCTTTGGCGCGCTGGGCAAGAGCAACCCGAAGATGGTCAAAGCCTACATGGCGCTGGGGGAAGCAGCCGAGGAAAATGACGTCCTGGATGCCAAGACCCGCGAGCTGATTTCCATCGCCGTGGCCATCACCACCCGCTGTGACGGCTGCATCGGCGTGCATGCCGACGCGGCAATCAAGGCCGGCGCCACCCGCGAAGAAGTGGCCGCGACCCTGGCCACCGCAATCTCGCTGAATGCCGGCGCGGCGTATATCTACTCGCTGCGCGCCCTGGAAGCCTATGACACGCTCAAACCGGCGCCGCAAAGTTAAGCCGGAATTGTTGCGGCGTCACGCCCAGCCGGCGATTGAACACACTGCGCATGTGCTGGGCGTCGCGAAAGCCGCATTGATACGCCACGGTCTTGAGCGGTGCGTGGGTGCTTTCGAGCATCACCCGCGCCGCATCCACCCGCGCCCGCTCGACGAACTCCGCCGGAGTGATCTGCGCTTCCCGGGCAAATACCCGCGAGAAGTTGCGCGCGCTCATGTTGGCGGCTTTGGCCAGGTCGGCGATGGTCAGGTCGCCCGTCAGGTTGGCCAATACATACAGCTGCACCAGCGCCACCGCCGAGGTGGCTTGCGCGTGGGGTGTCAGGAACGGGCTGAACTGCGACTGCCCGCCGGAACGCTGGGTGAACACCACCAGGCGCTTGGCCACGCTGAGGGCGACTTCCGGGCCGTGGTCCTGGGCCAGCAGGTACAGCGACAGGTCGATGCCCGCCGTCACCCCGGCCGAGGTGTAGAGGTTGCCGTCCTGCACATAGAGGCGGTCGGCTTCGACCTGGGCCGATGGGCATAAGGCGGCCAGATCGGCAGCGTCGCCCCAGTGGGTGGTGACGGTGCGCCCGTCCAGCAACCCGGCGCGGGCGAGCATGAAGGCACCGTTGCAGATGGAGCCGAAGCGCCGGGCTCGCGCACTGGCGTCACGCAGCCATTGATTGAACACCGGGCCGAAATCCTCGAAGGGCAACTGCGGCCCGCCGGCCATCAATAGTAAATCGTAGGGCTCGACGGCCTCGCTGAAATGCCGGTGTGCCTGCAAGGACAAGCCGTTGGAACAGGCCATGTTGCCGTGCCCCAGGCCAATCACCTCCAGCTGGTAATGCGCCTCGGGCGGCAGAAAACGGTTGGCCTCGCAGAACACATCCAGGGGCCCGGTCACGTCCAGTGACTGGACGCCGGGGAAGATCAGGATGGCGACGGTTTTGCCCATGAGCAGGAACACCTTTTTCTAACTGAATAAACACAACCCTTGTAGGAGCTGGCTTGCCGGCGATGCAGACACCTCGGTGTAGCAGGTATACCGAGGTGATGCTATCGCAGGCAAGCCAGCTCCTACATTTGATCGCGCATAGCCTTGGCGCGATATCGCGGCACATTGGCCGGGATCGCATCCTCGCCGCGATGGCCCCTTCGCGGGCGCGCGACCAGACTGGACTCATCGGCGCCACCCGGCGCTTTCTTGAGGAGAACGACCATGAGCACCACCATCGCCGGCATCAAGATCCCGGACAGCGCCCTGGCCAAGGCCACCACCGAATACATCCGCGACATCGAATCCGACCTGTTGTACCACCACTCCCGCCGGGTGTTCCTGTTCGGCGCATTGAGCGGCGAGCGCCAGCAGTTGGCCTATAACCCGGAGTTGCTGTACGTCGGCGCGATGTTCCACGACCTGGGCCTGGTGGAAGGTCACCGCAGTGACGACGAACGCTTTGAAGTGGACGGCGCCAACGCGGCGGCGGACTTTCTCAAGCCTTACGGGTTGAGCGATGACGACATCGAACAGGTGTGGTTGTCCATCGCCCTGCACACCACACCGGGGGTGCCCAAGCACTTGCGTCCAACCGTGGCGCTGGTGACGGCGGGCGTGGAAATGGATGTGCTGGGAATGGAGTACGCGGCGTTTACCAGCGTGCAGCGCGAAGCGGTGGTGCATGCGCATCCACGGGGTGAAGGGTTCAAGGAGTGCATCATCTGCGCGTTTGCCGACGGCCTGCGCCATCGTCCGCAGACCACGTTTGGCAACGTGAAGACCGATGTGCTGGTGGATCAGGAGCCGGGGTTCAAGCCGATGAACTTCGTCGAGGTGATTCGCAAGTCGCCTTGGACTGCTTAACCCGAATTGGAATGCAATCAAAATGTGGGAGCGGGCTTGCTCGCGAAGGCAGTGGATCAGTCAATACATCCGGTGACTGACACTGCGCTTTCGCGAGCAAGCCCGCTCCCACATTTTTGATCCGGTTTCTTCAGGGCTACCTGATTAGACCGGCGCTGGAGCCCGACGCGAATCCGCCGGCTTCTCCCAACCATCCGCAGCCGCTTCTTCAATCGCCTGCTGGATCGCTTTCTTGCGGTGCTCTTCGGCACGACGGCTGAAGAACCACACCAGGAACGTCACGATCGACACCGCCAACAGAATCAGGCTGGCCACGGCGTTGATCTCGGGTTTAACCCCCAGGCGCACCGCCGAGAATACTTCCATCGGCAACGTGGTCGAACCCGGCCCCGACACGAAGCTGGCCAACACCAGGTCATCCAGCGACAGCGCGAACGACATCATGCCGCCCGCCGCCAGCGACGGCGCGATCATCGGGATGGTGATCAGGAAGAACACCTTCCACGGCCGCGCACCCAGGTCCATGGCTGCCTCTTCAATCGACAGGTCCAGCTCACGCAAGCGCGCCGACACCACCACCGCCACATACGCCGAACAGAACGTGGTGTGGGCGATCCAGATGGTCACCAGGCCACGTTCCTGCGGCCAGCCGATCATCTGCGCCATGGCCACGAACAGCAGCAACAGCGACAGGCCGGTGATCACTTCCGGCATCACCAGCGGCGCCGTCACCAGGCCGCCGAACAGCGTGCGGCCCTTGAACTGGCTGATGCGCGTCAGCACGAACGCCGCCAATGTACCGAGTGCCACCGCCGCAATCGCGGTGTAGCAGGCGATTTCCAGGGAGCGACCGACCGAGCCCATCAACTGGGTGTTGTCCAACAGGCCGACGTACCACTTGATCGACCAACCGCCCCACACCGTCACCAGTTTGGATTCGTTGAACGAGTAGATCACCAGGATCAGCATCGGCAGGTAGATGAACAGCAACCCCGCCACCAGCATGAAGCTTGAGAAACTGACGCGCTTCATATCTTGCCCTCCATCTCTTTGGCTTGGCTGCGGTTGAACAGGATGATCGGCACGATCAGGATCGCCAGCATCACCACCGCCAGGGCAGACGCCACCGGCCAGTCACGGTTGTTGAAGAATTCTTGCCACAACACTTTACCGATCATCAGGGTTTCCGGACCGCCCAGCAGTTCCGGGATCACGAACTCGCCCACCACCGGGATAAACACCAGCATGCAGCCGGCGATGATGCCGTTCTTGGACAGCGGCACGGTGATTTTCCAGAAGCTGTTGAAGGTACTCGAACCCAGGTCCGATGCGGCCTCCAGCAGGCTCTGGTCGTGCTTCACCAGGTTGGCGTACAGCGGCAGGATCATGAACGGCAGGTACGAATAGACCACGCCGATATACACCGCGATGTTGGTGTTGAGAATCTGCAGCGGTTCGTTGATCAACCCGATGGACATCAGGAAGCCGTTGAGCAACCCGTTGTTGCTGAGGATGCCCATCCACGCATAGACCCGGATCAGGATCGCAGTCCAGGTCGGCATCATGATCAGCAGCACCAGCACGGTCTGGATTTCCTTGCGTGCGCTGGCAATGGCGTAGGCCATCGGGTAGCCGATCAGCAGGCAGAGGATGGTGCTGAAAAACGCCATCTTCAGCGAGCCCAGGTACGCCGCGATGTACAACTCGTCATCGCCCAGCATCCCGTAGTTGGCCAGGTTCAGCACCAACTGCAGTTTCTGTTCAACGAAGGTGTAGATCTCGGTGTAAGGCGGGATCGCTACGTCGGCTTCGGCAAAGCTGATCTTCAAGACGATGAAGAACGGCAGCATGAAGAACAGGAACAACCAGAGGAAAGGGATCCCGATGACCACATGCCGGCCACCGGGGGTTATTCGTTGCAGCTGGCGTTTGAACTTCTTCATGTTCATGAGCGAAGTACCACGCCGCTGTCGTCTTCCCACCACACGTACACCTGGTCGCCCCAGGTAGGGCGCTGGCCACGGCGTTCGGCGTTGGCCACGAAGGATTGCACCAGCTTGCCGCTCGGCAATTCGACGTAGAACACCGAATGGCCGCCGAGGTAGGCGATGTCGTGCACCTTGCCGCTGGACCAGTTGTGCTCGCAGGTCGGCATTTCGGTGGTCACCAGCAGCTTTTCAGGGCGGATGGCGTAGGTCACCGACTTGTCTTCCACCGAAGTGGCGATGCCGTAGCCGACGTAGATATCGCGGTCCAGGTCCGGGCACTTGAGTACCGCGTGGCCTTCGGCGTCGTCCACCACCTGGGTGTCGAAGATGTTGACGTTGCCGATGAACTCGCACACCAGGCGGCTGGTCGGCGTTTCATAGATGTCGATCGGGCTGCCGATCTGGGCGATCCAGCCCAGGTGCATGATCGCGATGCGCTCGGCCATGGTCATGGCCTCTTCCTGGTCGTGGGTCACCATCACGCAGGTCACGCCCACGCGCTCGATGATCTCCACCAGTTCCAGTTGCATCTGCGAACGCAGCTTCTTGTCGAGTGCGCCCATCGGCTCATCGAGCAGCAGCAGTTTCGGACGCTTGGCCAGGGAACGCGCCAGCGCCACCCGCTGACGCTGGCCGCCAGACAGCTGGTGCGGCTTGCGCTTGGCGTACTGGCTCATCTGCACCAGCTTGAGCATCTCGGCCACACGGGCGTCGACCTCGGCCTTGGGGATCTTGTCCTGCTGCAGGCCAAACGCGATGTTCTGGGCCACGGTCATGTGGGGGAACAAGGCGTAGGACTGGAACATCATGTTGATCGGCCGCTCGTACGGCGGCATGTCGGTGATGTCCACACCGTCGAGGTAAATGCGTCCTTCCGTTGGGCGCTCGAAGCCTGCGAGCATGCGCAGCAAGGTGGATTTGCCCGAACCCGATCCGCCGAGCAAGGCGAAGATTTCGCCTTTCTTGATTTCCAGGGACACATCGTCCACCGCAATCGTCTCGTCGAACTTCTTCGTGACCCGGTCGATTTTGACCAGCACCTTTTTCGGTGTCTGGTCGCCCTCGAGGGCTTTCTTATAGGCGCCGGAGGCAACTGCCATTTACGAAACTCCCAGAATAAAAAGAGTGCAGCTCGCCCAATACGGGCCAGCCTTGGATAGTTTGAGCGTTAAGCCTTACTTGCCCGTCTTGACCTTGGTCCAGCTACGGGTCATCAAACGTTGCACTTTCGGGGGTAGCTCGAAGTTGACAAAAGTCCGGTCGAGAACCGCCTGCGGTGGGTAAACCGCTTCGTCGGTGCGTATCGATTGCTCCATCAGTTTGTCCGCCCCTGGGTTAGGGTTGGCGTAACCGACGTAATCACTGACCTGAGCGATCACTTCAGGTTTCAGCAAATAGTTGATGAAGGCGAGGGCCTCTTTGACGTTGGTGGCATCCTTGGGGATGGCCAGCACGTCGAACCACAGGTTGCCGCCTTCTTTCGGAATCACATAGGCGATGTTCACGCCCTTGCCCGCCTCGGCTGCACGAGCCTTGGCCTGGAACACATCACCGGAGAAACCGGCCGCCACGCAGATGTTGCCGTTGGCCAGGTCCGAGATGTATTTGGAAGAATGGAAGTAGGTCACGTAGGGACGAACTTTCAGGAGTTTCTCTTCAGCCTTCTTGTAGTCTTCAGGGTTGGTGCTGTTGGGGTTGAGGCCCATGTAGTTGAGCACCGCCGGCAGCATTTCATCCGCCGAGTCCATGAACGACACACCGCACGTGGCCAGCTTCTTCATGTTTTCCGGCTCGAACAGCACGGCCCAGGAGTCGATATGGTCGACGCCCAATACTTCCTTGACCTTGTCGACGTTGTAGCCAATACCGTTGGTGCCCCACAGGTACGGCACGGCGTACTGGTTGCCCGGGTCGTTCTTTTCCAGACGCTTGAGCAGCGCCGGGTCGAGGTTGGCGTAGTAGGTCAGTTGCGACTTGTCGAGCTTCTGGAACGCGCCGGCCTTGATCTGCTTGCCGAGGAAGTGGTTCGACGGCACGACCACGTCATACCCGGTACGCCCGGCGAGCAACTTGCCTTCCAGGGTTTCGTTGGAGTCAAACACGTCGTATACCGGCTTGATGCCGGTGGCCTTTTCAAAGTTGGCCAGGGTGTCCGGGCCGATGTAGTCCGACCAGTTATAAATATGCACAGTCGGCGCGGCCTGCACGCTGACAGCCAGCGTGATACCTGCACCCACCAGCAAGGCTTTGCGAAATAAAGAAATTGGCAAGTGGAGGTCCTCTTAAATAGTTGGGCCCGAAGTTGTTGCCCGGCAACAAAACCGGCGCGCAACTTACCCTCGATAAACCGATCCGGCAAAACTTTCTGTCATTTAATTGTTTCGCTAACCACCGCGCGCATCGCGGCAGTTAGCAAAACAGGTATCAACGCGGCTTTACTTGCCCGATTTGATTTTGGTCCAGCTGCGGGTCATTTCCCGCTGAGTAGCAGCCGGCAAGTCAGCAATGGCATACAGCTTGGCTTGCACGTCCGCTGGCGGATAAATGCCTGGGTCGCTGGTGATGTCTTTGTCGACCAACGCGGTAGCTTTCTCGTTACCGTTCGGGAAACGTACGCTGTTGGTAATGCCCGCCATGACTTCCGGCTTCAGCAGGTAGTTCATGAACTTGTAGGCAGCGTCGACGTTCTCGGCATCTTTAGGGATGGCGACCATGTCATAGAAGCTGCCGGCACCTTCTTTCGGAATGTCATAGGCCACCTTGACCTTGCCACCGGCTTCAGCCGCGCGGGACTTGGCCTGTTGCACGTCACCCGAATAACCCACGGCTACGCAGATGTTGCCGTTGGCCAGGTCGGAAATGTACTTGGACGAGTGGAAGTAGCCGATCGAAGGACGCAGCTTGAGGAACAGGGCCTCGGCTTGCTTGAGGTCTTCCTTCTTCTGGGTGTCGGTCGGCAGGCCCAGGTAATGCAGTGCCACTGGCAGCATTTCGGTTGGCGAATCGAGGAAGCTCACACCGCAGCCTTTGAGCTTGGCGAGGTTTTCCGGCTTGAGGATGGTGTCCCACGAGTCGATCTTGTCGATGCCCAGTGCGGCCTTGACCTTCTCCGGGTTGTAGCCGATGCCGATCGAGCCCCACATGTACGGGAAGGCGTGCTTGTTGTCCGGGTCGCTGATGGACACGGCTTTAAGCAGGGACTTGTTCAGGTTGTCGTAGTTCGACAGCTTGGACTTGTCCAGTTCCTGGTAAACACCGGCCTTGATCTGCTTGGCGAGGAAGTTGTTCGACGGCACGACAATGTCGTAGCCGGACTTGCCTGCCAACAACTTGGCTTCCAGGGTTTCGTTGGAGTCGAACACGTCATAGACCACCTTGATCCCGGACTCTTTTTCAAAGTTCGCGATGGTGTCCGGTGCGATGTAGTCGGACCAGTTATAAACGTGCAGCACTTTATCGTCGGCGTGCGCCGCGCCTGCCATGGCCCCCATCAGGGACAAGGCCAGGAGGGTCTTGCCAGCGTTCTTCAAACCTAATGCCTTCATTCGGTCATGCTCCAATTTTTTCTTTTTTGGGCCACGTTCGTTCTTTAATTACAACGTGTTTCGCAGCCCGTCTAAGGGCGACAAAACAGGGCGACAGTCTGGCAAGTTCAGGGGCCGGCTTTCAACCAATGCCCCGCTTTTCTAACACCCCAGAAGCAGCGCCCGACAGGCGCTGCGTTCTGAGCCTAGCATTTAGCCCTGCAATGCCGCCAAAGTCAGGTCCAGGCAGTGCCGCGCCTTGGTCACCAACTCGTCTATCTCGGCCTTGCTGATCACCAACGGTGGCGAAATGATCATGGTGTCGCCCACGGCGCGCATGATCAGGCCATTCTCGAAGCAGAACGTGCGGCAGATCATGCCAACACCACGGCCTTCATAACGCTTGCGCGTTGCCTTGTCCTGAACCAGTTCGATGGCACCGAGCATGCCCACACCGCGAACTTCACCCACCAGCGGGTGATCAGCCAGTTCCCTCAAACGCTTTTGCAAATAGGGTGCCGTTTCGTCGTGCACGTGCTTAACAATTTGTTCATCGCGCATGATGCGGATGTTTTCCAGGGCTACCGCTGCCGCCACCGGGTGACCGGAATAGGTGAAGCCGTGGTTGAAATCACCGCCTTCGTTCAGCACGGCGACCACTTCGTCGCGCACGATCAGGCCGCCCATCGGGATGTAGCCGGAGGTCAGGCCCTTGGCGATGGTCATCATGTCGGGCTTGAGGCCGTAGAAATCGCTACCGAACCACTCACCGGTGCGGCCAAACCCACAGATCACTTCGTCAGCCACGAACAGGATGTCGTACTTGGCGAGGATTTCCTTGATGCGCGGCCAGTAGCTGTCTGGCGGCACGATCACGCCACCGGCACCCTGGATCGGCTCGGCTATAAAGGCACCGACGTTGTCCACGCCCAGTTCCAGGATCTTCTCTTCCAGCTGGTTGGCCGCCCACACGCCGAATTCTTCCGGGCTCATGTCGCCGCCTTCGCCGAACCAGTAAGGCTGGGCGATGTGGACGATGCCCGGGATCGGCAAGTCGCCTTGTTCATGCATATAAGTCATGCCGCCCAGGCTGGCGCCGGCCACGGTTGAACCGTGGTAGCCATTCTTGCGGCTGATGATGGTTTTCTTGTTCGGCTGGCCTTTGATCGCCCAGTAGTGGCGGACCATACGCAGCATGGTGTCGTTGCCTTCGGAGCCGGAGCCGGTGAAGAACACGTGGTTCATGCCTTGCGGGGCGATATCGGAGATGGCTTTGGCCAGTTCCAGCACCGGCGGGTGGGCGGTCTGGAAGAACAGGTTGTAGTAAGGCAGTTCTTTCATCTGCTTGGCGGCCGCATCAGCCAGTTCATCGCGACCGTAACCGATCGCCACGCACCACAGGCCGGCCATGCCGTCGAGAATCTTGTTGCCTTCGCTGTCCCACAGGTAAACGCCGTGGGCTTTGGTGATGATCCGTGGGCCTTTCTCTTTCAATTGCTTGAAGTCGCTGAACGGCGCCAGGTGGTGATCGCTGCTCAAGGCTTGCCATTCACGGGTTTGCGGGTTGTTGCTGGACATACCAATCTCCTAGATGTTTCAGGTGAGGACGCGCCGTTTGAAGGGCGCGCCCGGCGCATCAGACGGCGAAGAGCAGGAATTCCCGCTCCCACGAACTGATCACGCGCTTGAAGTTTTCATGCTCGGCCCGCTTGACCGCGACGTAGCCTGTGATGAATTTGTGACCCAGGTATTTCTCGATGGTCTTGCTGTTTTCCATGCGTTCCAGGGCGTCTTCGATGGTCAGCGGCAGGCGCAGGTTGCGGCGCTCGTAACCACGCCCCACCACCGGTGCGCTTGGGCTGATGCCTTCGACCATGCCGATGTAGCCACACAGCAAGCTGGCGGCAATCGCCAGGTACGGGTTGGCGTCGGCACCGGGCAGGCGGTTTTCCACCCGACGGTTTTGTGGGCCGGCGTCCGGAACCCGCAGGCCAACGGTGCGGTTCTCTTCGCCCCACTCCACGTTGACCGGCGCCGAGGTGTCGGGCAGGAAGCGGCGGAACGAGTTGACGTTAGGGGCGAACAGCGGCAACAGCTCGGGGATGAATTTCTGCAGGCCGCCGATGTGGTGCAGGAACAGCTCGCTCTTGGTCCCGTCTTCATTGGAGAACACGTTCTTGCCGGTGGCGATATCGATGATGCTCTGGTGCAGGTGCATTGCACTGCCGGGCTCGCCGGTCATGGGCTTGGCCATGAAGGTGGCCGCCACGTCGTGCTTGAGCGCCGCTTCGCGCATGGTGCGCTTGAACACCAGGATCTGGTCGGCCAAGGACAGTGCGTCGCCGTGACGGAAGTTGATTTCCATCTGCGCCGTGCCGTCTTCGTGGATCAGCGTGTCGAGGTCCAGTTCCTGCAATTCGCACCAGTCGTAGACGTCTTCGAACAACGGGTCGAATTCGTTGGCCGCTTCTATAGAGAAGGACTGGCGGCCAGTCTCCGGGCGGCCGGAGCGGCCAATCGGCGGTTGCAGCGGGAAGTCCGGGTCTTCGCAGCGTTTGGTCAGGTAGAACTCCATCTCCGGCGCCACAATGGGCTGCCAGCCCTTGTCGGCGTAGAGTTTGAGGACTTTCTTGAGCACGTTGCGCGGCGACAGCTCGATCGGGTTGCCTTGCTTGTCGTAGGTGTCGTGGATCACCTGGGCCGTAGGCTCTATGGCCCAGGGCACGAGGTACACCGCGTTCTCGTCCGGGCGGCAGATCATGTCGATGTCGGCCGGGTCGAGCAATTCGTAATAGATGTCGTCTTCGACATAGTCGCCGGTCACGGTCTGCAACAGAACGCTTTCGGGCAGGCGCATGCCTTTTTCGGCGATGAACTTGTTGGTCGGCGAGATCTTGCCCCGGGTGATGCCGGTGAGGTCGCCAATCATGCATTCGACTTCTGTGATCTTGTGGTCTTTCAACCAATCGGTGAGCTGGTCGAGGTTGTTACTCATAAATGCCTCTGGGCTGTGTTTCCTGACATCCATTAAAGGTCAGGCGTAAGTTGACGCAGCATCCGCGTCGCGTTGCATCACCCGCTTTCGACAGGCATTGCCAAATGCCTGGAAGATTGCGAGGTAGTGCGGGTTAGAGCTTACCTGCCATTCGGGGTGCCATTGCACTCCTAAAGCAAAAGCCTTGCCCGCGGGCACTGAAAAGCCTTCGATCAGGCCATCCGGCGCGGTGGCCTCGACCTGGAAACCGGCCGCCAGGCGATCAATGCCCTGTGAATGGATCGAGTTGACCTGGATCGTCGACGGCAAGCCCAGGCTTGCCAATACCCCATTCGGGGAGATGGTTACCGGATGTGCCGGGCCGTACTGGATGTCCAGCGGCTGGGTGTCGTCTTCGCGGTGATCCATCATGCCCGGCACTTCATGAACCTTCTGGTGCAGGCTGCCGCCAAACGCCACGTTCATTTCCTGGAAGCCACGGCAAATCCCCAGTACCGGAACGCCGGCCGCTATGGCTGCACGCAGCAGCGGCAGGGTAGTTTGGTCCCGTGCAGAATCATGAGCAGTCCCGGGCGCGCTGGCCGGACCGTCGTAGTGAAAGGGTTCGATATTGGAAGGTGAGCCGGTAAATAGAATGCCGTCCAGGCCGTCAAGAATATTGGCCGGGTCGAGCAGATCCGCCAGGGACGGAATAATCAACGGCAAGCCCTTGGCAGCGGTGGCCACTGCACGGACGTATTTGTCGCCACTGATGTGATAAGCATGCAGACCGACCTGTTTGGAGCAGGCGGTGACGCCGATTAACGGCAGGCGAGACATGAAGCACCCCGGTATTATTGCTGTTATGGGTTTGAATCGAGCTTAGCCTTGTTCATTTTTTTACACAACACCCCCGTAAAAAATACAACACGGCCCGCTCAAACGTGCTGGTTACAAGAGCCCCAATCCCAAAAAATTGCCCCAAAAAGCCCCAAAAAAGCCCTCACGGCGCTTTTTTAGGGCAAAAAAGGCCTCGCTTGACTTCGGCATGCCGTTCGGGTTGACTGAAACCCGAAGAGATCAATGATTGATATTTTTAACAACAAAGGTGTTGCATCATGTCGGTACCCCCGCGTGCCGTTCAGCTTAACGAAGCGAACGCGTTCCTTAAGGATCATCCTGAGGTTCTGTACGTAGACCTTCTAATTGCGGATATGAATGGTGTGGTGCGCGGCAAGCGCATCGAACGCACCAGCCTCCACAAGGTTTACGAGAAGGGCATTAACCTGCCTGCCTCTCTATTTGCCCTGGATATCAACGGCTCAACGGTGGAAAGCACCGGCCTGGGTCTGGACATCGGTGATGCTGACCGAATCTGTTATCCAATCCCCGACACCCTGTGCAATGAACCCTGGCAAAAGCGCCCAACCGCGCAACTGCTGATGACCATGCACGAACTCGAAGGTGAACCTTTCTTCGCCGATCCTCGCGAAGTACTCCGCCAAGTTGTAAGCAAATTTGACGACCTCGGTCTGACCATCTGCGCCGCATTCGAGCTGGAGTTCTACCTGATTGACCAGGAGAACGTGAATGGCCGGCCACAACCGCCCCGCTCGCCGATCTCCGGCAAACGCCCGCACTCGACACAGGTCTACCTGATCGACGACCTCGACGAATACGTCGACTGCCTCCAGGACATTCTGGAAGGTGCAAAAGAGCAAGGCATCCCTGCCGACGCCATCGTCAAGGAAAGTGCCCCGGCGCAGTTCGAAGTGAACCTGCACCACGTTGCCGACCCTATAAAGGCCTGCGACTACGCGGTACTGCTCAAGCGCTTGATCAAGAACATCGCCTACGACCATGAGATGGACACCACCTTCATGGCCAAGCCTTACCCGGGCCAGGCAGGCAACGGCCTACACGTGCACATTTCGATCCTGGACAAGGACGGCAAGAACATCTTTGCCAGCGAGGATCCCGAGCAGAACGCCGCATTGCGTCACGCGATCGGCGGTGTGCTGGAGACCCTACCCGCCCAAATGGCGTTCCTGTGCCCTAACGTCAACTCCTACCGTCGTTTCGGCGCACAGTTCTACGTGCCGAACTCGCCGTGCTGGGGCCTGGATAACCGCACCGTGGCGATTCGCGTACCGACCGGCTCGTCCGACGCCGTACGTATCGAACACCGTGTGGCCGGGGCTGATGCCAACCCTTACCTGCTGATGGCTTCGGTATTGGCGGGCGTGCATCACGGCCTGACCAACAAGATCGAGCCTGGCGCACCGGTGGAAGGCAACAGCTACGAGCAGAACGAACAGAGCCTGCCGAACAACCTGCGTGATGCCCTGCGCGAGTTGGACGACAGCGAGGTGATGGCCAAGTACATCGATCCTAAATACATCGATATCTTCGTCGCCTGTAAGGAAAGTGAGCTGGAGGAGTTCGAACACTCCATCTCCGACCTTGAGTACAACTGGTACCTGCATACCGTGTAAGCGGTTGCCGAGCTAAAAAAAACGCCGCAGGCCTTTGGCCTACGGCGTTTTTTTATGGCTGTTGTGGCGAGGGAGCTTGCTCCCGCCGGGCTGCGAAGCGGCCCCAATAAGAACACCGGGTTCTTTCAGGCGGAACCGAGGTGCAGGTCTTGGGCCTGCTGCGCAGTCCAGCGGGAGCAAGCTCCCTCGCCACAGGGTATGGATCATCCAGTGGCTCTGCGTACAATGCCCGCTGCCCTGTAGGAGACTTCAATGAATCGCCCTGCCACTCCTCGCAAACCCCGCGCCCGCAGCCAGGCCCGGATCGACGCGATCCTCGATGCCGCCCGCACCTTGCTGGCCGCCGAAGGCGTGGCCAGCCTGTCGATCTACAGCGTGGCCGAGCGGGCGCAGATTCCACCGTCATCGGTGTATCACTTCTTCGCCAGCGTGCCGGCGTTGCTGGAGGCGCTGACCGCTGACGTTCATGCGGCCTTTCGCGCGGCCATTCAGGCGCCCATCGATCATGATTCACTCAAGCACTGGCGCGACCTGTCCTGCGTGGTGGAGCAGCGCATGCTCAGCATCTACAGCAACGACGCCGCCGCCCGCCAATTGATCCTGGCCCAGCACGGGTTGACCGAAGTGACACAGGCCGACCGCCAGCACGACCTGGAGCTGGGAAACCTGATGTTTGAGGTGTTCAACCGGCACTTTGAGGTGCCGAGCCTGCCCGCCGATGTCGACGTGTTTGCCCTGGCCCTGGAACTGAGCGACCGCGTCTACGCACGCTCGGTGCATCAGCACGGGCAAATCACCCCGCGCATGGCCGAGGAAGGCATGCGGGTGTTTGATGCGTATGTGGGGCTTTATCTGCCGGCGTTCTTGCCCAAGCGGGTGGCTGCGCTCTGATTTTTTGTTGCCTGTCCGGGCCTCTTCGCGAGCAAGCCCGCTCCCACATTCGACCGTATTCCAAAGGTAGAACTCGGTCAAATGTGGGAGCGGGCTTGCTCGCGAAAGCAATCTTGAGAACGACAAAAACCCCGACAGGCTTTCACCTTCGGGGTTTGTGCGAACCATTGATCACAACTTGGCGATCGACACCTCGGTGGATTTCACGAAGGCAATCACTTCACTGCCGATCACCAGTTCCAGCTCTTTCACCGAGCGGGTGGTGATCACGGAAGTGACGATGCCGGACGCGGTCTGTACGTCGATTTCCGACAGCACGTCGCCTTCGACGATTTCCTTGATGGTGCCTTTGAACTGGTTACGCACGTTGATGGCTTTGATAGTCATGGTCGTTCTTCCTGTGTAAGACAAGTGAGTTATTGAGCCCAACGCAATTGCGTAGGCAGCGGTGAAACAGGTTCGGGTTCCGGCGGGGTGCCGGGCAGCGACAACACACGGTTAAGCACTTCGGTTTCCAGCGCCGCCAGGCGGTGGGAGCCACGCACCCGCGGACGTGGGAGTTCCACGTGCAGGTCGAGGCCGATTTCGCCGTCTTCGATCAAAATCACCCGATCGGCAATGGCCACGGCTTCGCTGACGTCGTGGGTCACCAGCAACACGGTGAAGCCGTGCTTCTGCCAGAGGTTCTCGATCAGTTGCTGCATCTCGATCCGGGTCAGGGCATCCAGCGCCCCCAGCGGTTCGTCCAACAGCAACAGGCGCGGTTGGTGGATCAGGGCGCGGGCCAGGGCCACGCGCTGCTTCTGGCCACCGGACAACGCCGCCGGCCACTCATTGGCGCGCTCGGCCAGGCCGACCGCTTCCAGCGCTTCCAGTGCCTGCGGGCGCCAGTTGCCCTTGAGGCCAAGACCCACGTTGTCGATGATCTTTTTCCACGGCAGCAGGCGCGCTTCCTGGAACATCAACCGCGTGTCTTCAATCGCTTCGCTCAGCGGCGCGGAGCCGGCGAGCAGTTCGCCGCCGCTGGCTTTGTCCAGCCCGGCCAGCAGGCGCAGCAAGGTACTTTTGCCGCAGCCACTGCGGCCCACGACTGCCACGAATTGACCGGCAGGAATATGCAGGTCGATTTCCTTCAGCACTTCCCGCGAACCGAAAGCCTTGCGCAACTTGCGCACTGCCAGGGGAATGCCCCGCAGCAGGCGTGGAGGTTGTTGAGCGGTCATGCCGCACCTCCTTTATTCACTTGATAAGCCGGGTGCCAGCGCAGCCAGACTCGCTCCAGGCCTCGCGCCGCCAGGTCTGCCAGCTTGCCGAGGACCGCGTAAAGCACGATCGCCAGAACCACCACGTCGGTCTGCAGGAATTCCCGGGCGTTCATCGCCAGGTAGCCGATACCGGAACTGGCGGAGATGGTTTCCGCGACGATCAACGTCAGCCACATAAAGCCCAGCGCGAAGCGCACGCCCACCAGAATCGAAGGCAAGGCGCCCGGCAAAATCACTTGGCGAAACAGGCTGAAACCGGACAGGCCATAACTGCGGGCCATTTCCACCAGCGCCGGGTCGACGTTGCGGATGCCGTGGTAAGTATTGAGATAGATCGGGAACAGCGTGCCGAGGGCGACCAGGAATATCTTCGCCGTCTCGTCGATGCCGAACCACAGGATCACCAGCGGGATCAGCGCCAGGTGCGGCACGTTGCGGATCATCTGCACCGAGCTGTCCAGCAGGCGTTCACCCCAGGTCGACAGGCCGGTGATAAACCCCAGGGTCAGGCCGATGCTGCCGCCGATCACAAAGCCCAGGCCCGCACGCCAGCCGCTGATGGCCAGGTGGGTCCAGATTTCGCCGCTGCGCACCAGGCTGACACCCGCTTCGATCACCGCGCTGGGTGCCGGCAGAATGCGCGTCGACAACCAGCCGGCCGAGACGGACAGCTGCCATACCGCCAGCAACAGGATCGGCAGCGCCCAGGGCGCCAATCGATGACTTAACTTTTCAAGGTTCATGGCGGCGCCTCAGCTCTGGGACGCAGCTTTGGGAAGAATGTCGTTGGCGACCATTTCGCCGAACGGGCTGACGTAGCCGGCGCCTTTCGGCAACTCGGGACGCTCGATGTCTAGATGCGGGAACAGCAACTCCGCTACGCGATACGACTCTTCCAGGTGTGGATAGCCGGAGAAGATAAAGGTGTCGATACCGAGGTCCGCGTATTCCTTCACCCGCGCGGCCACGGTCGGGCCATCGCCCACCAGTGCCGTGCCGGCGCCACCGCGTACCAGGCCTACGCCCGCCCACAGGTTGGGGCTGACTTCCAGGTTGTCGCGACTGCCGCCGTGCAAGGCGGCCATGCGTTGCTGGCCTACGGAATCAAAGCGCGACAACGACGCCTGGGCGCGGGCGATGGTTTCATCGTCCACGTGGGAGATCAGTTTGTCGGCGGCCTGCCAGGCTTCGGCGTTGGTTTCACGCACGATCACATGCAGGCGAATGCCGAAGCGCAGGGTACGTCCGAGCTTGGCGGCCTTGGCGCGAACCTGTGCAATCTTTTCCGCCACCGCGGCCGGTGGCTCGCCCCAGGTCAGGACCATTTCCACTTGTTCGGCTGCCAGGTCCTGGGCCGCTTCGGAAGAGCCACCGAAATACAGCGGCGGACGCGGTTGCTGGATCGGCGGATAGAGCAACTTGGCGCCTTTGACGCTGATGTGCTGGCCGTCGTAATCGACGGTCTCGCCTTCCAGTACGCGGCGCCAGATGCGGGTGAACTCCACCGACGCCTGGTAACGCTCTTCATGGCTCAGGAACAAACCGTCGCCGGCCAATTCATCCGGGTCTCCACCGGTCACCAGGTTGAACAACGCGCGGCCGCCGGACAGACGATCCAGGGTCGCGGCCTGACGCGCAGCCACCGTCGGGGAAATGATCCCGGGGCGCAGCGCGACAAGGAATTTCAAGCGTTGGGTCACCGGGATCAGCGACGCCGCCACCAGCCACGAATCCTCGCAGGAGCGGCCGGTGGGGATCAGTACCCCGCCGAAGCCAAGGCGGTCGGCCGCCTGGGCCACTTGCTGCAGATAACCGTGGTCTACGGCGCGAGCGCCTTCGGCGGTGCCAAGGTAATGGCCGTCGCCGTGGGTAGGCAGAAACCAGAAAATATTGAGGCTCATGGAGTTGTCTCCTGAAGAAGTCGGATTACGGCGCTTTGGCAACGGCGGCAGGTGGTGTCCAGATCACGTCCTTGATGCTCAAGGGTTTGGGGATCAATTTGAGTTGGTAGAAGCTGTCGGCGATTTTCTGCTGCGCCGCGATCACTTCAGGCGTCAGGAACTGCGCACCGTAGCCCTGGCGTTTTACCGAGGTCAGGGTGATGTCAGCCGGCAGGCCCAGCAGCGGAGCAACTTGTTCGGTGACTTGTTCCGGGTTGGCCTTGGACCATTCGCCCACGGCGCGGACTTCTTCCACCAGCGTCTTGATCACTTCAGGGTGTTTTTCGGCGTACGGCTTGGTGGCCAGGTAGAACTGATGGTTGTCGGCAATGCCGGTGCCGTCACGCAGGGTGCGGGCTTGCAGTTGCTTCTCGGCGGCTGCCTGGTACGGGTCCCAGATCACCCAGGCATCGACGCTGCCACGCTCGAACGCGGCGCGGGCATCGGCGGGCGGCAGGAACACGGTCTGCACGTCGGTGTATTTCAGGCCGGCATCTTCCAGGGCACGTACCAGCAGGTAATGCACGTTGGAGCCTTTATTGAGGACGACTTTCTTGCCCTTGAGGTCTTGCACCGATTTGATCGGCGAGTCTTTCGGTACCAGGATCGCTTCGCTGGTAGGCGCCGGCGGTTCATAGGCGACGTAGAGCAGATCGGCACCGGCAGCCTGGGCGAACACTGGCGGGGTTTCACCCGTCACGCCGAAGTCGATGGAGCCTACGTTCAATCCTTCCAGCAGCTGCGGGCCGCCGGGAAACTCGGTCCACTGCACTTGCACGCCCTGCTCGGCCAGGCGCTTTTCCAGCGAACCCTTGGCCTTGAGCAGCACCAGGGTGCCGTATTTCTGATAGCCGATCCGCAAGGTTTCGGCGGCCTGGGCTTGAACAATGGCACCGAAGGACACAGCCGCAGCAAACAGTGCGACCAGACCACGACGCAAGATGACAGTGCGCATGGCGCTCTCTCCAAATATACGATTAGGGGGTTGGCTGCACCTGCTTGGCCGTTGGCGGCTGAGTAAGGTGAGTAGTACTTGTCGAATTCAGGTAAAGCTGGGTAAGGCTTAAATGCTCCAGCGAGCACTCAACAAACGTTCATTCAACACATTGGGGTCAAGGGGTTTCGGGCGGCGGGCCATGGCGCTGTAGAACGTCTCCAGGGCCTCGCTCAAGCGTTGTTCCAGCACCGGCACCAGTTGCGCCTGGGCGCTGCCTTCGCCGTAGGCGATCTGGCTGTCTTCGGCGAAAATCCCGTGGAGCAATTCCTGGGCTTTCAATGCCGACAGCACCGGCTTCAGCGCGTAGTCCACCGCGAGCATGTGGGCGATGCTGCCGCCGGTGGCCATCGGCAACACTATTTTGTGGGCCAGGGCGCGTTCAGGCAGCAGGTCGAGGATGGTTTTCAGCGCGCCGGAAAACGAAGCCTTGTACACCGGCGTGGCGATCACCAGGCCATCGGCGTTCGCCACTTGCTGCAACAGGTCGATGATTTTCGGGCTATCGAACCGCGCGTGCAGCAAGTCTTCGGCCGGGAAGTCCCGTATCTGATAACTCACCACTTCCACGCCTTGTTGCTGCAACCAGTTGCGGGTGTGATCCAGCAAGACCCCGGACCGGGAACGTTGGCTGGGGCTACCACCAAGTGTTACGACCAGCATGTAGGAAATTCCTTTGGAAAGTGTCGGCGGTTCGCTATGTGGCGATGGCGCCAAGATGGGACAGACCATATCAGCCAATTTATATATCTATAAATCTTATTTTTTCATTTGTTTATTCTTTAAATGCATATGCTGCCGACTAAATCGCAGGCATAAAAAAAGGCCGTCGAAACGGCCTTAAAACCCCTGCTATGTGAGACTTGAAATGCGCGCAAGTGTGGGAGCGGGCTTGCTCGCGAAAGCGGTGTGTCATTCAAAGATGCATCAACTGACAGTGCGCATTCGCGAGCAAGCCCGCTCCCACATGTGGTTGTGTGTCAGCGATTCGGTTGAGGGGTGAGCCGCAGGTACGGCTTCACCGCCCGGTAACCCTTCGGAAAGCGTTTCTTGATCTCTTCCTCGTCCTTGAGCGACGGCACTATCACCACTTCGTCACCGTCCTGCCAGTTGGCCGGGGTCGCGACTTTGTGGTTGTCGGTCAGTTGCAGCGAGTCGATCACCCGCAGGATTTCGTGGAAGTTGCGACCGGTGCTGGCCGGGTAGGTGATGGTCAGGCGAATCTTTTTGTTCGGATCAATCACGAACAGCGAACGCACGGTAAGGGTGTCACTGGCATTCGGGTGGATCAGGTCGTACAGGTCGGAGACCTTGCGGTCAGCGTCGGCCAGGATCGGGAAGTTGACGATGGTGTTCTGGGTTTCGTTGATGTCTTCGATCCACTTGTGGTGGGAGTCCACCGGGTCCACCGACAGCGCAATGGCCTTGACGCCCCGCTTGGCGAATTCATCCTTGAGCTTGGCGGTGAAACCCAGCTCGGTGGTGCACACCGGGGTGAAGTCCGCCGGGTGGGAAAACAGCACGCCCCAGCTATCGCCCAGCCACTCGTGGAAGCGAATCTTGCCGGCGCTGGAATCCTGTTCAAAGTCGGGGGCGATGTCGCCCAGTCTGAGGCTCATGGTGTGGCTCCTGATGAGTGCTTATGGAGCCCACTGTGCCTGTGTCGCGGATTATTTAAAAAGAATAAATATCGATTTATCTAGACGATAAAGGAATATTAAAAATCTGTTCATTGGACTTGGCAACGGGCGTGGATCAACATCCGCTTCAAGGTTCGAGAAGGCCTTGAGACGCTGTACAAAGAGGGGTTCAGGACGGGCTTGCGGGGGTTGAGCCCGGCTTGAAAAGTAAAGCACCCTGCCCGGCATTGCGCCGGGCAAGGTTTTACGCTCTTACTTGAACGCGTAGGTGTAGCTGAGGATTACGCGGTTTTCGTCCTGGGAACGGGTGTTCGCCAGGTCGGTACGCCACATCGCGTTTTTCCAGGCAACGCCCAGGTTTTTCAGCGGACCTTCTGGAACAACGTAAGCCAGGGTCAGGTCGCGTTCCCACTCGTTACGCTCGCCGACGGTGGTGTCGATGTTGCTACCTTTGAGGTAAACCACACCGGCAGTCAGGCCAGGTACGCCGATCTTGGCGAAGTCATAGGCGTAGCGAGCTTGCCAGGTACGTTCGCCAGCACGGGCAAACTTCTGGATTTGCATGTCGGTGATGGTGCTGTTCGACGAGCCGTCACCTTGGTTCAGCCAAGGGAAGTCGCTGTCGCCCTTGGTGTACTGGTAGCCAGCACCGAAGGTGTGACCGGCAACCGAGTACAGCGCCAGGTAGCTGTACAGGTCGTTGTCGACCTTACCTTTGACCTTGGTGGCGTTGGTCGGATGATCCGAGTAGTAGCCGGAGGTGTAGTAACCGGCAGTATCACCGTTGGCACCGTTGTCACGGCTGCGGTAGTAGCGCAGGTCACTTTTCAGGACGCCAGGACCGATCGCCCAGTTGTGGACCAGGCCCAGGAAGTTCTGAGAGTAGAAATCCTTCAGCTCGCCGAAGTAGTACGAAGCGGTCAGGTCTTTGTTGATTTTGTAGTCAGCACCGGCGTAGTAGAACTTGTTGACGAAGTTACCAGCGTCGTAGTTCGAGCTGCCGTTGGCACCGGCCAGGGACAGACCTTCATTGTTGCTGGAGTTACGGCCTTTGGAGTGCTCGATCTGACCAGCAGTCAGGGTCAGGTCCTTGAACTCGTTCGAAGAGATCTCGCCGCCCTGGAAGGTTTGTGGCAATAGACGACCGTCGTTGGTCTTGATCACCGGGTTGTTCGGCTGCAAGGTACCGATCTTCAGCACGGTTTGGGAGATCTTGACCTTACCGGTCACGCCCAGGCTGGCGAAATCGTGAACGGCCTTGTTGCCATCACTTGGGAACACGGTGCCGCCGGAAGCAGTACCAGTGTAGTTGCCGTGATCAGCGCGGCTGGAATCCAGACGCACGCCGTACAGGCCGATGGCGTCAAGACCGAAGCCCACAGTACCTTGGGTAAAACCCGAGATGAAACGCAGGTCGAAACCCTGACCCCATTCAGCGTTTTTGCTGCGGGTGTTCGAGGTAGCCGATGGCTTCAGATCGCGGTTGTCGGTGTTGATGTAAAAGTTACGTACGCCCAGCGTGATCTTGCTGTCATCGATAAAACCAGCGGCGCCTGCTTGTTGGGCGATTGCCCCCAAAGCTACGGCCAACGCCAATGTTGACTTCTTCATGTACCGCTCCTCTCATTTCTAATTTTTGTATTTCTTAGGTCTCGGGTCTGACGCCCTCGATCCACAGATGCGCGATTAGCACCGGATAGTGACTGACAAGTCAATCGTAACCTTGTGTGTCTACTACTTTCGTCTAACCGCAGTTAATTTGGTCCTTGCAGGGTAATGAGTTTTTCATACACCCAAAAAGAATTGTTTCGTCCTTTTTCATACCATTCAGGAATAACGCTTTCCATGGGACGGTCAAGCCGACAGGCGATGCCGCTCCATAAGCGTTTTCCGAAAGAGTATGTCTTTGCGCTTTTTTAGATCGTTTTGTGTTGACCAAACGGGGTCATACGTCACTCACGATCAAAAACGCGACGCCATCATGGCCAAACGCACATCATTCCGTCAATTTGTTACAGTTTTTGTATCGATGAAACTTTTCTGCCGTCCCAGCAATCCACCTCACCGTACCCGGTGATAATGTCACTTTGATGTCAGTTATATGTATAAATTGGCAAACCCTGTGTTCAGGGCCGATGCGTCCGCCGAGGAGCACGACTCGCCAAAGTGACAGGCGAGAGGATTGCCCCCTCGCCCCTTAGCCTTACAACGCCTTTTCGAAAATCTTCGAATTACGCTGATAGTTGTATAACGACGCCCGCGCCGACGGCAGGCGATCCACCGTGCTCGGCACAAAACCACGTTCGCGGAACCAGTGGGCGGTACGGGTCGTCAACACGAAGAGCGTCTTCAAACCCTGGGCCCGGGCACGGGTCTCGATGCGCTCCAGCAGCTCGTCACCGCGACCGCCATGACGGTACTCCGGGTTCACGGCCAGGCACGCCAGCTCCCCTGCGTCGGAGTCGGCGATCTGATACAGCGCCGCACAGGCGATGATCATGCCTTCACGTTCCACCACGCTGAACTGCTCGATTTCCCGCTCCAGCACTTCCCGGGAACGACGCACCAGAATCCCCTGCTCTTCCAGCGGGCTGATCAGGTCCAGCAACCCGCCGACGTCTTCAATCGCCGCTTCGCGCACCAGTTCGAACTGTTCCTGGGCCACCAGCGTACCGCCGCCATCCCGGGTGAACAGCTCGGTCAGCAAGGCACCATCTTCGGCATAACTGACAATGTGGCTGCGCCCTACGCCGCCCCGGCAAGCCTCGGCGGCCGCGTCCAGCAATTCGGCCTGGTAGTTGTTGCCCAGGCGTTGCAGGTGCGCAGGCACCTGTTGCGGCCGCAACTCACGCACCAGGCGGCCGTGCTCGTCGATCAGACCGAGATCGGCACCGAACAGCAGCAACTTGTCCGCGCCCAGGTCGATGGCCGCGCGGGTGGCGACGTCTTCACAGGCGAGGTTGAAGATTTCGCCGGTAGGCGAGTAGCCCAGCGGCGAAAGCAGCACGATGGAGCGCTCGTCCAGCAGGCGGTTGATGCCCTTGCGGTCGACCCGGCGCACTTCGCCGGTGTGGTGATAGTCGACGCCTTCAAGTACACCGATCGGGCGCGCCGTCACCAGGTTGCCGCTGGCCACCCGCAGGCGCGAGCCCTGCATCGGCGAAGAGGCCATGTCCATCGACAAACGCGCTTCGATAGCAATGCGCAGATGGCCGACCGCATCGATCACGCACTCCAGGGTTGCGGCATCGGTGATGCGCAAGCCTTCGTGGTAAGCCGGGGTCAGGCCGCGGGCGGCGAGGCGGGTTTCAATTTGCGGGCGCGAACCGTGGACCAGCACCAATCGCACGCCCAGGCTGTGGAGCAGCACCAGGTCGTGGACGATATTGCCGAAGTTCGGGTGCTCTACACCATCGCCCGGCAGCATGACGACAAAAGTGCAATCCCGGTGGGCATTGATGTAAGGCGAAGCGTGACGAAGCCAATTGACGTATTCGGGCATAAAAACCTGGGCCTGTAATAAAAAGCAGCCAAAAATGGATGAATCGCAAAAACGCACAGCGGGCTGTTGGTTATCGTCGGAACAGGCTTGGCGACACGCTCGCGCTCCTTCTATGTACGGATGGGCAGGGGTTAATTTATGCAGGTGTCAGGCAGTAATGTTGAATCAGTTCACGCAATAGACGCACTGTAGGCGTCAAGCGTGACATTTCAAGGTACTCGCCTGGCTGGTGGGCGCAGGCGATATCGCCAGGGCCAAGCACCAGGGTCTCGCAACCAAGGCGCTGAAGATAAGGCGCTTCGGTGCCGAACGCCACTGCTTCGGCGCGATGACCGGTAAGTCGTTCAGCTACCCGCACCAACTCTGCATCCTCGGCCTGCTCGAACGGCGGCACTTCGGGGAACAGCGGCGCGTAGTCGATCTTCACCTGATGGCGCTCGGCCAAGGGTTCGAGCTTCTGCCGGATGGCAGCGCGCAGCACCTGGGGATCCATGCCCGGCAGGGGCCGCAGGTCGAATTCCAGGGAGCATTGGCCGCAGATGCGGTTGGGGTTGTCGCCACCGTGGATGCAGCCGAAGTTCATGGTCGGCTGCGGCACGCTGAACTGCGGATTGCGGTATTCGCGCTGCCAGGCCAGGCGCAGGCCACGCAGTTCGCCAATGGCGTCGTGCATGGCTTCGAGGGCGCTGTGGCCCAGGCTTGGGTCCGACGAATGGCCGCTGCGCCCGAGGATATCGATGCGCTCCATCATTACGCCCTTGTGCAGGCGGATGGGTTTGAGGCCGGTGGGTTCACCGATCACCGCCGCACGGCCCAAGGGACGACCCGCCTCGGCCAGTGCACGAGCACCGGCCATGGAGCTTTCTTCATCGCAGGTAGCAAGAATCAGCAGCGGCTGCTTGAAAGGCTGGTCGAGCAACGGCTGGACGGCTTCGATCACCAGGGCGAAAAAGCCCTTCATGTCACAGCTGCCCAGTCCTACCCAGCGGCCGTCGACTTCCGTCAACTTGAGCGGATCGGTCTGCCATAGGGCGCCGTCGTACGGCACGGTGTCACTGTGGCCCGCCAGCACCAGGCCGCCAGGGCCGGTGCCGAAACTGGCCAGCAGGTTGAATTTACCGGGGCTGACCTGCTGGATGTCGCAGGCAAAGCCCAGGTCTGCCAGCCAGGTGGCGAGCAAATCGATGACCGGGCGGTTGGATTGGTCGAGAGAGGCCTGGGTACAACTGACCGAAGGCGCGGCAATCAGCGCGGCGAATTGTTCTTTCATGGACGGTAAAGGCATGCGCTGTCTCTCAACTTCCCGGACGAACCCCATCATAGAGCTATCTGAGTGACACAATAAACCGTTGCGGCACGTTGCCGGGCTCAGTCCTGTACACTGCACGACCTTGGCAGCCACTCTTTTCCCCGGCTGCGCTCCCGATCCTGGATTTTCCGGCCATGCAGAAAGAAACCGAAATCAAGCTCCGTGTCAGCCGCGAAACCCTCGCCGCGCTGCGTGAGCACCCGTTACTGAAAAAACGCAACAAAAGTGGCTGGGAACGCCGTGAGTTGATGAACCAGTACTTCGACACCCCGGAACGCGACCTGGCCCAGGCCAAAGTGGCCCTGCGCCTGCGCAAAGACGGCGACGAAGTGATCCAGACCCTCAAGACCCGTGGCCAGAGCGTCGCCGGCTTGTCGGAACGCAATGAGTACAACTGGGACCTGGCCAAAGCCAAGCTCGACGTGAAGAAACTCGACGGCGAATGCTGGCCCGAGCAACTGGCCGAGCTGGACAAAAAGACCCTCAAGCCGATCTTCACCACCGATTTCGTCCGCGAACGCGCTGAAATCGCCTGGGGCCGCGGCAAGGCCAAGGTGGTGATCGAGGCCGCCCTGGACCTGGGCCACGTGGTTGCCGGCAAGCAGAAAGAAGAAATCTGCGAGCTGGAACTGGAACTGCGCGAAGGCGACCCGGCCGCCCTGCTGGAGCTGGCCGCTGAACTGGCGGCGACCCTGGCGCTGATGCCGTGCGATATCAGCAAGGCCGAGCGTGGCTATCGCCTGTTCGACGCCAACAGCTACTCCCTGAGCCTGCCGGCACCGCTGCTGCACGCCGAAATGCCGCTGGACGACGCATTTGCTGCCGTCATGTGGCATCTGTTGGGCAGCAGCCAGCGCCTGGCCGAGCAATACCGTTTCAACGGCCACTGGCGCCTGCTGCAGGACTGGGTGGAAAACCTCGGCGAACTGCGGGCCCTGCTCGGCAGCCTCGGCCAGGCCGCACCGCGTCAGTCCACCAGCGAATTGCGCGCCGCACTGGACGCCTTGCTGGAAGACTGGCGTCCGCTGGTCCAGGCCGGTGACGACGATGAAGACATCCGCAAGGCCGCGCCGGAGCAGTTCGCCGAAGAACTGGAAGACGTGCGCTGGGGTTTGTTCTCCCTGACCACTTCCCGCTGGCTGCTGGCCCGCACCTGGGCCGCGGATCGCAACGTGCGTGGCAATCGCCAGGGCGCTGCACAGCTGGCCAACTGGCTGCCGCGCCTGCTGGCCGATGACGCCGTTGCCCTGCAACTGCCGCGCTACCAGCAACAGCCGGAAGACCTGGCCGAGCAACTGCCGCGTATCGAACGCATCCTGGCCTGGCTGCACCATGCACGCCAGGTGCTGGATATCGCCGAGCTGGACCGTTTGTATGGCGAGCTGAACAAGCTGGCGCACCTGGCCAACCAGCCGATCACCGATGAGTCGCTGGATGCGCGGATGCATCAGGCGATTGCGGTGTATCAGAATCGCGCCTGGAAAACCCTGCTGCGCCTGTAAAACCCTTATGGCGAGGGAGCTTGCTCCCTCGCCACTAAAGTCAGGCCATGGCAACTATCAGCGCAACACCGGCAAACTCGTGGTGGACTTGATCTCCGACAAGGCCACTATCGAGTTGACCTCCTGAATCCCCGGCACCATCGACAGCTTCTCAAAGAAAAACCGCTCATACGCCTCGATGTCCGACGTGACGATCCGCAGTAAAAAGTCCACCGCCCCCATCAGCACATAACATTCCAACACTTCCGGAAAACCGCGAATCGCCTCGGTGAATTCAGTGAAGTTGGAACGGCCGTGGGCGTTGAGTTTCACCTCGGCAAAAATCTGCGTATTAAGGCCGATTTTCTTGCGATCCAGCAGGGTGACCTGGCCGCGAATCACACCCTCCTCTTTCAGCCGCTGAATCCGGCGCCAGCACGGCGACTGCGACAGGCCGACCTTTTCGGCGATCTGCGCGCTGGAGAGCGAAGCGTCTTCCTGCAACAGCGCGAGAATGCGCCGGTCGTACACGTCCAATTCAGCGTGCATAGAAATACCCATTAATCATGATTTAAAGAATTACATGATTCTCTTATAAGCCAATACAGGCTGTTTTAGATAAGAAATCTCCCGCGACGAATGCAAAAATTTCTCCAGTCGAATCCGGAGAATCATCATGCACGTCGTCGAAGCCTCCCACCCCGCCCAACGCGTTGACGCCTGGGCCGTCAGCAATGCCCACTGCCAGGCGCACTATCAAATCCTCGCCGAGGCTGAACCCGACGTGTTGTGCCGGGTGCTCAACTATTTTGCCCTGCAGTTCCTGGTGCCACGTCAGGTGAGCGTGCAGCGTGAAGACGACCTGCTGGCGATCGATATCGTGATGGATGGCCTGAGCTGGCACCGGGCCCAGGTGATCGGCGAAAAACTTCGTAACCTGATCAGTGTGTGCTCGCTGGAGCTGCGCCCGGCAGATGCTGCGCGGCCTCTGGCGGTCCAGGCGGCAGCTCAGTAAATGCCTGCAATAAACTCCGGAGGCCGAAGCGCAAAGGGTGACTAGCCTGAGGACTACGCCTAATCGTTGCCCAGGAACGTCACCATGTCCGTTGCGCCAAATCCCCAGGATCGCTGGCTGGAAATCCATCAGTTGTTGCCTGCCCTGATCGACCAGAGCCTGGTGCCCGCCGACCTGGCCCTACCGGCGAACAGTGGTCTGCATCCCCTGGAATGCATTGCCAGCCAGGGGCCGTCTCTGGAAATGCTGACCGAATGGCTCGCCCGCCACTGCGGCCAGCCCTACCTGCGTATCGATCCGTTGAAAATCGACGTCGCGGCGGTGGTGCCGCTGATGTCCTATGCCTTTGCCCAGCGCCACAAGATCCTGGCCGTTGCGGTCGACGCCCACAGCGTTACCGTCGCCAGTGCCCAGCCTTACGTGTGCAGTTGGGAAGCCGGCCTGGCTCAGGTGTTGAAGCGCTCCATCAAGCGGGTGCTGGCCAATCCCCAGGAGATCCAGCGCTGCACCGTGGAGTTTTACCGACTGGCGAAATCGGTCAGCGGCGCCATTGATCAAAAAACCTCCGGCGCGCCGAATATCGAACAACTGCTCAATCTCGGCGCCAGCGACCAGGAGCCCGACGCCAACGACGCGCACATCGTCAACATCGTCGACTGGCTGTTGCAGTACGCCTTTGGCCAGCGGGCCAGTGATATCCATATCGAACCCGGACGTGATCAGGGGCGCGTGCGTTTTCGCATCGACGGGCTGCTGCATGACGTCTATCAATTCCCATCCCAGGTGACGATGGCGGTGGTCAGCCGCCTGAAAAGCCTGGGCCGGATGAACGTGGCGGAAAAACGCAAACCCCAGGACGGCCGGGTGAAGACCAAAAGCCCCACGGGCGGGGAAGTGGAACTGCGCCTGTCGACCTTGCCCATAGCCTTCGGCGAAAAGCTGGTGATGCGAATTTTTGACCCGCAGGTGCTGCACAAGGATTTCCAGCAACTGGGACTTTCCAGCGACGACCTGCAACGCTGGCAATCCATGACCGGCCAGGCCAACGGCATCATCCTGGTCACCGGCCCTACCGGTTCCGGCAAGACCAGCACGCTGTACACTACGCTCAAGCAATTGGCCACTCGCGAGGTCAACCTGTGCACCGTCGAAGACCCGATCGAGATGGTGGAGCCGGCCTTCAACCAGATGCAGGTGCAGCACAACATCGACCTGACCTTCGCCAGCGGCATCCGCGCCCTGATGCGCCAGGACCCGGACATCATCATGATCGGCGAGATTCGCGACCTGGAAACCGCAGAAATGGCGATCCAGGCCGCCCTGACCGGGCATCTGGTGCTGTCGACGTTGCACACCAACGATGCGCCCGGCGCCATCAGCCGCTTGCTGGAACTGGGCATTCCCCATTACCTGATCAATGCCACGCTGCTGGGGGTGATGGCCCAGCGCCTGGTCAGGCTGTTGTGCCCGCACTGCAAGCGGCAAGCCGGGCAGGTCCATCAGGCAGTGGGTTGCGGCGAGTGCCGGGAAAGTGGCTATCGGGGTCGAGCCGGGGTCTACGAGATCATGCTGATGAACGATCGCCTCAAGGCCCTGGTCAGCCCGGGCACCGACCTCCAGGCCCTGCGTCTGGCGGCCCTTGAACAGGGAATGTGCAGCTTGCGGTCCGCCGGTATGCGCAAGGTAATGGCAGGACTGACAACACTTGAAGAGGTACTGCGAGTGACGCCTGGGGATTCAGAAACAAATCCTTTGATCGATGGCGCGGTAATCCGTCCTTATCCGTGACAACACCGTTACAATCGGAAAAACCTCGCTTCACCGTCACCAGACAAGGAATCGTTATGCAGATCGGAACCGTACTGCTTCTTTTTGTAGGCTTGGCCGTCGCCATCCTTTTCATGGGTTTCAAGGTGGTCCCGCAGGGTTACCAGTGGACAGTCGAGCGCTTCGGCCGCTACACCAACACCCTCAAGCCCGGCCTGAACATCATCATTCCGGTCATGGACCGCATCGGTCGCAAGATCAACGTGATGGAAAGCGTGCTGGATATCCCACCCCAGGAAGTCATCACCGCTGACAACGCCACGGTGCAAATCGACGCCGTGTGCTTCTTCCAGGTGGTCAATACCGCCCAGGCTGCCTACGAGGTGAACAACCTCGAACACGCCATCCGCAACCTGCTGCAAACCAACATCCGTACCGTGCTCGGCTCCATGGAGCTGGATGCGATGCTCAGCCAGCGTGACGGCATCAACGAAAAACTGCTGCGCACCGTCGACGAAGCCACCGCACCGTGGGGCATCAAGATCACCCGGATCGAGATCAAGGACATCAGCCCGCCTGCCGACCTGATGGCCGCCATGTCCGGCCAGATGAAGGCCGAGCGGATCAAGCGTGCGCAGATCCTCGAGGCCGAAGGCCTGCGAGCCTCCGCGATCCTGACCGCCGAAGGCAAGAAGCAGGCGCAGATCCTGGAGGCCGAAGGTGGTCGTCAGGCCGCCTTCCTGGAATCCGAAGCCCGCGAACGTCAGGCCGAGGCCGAAGCCCGCGCCACTCAAGTGGTATCGGAAGCCATCGCCACCGGTAACGTGCAGGCCATCAACTACTTCGTCGCCCAGAAATACATCGACGCACTGGGCAAGCTGGCCTCGGCCAACAACAGCAAGGTGATCCTGATGCCGCTGGAAGCCAGCCAGGTGATTGGCGCAGTCGGCGGCATCGGCGAAATCGTCAAGGCAACCTTCGACAACAAGAAAGCCTGAGGCACGCACCATGTGGGAATTCCTGCAGCACCTGTCGTTTTGGGACTGGCTGGCACTGGGCACGGTGCTGTTGATCCTTGAAGTGTTCGGTGCCGGTGGTTATCTGCTGTGGATGGGCATCGCCGCGGCAGCCGTGGGCGTGATCAAGTTCCTGGTGCCGAGCCTGGGGCTGGAGTGGCAACTGCTGCTGTTCGCCGTGCTGTCGATCCTCACGGCGGTGTACTGGTGGCGACGCCAGCGCAGCAGCGCCAAGGTCAGCGACCAGCCGGGGCTGAACATGCGCGGCTCCGAGTTGATTGGTCGCACCTTTGTGGTGCATCAGGCCATCGTCGAGGGCCGTGGCAAGATCAAGGTGGGTGACGGTGTGTGGATGGCATCCGGGCCGGACGCGCCGGCTGGGGCACACGTACGTGTCATTGGTCAGGAAGGCGTGATTTTGCAGGTTGAAACTGTTTAGTCATCCATGGAACTCGGCTGGGCTATCTACAATCAAACTGTTCAGATAACCCAGTCGGAGTCACCCATCATGCGTCTAAAATATGCTGTCGCAACCCTCGCTGTGCTTTCCCTTCCCGTCGGTTCAGCCATGGCCGACAGCTTCTGGCGTAATGTCATCTCATCGGGTGCCACGACCGGCTCGACGTACCTGACCTTCAAGGACCACAAAATGGTAGTCGCCGCCCAGGACGACGCCGGTAGCTTCGTCGCCAGTGACGGCAACATCCGTGGCCCATACCTGGAAGCTGCGATGCAGAAAGTCCGCGCCGATAACCCTGGCCTCAAGGCCACGGATATGGACCTGGCGAACGCAATCCTGGCAAAAAACGCCATTGCTTCCGAGTAATACCGCCGCATAAAAAATGCCGTTCCTCGAGAGCGGCATTTTTTTGCCCTGATTTCCTACGCCAGACGCTGGCGATTCCGCATCTGAACAGGAAAAGTCCTGTCGAGTTGCAGGCGCGCCCGGCAACAAGCTATCGATTCCCTTCAGACTGAGTGAATCGATGACCATGCAAAAACTCTCCTACGCCCTGCTGCTCGCCGCGGTTGCCACGCCTTATGCCCAGGCAGAAAGCTGGTACGGGTCGGCAAAGCTCAACAGCGCCCGGCAGAATCTCTCAAGCTCACTGCTGACCAGCCCACGCGTAACCCACCGGGTAGAAGCCCCCGACAGCAGCAAGACGTTCACCGGCTCATTCGCCGTGGGCTATGCCTTTGCCGATGGCTGGCGCCTGGAGGGGGAATACACGATGCCCAGCCACTCGACCTTCAAATCCCATTGGGCACCGTTCAATGCCAACGTCAACAGCCTGCGCACCGACAGCCAGCGCCTGATGCTCAACGGTTATAAAAACATCCCGATCAATGAATGGCTGTCGTTCTACGGTATGGCGGGAGTCGGCGTGGCCCAGGTTGACGCCGAGGGTTACCAGACCAACGACACCCGCCGTTTCGCCAGCAATCGCCAATACAACTTCGCCTACAGCGTTGGCCTGGGGCTGGATGCCAAGGTCAGCGAAACCCTGACCCTGGGTACCGGCTGGCGTTACGTGGACATGGGCGGGATCGAGACCGGCTACAACACGTTCGCCAATCGGATAAACGCCCGGGACGAACAGCTCAAAGGCAAGCTCAAAGAGCAGAACGTGTTTCTTGAGGCACGCGTTGCCTTCTGACACCGATGCTGAAATGCCGCTCCCGAGGCGGCATTTTTTGTTTCAGGCGGGACGATTCATTCACAGACGACAGGCTATATTCAGTCGAGCCGTGCAACCATGCCCGGCATTGATATGCTTTTTTCTCATCGCCTTCTGAAACGGATGCCTTCAACGTCATGAGCCAACTGCCCTTTCTGCCGTTCTCCAAGCCCACCATTGATGAAGCCACCATCTCGGCGGTAGGCGACGTACTGCGCTCCGGCTGGATCACCAGCGGGCCGAAAGTGCAGGCGTTCGAGGCGCAGTTGTCGGAATATTTTGGGGGGCGCCCGGTGCGTACCTTCAACTCGGGCACCTGCACCATGGAGATTGCCTTGCGCATCGCCGGTATCGGGCCTGGTGACGAAGTCATCACCACCCCGATTTCGTGGGTAGCCACGGCCAACGTGATTCTGGAAGTCGGTGCCACGCCGGTGTTCGCCGACATCGACCCGGTGACCCGCAATATCGACCTGGCCAAGGTGGAAGCCGCAATCACACCGCGGACCAAGGCAATCATCCCGGTATACCTGGCGGGCCTGCCGTTGGACATGCCATTGCTCTACGCGCTGGCCAACAAGTACAACCTGCGCATCGTCGAAGATGCAGCCCAGGCCCTGGGTTCCAGCTGGGATGGCCAACGCATTGGCGCTACCGGCGATTTCGTATCGTTCAGCTTCCAGGCGAACAAGAACATCACCTCGTCCGAAGGCGGCTGCCTGGTATTGAACAACGCTGAAGAAGCGCGCCTGGCGGAAAAATATCGCCTGCAGGGCGTGACCCGCACCGGCTTCGATGGCCTCGACGTGGATGTGTTGGGCGGCAAGTTCAACATGACCGACATCGCAGCAGCCATCGGCCTGGGCCAGTTTGCCCATATCGAGAAGATCACTGCCCACCGCCAGGAACTGGCGCGTCACTATTTCGAATGCTTCGGCAGTGATTTTGAAGCGCAGTACGGTGCGCAATTGCCACCGGCAGACTTCGAAAACAGCAACTGGCACCTGTTCCAGCTGGTACTGCCGGAGCGTCAGGACGGCCTGCCCGCACGCGCCACGTTCATGGAGCAGATGCAGGCCCATGGCGTCGGCATTGGCTATCACTACCCACCGATCCACCTGCTGAGCTTGTACAAGGCACAGGGATTCAAGGAAGGCATGTTCCCGGTAGCGGAAAAAGTGGGGCGTTTGATTGTGTCGTTGCCGATGTTCACGGCGATGACGAAAGCGGACGTAGAGCGTTCGGTAGCGGCGGTAAAAGCGGTGTTGAAGCGCTGACAAAACCTTTGCGGGAGCCGGTTGCCGGCTCCCGCAGCGGGATCACTCGCCGATGGCAGCCTTGTAGCCGGCAGCGTCCAGCAATTTTTTCAGTTCATTCGGGTTGCTTGGCTTGAGCTTGAAGATCCAGGCGCCGTAAGGGTCGGAGTTCAACAGCTCTGGCTCACCGCTCAAGGCGTCGTTCACCGCGATCACTTCGCCAGCAATTGGCGAGTAGATATCCGAAGCGGCCTTCACCGATTCAACCACGCCGGCCTGGTCAGCCGCCTTGAACACGTTGCCGACTTCGGTCAACTCAACGAACACTACATCCCCCAATGCTTCCTGGGCATGGTCCGAGATCCCGACGGTCACGGTGCCGTCAGCTTCCAGACGGGCCCATTCGTGACTTTCGGCAAAACGCAGGTCGGCAGGGATATCGCTCATAGTCTGTGTCCTCAAGGAAAAATGTCAGCGGCCATTGGCCCGCCGGAAAAGTTAGATCAATGTTTTGCCATGGCGCACGAACGTCGGTTTGACCACCCGAACCGGGTACCACTTGCCGCGGATTTCCACCTCGGCCCGGTCAGCAGTCGCCGACGGCACACGTGCCAGGGCAATGGATTTGCTTAGCGTAGGAGAGAAACTACCACTGGTGATCTCTCCTTCGCCAACATTGGCGATACGAACCACCTGGTGAGCGCGTAAAACCCCGCGCTCTTCCAGCACCAGGCCGACCAGCTTGGACTTCACACCCGCAGCCTTTTCGGCTTCCAGGGCGGCGCGGCCGATGAAATCCCGCTCGGCCGGCTCCCAGGCGATGCTCCAGGCCATGTTGGCTGCCAGGGGCGAGACGTCCTGGTGAATATCCTGACCGTAAAGGTTCATGCCGGCCTCGAGGCGCAGCGTGTCGCGGGCGCCGAGGCCGATGGGCGAAATGCCTGCGCCTACCAGGTCGTTGAAGAACGCCGGGGCCTGATCGGCCGGCAGGACAATTTCAAGACCGTCTTCGCCGGTGTAACCGGTGCGCGCGATAAACCAGTCGCCGTCAGCCAGGCCTTCAAAGGGCTTGAGCTGATGGATCAGGGTGGCGCGGGACTGGGTCACCAGTTCAGCGATCTTTTGCCGGGCATGGGGGCCTTGAATGGCGAGCATGGCCAATTCGGGCCGCTCGCGGAGCTGGGCCTGATAGCTGCCGAGCCGAGCCTGCATCCAGGCCATGTCCTGGTCACGGGTGGCAGCGTTGACCACCAGCCGGTAACCGCCCTCGGTACGGTAGACGATCATGTCGTCCACCACGCCGCCCTGCTCGTTGAGCATGGCGCTGTATAACGCGCGGCCGCAGCCGTGCAATCGGTCAACATCATTGGCCAGCAAATGCTGGAGCCATTCCTTGGCCTGGGGGCCTGTGATATCGATCACGGTCATATGGGATACATCGAACACCCCGCAGTCGCGTCGCACCTGATGGTGCTCCTCAACCTGCGAGCCGTAGTGCAAAGGCATATCCCAACCGCCAAAATCGACCATTTTCGCGCCAAGGGCGAGATGCAGGTCATACAGAGGCGTGCGCTGTCCCATGGGTTTCTCCTTCCGGGCGTGGCGAAGGTGCGGACGGTCGCCGTTCGGGCCGCACGCCTTGAAATACAAGGCCTGTAGCCGCGTTCAGCAACCCGATCTGAAAGATCGACCGCACCGAATGCCGCGCATTGTAGCCTCAAGCCGTAGGACTGGCACCTAACCGATTCGTCGCGCCGAACGTCGGATCAACCCGATGACCGGTAACAGCCCCACCAATACCAGGGTCAGGGCCGGCAGCGAAGCCCGCGCCCACTCCCCTTCGCTGGTCATCTCGAAAATCCGCACCGCCAGCGTGTCCCAGCCGAACGGGCGCATCAGCAGGGTCGCCGGCATTTCCTTGAGCACATCGACAAACACCAGCAGCGCCGCGCTCAGGGTGCCCGGCAGCAAAAGTGGCAGATACACTTTGCAAAACAGTCGCGGCCCGCTGACCCCAAGACTGCGGGCGGCTTCCGGCAAGGACGGACGGATTCGCGCCAGGCTGTTTTCCAGCGGCCCGTAGGCCACCGCAATGAAGCGCACCAGATAGGCCAGCAGCAAGGCCGACAAACTGCCCAGTAACAGCGGTTTGCCGGCGCCCCCCAGCCAGCCGGAGACCGGGATCACCAGTTCACGATCCAGGTAGCTGAACGCCAGCATGATCGACACCGCCAGTACCGAGCCGGGCAGCGCGTAGCCTACGTTGGCCAGGCTGATGCCGGAGCGGATGGCCCGGGTGGGCGCCAGGCGATGGGCGAACGCCAGCACCAGGGCCACGCTGACGGTGATCAGGGCAGCCATACCGCCCAGGTACAGGGTATGGACGATCAAACCGGCGTAGCGCTCGTCCAGGTCTAAACGGCCACGCTGCCAGAACCAGGCCACCAGTTGCAGCATCGGGATCACGAACGCGCAGGCGAACACCAATCCGCACCAACCGCTGGCCAACGCCGCCTTGAACCCGCGCAGATGGTAAAGCGCCTTGCCGCGAGGTCGCTCGTTGCTCGGCCGGCTGGCGCCCCGGGCACGGCGTTCGCCGTACAGCACCAGCATCACCAGCAACAGCAACAGGCTGGCCAGTTGCGCGGCACTGGAGAGGCTGAAAAAGCCGTACCAGGTCTTGTAGATGGCGGTGGTAAAGGTGTCGAAGTTGAACACCGAGACGGCACCGAAATCCGCCAGGGTTTCCATCAGCGCGAGGGCCACGCCCGCACCGATGGCGGGACGCGCCATGGGCAGGGCCACCCGCCAGAACGCTTGCCACGGCGACTGCCCCAAGACACGCGCCGCTTCCATCAGGCCTTTGCCCTGGGCGAGGAACGCGGTGCGGGCCAGCAGATAAACATAGGGGTAGAACACCAGCACCAGCACGATGATCACACCGCTGGTCGAGCGCACACGCGGCAGGCGCAAGCCTGTACCAAACCATTCGCGCAGCAGGGTTTGCACCGGGCCGGAGAAGTCCAGCAGGCCGACGAAGACGAAGGCGAGCACATAGGCGGGAATCGCGAAGGGCAGCATCAACGCCCAGTCCAGCCAGCGCCGGCCGGGGAATTCGCAGAGGCTGGTCAGCCAGGCCAGGCTGACGCCCAGCAGCGTAACGCCCACACCGACGCCCAGCACCAGGGTCAAGGTGTTGCCCAGCAGACGTGGCATCTGGGTTTCCCACAGGTGGGACCAGATTTGATGGTCGATGGTCTGCCACGACAGCAACAGCACGCTCAACGGCAGCAGCACCAGGGCGGCGACGGTGAAGACCGGCAGGTACCAGCGGCGTTGGGCGGGATGGGCCAAAGGTTAATTCTCAGAGAATGAATAGCTTGAAGCCAGCGCTAACCAATGTGGGAGCGGGCTTGTGTGGGAGCGGGCTTGCTCGCGAAAGCGGCGTGTCAGTCAACGCCTATGTGACTGATACACCCTCTTCGCGAGCAAGCCCGCTCCCACACAAACCCGCCCCCACATTTAGATCGGCGGCGCCTTGCAAATTGTATCTAGTTCCAGCCAGCGCGATCCATCAAGCGAATCGCCTCAGCCTGACGCTTGCCCGCCACTTCCACCGGCAATGTGTCAGCTACAAACTTGCCCCAGGTCGCCACTTCCGCCGACGGCGGCACCGCCGGGTTGGCCGGGAATTCCTGGTTCACATCCGCAAAGATCTTCTGCGCTTCCGGCGTGGTCATCCACTCCACCAGCGCCTTGGCTGCTTCCGGGTGCGGTGCATGCTTGGTCAGGCCGATGCCCGACAGGTTGACGTGCACCCCGCGGTCGCCCTGGTTCGGCCAGAACAACTTCACCGCCAGGTCCGGCTTCTGCTTGTGCAGGCGGCCGTAGTAGTAGGTGTTCACGATGCCCACGTCACACTGCCCGGCGTTGATCGCTTCCAGCACGGCAATGTCATCGGAGAACACGTCGGTGGACAGGTTGTTGACCCAGCCCTTGACGATTTCTTCGGTCTTGGCCGCGCCGTGGGTTTCGATCAGGGTGGCGGTCAGCGACTGGTTGTAGACCTTCTTCGCGGTGCGCAGGCACAGGCGGCCTTCCCACTGTTTGTCGGCCAGGGCTTCGTAGGTGGTCAGGTCGCCCGGTTTCACGCGATCGGTGGAGTAGGCGATGGTCCGCGCTCGCAGGCTCAGGCCAGTCCAGGCATGGGCCGAAGAACGGTATTGAAGGGGAATATTCTTGTCGATCACCGCAGAGGTGAACGGCTGCAGGATGCCCATCTGCTCGGCCTGCCAGAGGTTGCCGGCGTCGACGGTGAGCAGCAGGTCGGCGGTGGCGTTTTCACCTTCGGCCTTGATGCGCTGCATCAGCGGCGCTTCCTTGTCGGTGATGAACTTCACCTGCACGCCGGTCTTCCTGGTGTAGGCGTCGAACACCGGCTTGATCAGTTCGTCGATGCGCGAGGAGTAGACCACGACCTCATCGGCCGCCTGCACGGTGGTGCTGCCGATAAGAGTGAGTGCCAGGGCAGTCAGGAGGCGCTTGGGTGCCAGCATGGGTGCGGTCTCTCATTTGCAAAAAGAGCGCAAATGATAAGGACTCACATTTGGTAACGCTCAACGGAGCCGTTACCAGATGTTGCACAGCACCCTCAGGCCTTGGCCAGCTCCGGCAAATCCCCGGTCAAACCCAATGCCTGACGCACAAACAACGCCTTGGCCTCCGGCATCTGCTCAACCACCTTCAGCCCTGCATTACGCAGCCAGCGCAACGGCAGTTGATCGGCCTGGAACAACCGCTCAAAGCCTTCCATCGCCGCCATCAGCGCCAGGTTGTGGGGCATGCGCCGACGCTCGTAACGGCTCAGCACCTTCACATCCGCCAGGCGCTCGCCGCGCTCGTTGGCCGCCAGCAGCACCTCGGCCAGCACCGCCGCATCGAGGAAGCCCAGGTTCACGCCCTGCCCCGCCAGCGGATGAATGACGTGGGCCGCGTCGCCAATCAATGCCAGGCCTTCGGCCACGTAACGTTTGGCGTGGCGCTGACGCAACGGCACGCACAGCCGTGGATCGGCGCTTATCACGCTGCCCAGGCGGCCTTCGAAGGCATTTTCCAGTTCACGGCAGAAGCTTTCATCGTCCAGCGCCATCAAGCGCTCGGACTCACTCGGGGTGGTCGACCAGACGATCGAACACCAGTCTTCCTGCCCGTCCCGCACCAGCGGCAGGAATGCCAGCGGGCCATTGTCGGTAAAACGCTGCCAGGCCGTCTTTTGATGCACCTGGCTGCTGCGCACACTGGTGACGATGGCGTTGTGCAAATAATCCCACTCACGGGTAGCGGTGCCGGTCAGGCGACGTACTGCCGAGTTGGCACCGTCCGCCGCGACCACCAGCGGCGCGCGCAAGGTGCGGCCATCGGCGAGGGTCAGCAGCCAGTCATCGCCGGAGCGGCGCATCTGTTCCAGGCGCGCATTGGCCAGCAGGCCGAGGTCGCAGTCGTGCAGGCGGTCGAGCAAGGCGTCCTGGACCACACGGTTTTCAACGATATGCCCCAGCACCTCGGCATGCACGCTGGCCGCCGAGAAGTGGATCTGCCCGGTGCCGCTGCCGTCCCACACCTGCATCTCGCCGTACGGGCTGGCACGTCGCTCGACAATGCCGCCCCACACGCCAAGGCGCTCGAGGATGCGCTGGCTGGCGGCCGACAAGGCGCTCACCCGCGGTTCGAACGCAGCATGAGGGTCGAACGGCTTGACGCTCAGGGGGCTGCCGTCGAGCAGCAGCACCTGCAGGCCACTGCCCTGCAACGCCAGCGCCAGGGCGCTTCCGACCATTCCGGCCCCGACAATCAGCACATCTGCGCGCATGTCCATGCTTTAAGCCTGTCTCGATTGCAGCTTGCGCCGCACGTAAAGGGTTTTGTCGACCCGCGCCACCAGGGTGCCGGAGCCGTCATGAATCTGTACCTTGAGCTGCTGTAAATACTTGTCGCCGCTGGCGGTGTGCTGGCGAATCTCGTCCAGCAACGCTTGGTCGATGGAAAATTCGGCGAACACCGGGCCTTTGCCCGGCGAGATAAAGTCGATAGCGGCAGCCTTGTCCCAGACAATGTAGTCGCCGCCCAGGTTCTCCATCAGCATCAGCATGTAGAACGGGTCGACCATCGAATACAGGCTGCCGCCAAACTGCGTGCCGACGTAGTTGCGGTTGTACCAGCCCAGGCCCATGCGCACCTTGACCTCGCGGAAATCGCTGCCGATGTGCAACACCCGAACTCCGGCCCCGAGGTACGGCGGGTACAGGGTCATGATCCAGCGCAACAGCCGCGCCTTGCCCAGGCGTCGGGTCAGCCACTCACGCATCGGGACGGGTGCCCAGGCCCATGGCCTGGCGCGCGAACCAGCGCTTGGCCGGCGGCAGCAAGTCGAGGCCCAGCAAGCCCATGTTGCGGCCCAGCGCGACCAACGGTTGCGCACTGCCAAACAGGCGGGTGACCTGATCGGAGAAGCCGACGGTGAGTTTCTGGTCCATGCGCTGACGCTCGCGGTACGCCTGCAGTGTCGCCAGGTCGCCCGGAATCGCCGGCCCGGCCAGCAGCGCCTCGGCCAACGCGTAGGCATCCCGCAGGGACAGGTTGAAGCCCTGACCGGCAATCGGGTGCAGGCTGTGGGCGGCATTGCCAAGTACGGCCAGATGAGAGCGCACTTGTTCTTCCGCTTCCACGAGCGTCAGCGGGTACAGGTGGCGCGCACCGACTTGCTTGAGGGTGCCCAGGCGGTAGCCGAACACGCCCTGCAGTTCACTCAGGAAGCTGCGTTCGTCCAGCTCGGCCAGGCGCTTGGCGTCCATGCCGATGCGGGTCCAGACCAGCGCGCAACGGTTGTCCGGCAACGGCAGCAAGGCCATCGGGCCTTCGTCGGTGAACCGCTCGAACGCCTCGCCGTTGTGGGCCTCGCTTGGGGTGATGTTGGCGATCAGCGCGCTCTGGTTATAAGGCCGCTTTTTAACGCCGATGCCCAGTTGCTCGCGCAAACCTGAGCGACCGCCATCGGCCAGCACCGCGAGGTCGCACTCCAGCACGGTTTCGTCATTGAGGGTCAGGCGGTAGCCATCGGTAAGCGGCTCCATGCGCGTAACTTCCGCCGGGCAACGCCAACTGACCACGTCCTTGTCCAGGCCTTGCCACAGGCATTGGCCGAGCCAGGCGTTTTCCACCACGTAGCCAAGCGCCGGCACGCCCTCTTCCATGGCCGACAGGCGCGCAGTAGAGAAGCGGCCACGGTCCGACACATGAATCTGTTTGATCGGCTCGGCGCGGCGAGAGATTTCCTGCCACACGCCCAACCGTTGATAGATCTGCCGCGCGCCAAAGGACAGCGCTGAAGAACGCGCGTCATAGCTCGGCTGGTAGCTGTCGCCGGGGGCAAACGGCTCGATCAGCACGATCTTCCAGCCCCGGGCCTTGGCCCCGGCCTGCAAGGCCAATGCGAGGCTGGCACCCACCAGGCCGCCGCCGATAATCGCCAGGTTGACCCGGCTCATCGGGCGCTCGCCATCAATGCTTCGATCTCGGCGACGGACTTGGGCACGCCACCGGTCAGAATTTCACAGCCTTGCTTGGTCACCACCACGTCGTCCTCGATGCGTACGCCAATGCCACGCCATTTCTTCGCCACGTTCTGGTTGTCCGGCGAGATGTAAATCCCCGGCTCCACGGTCAGTGCCATGCCGACTTCCAGCACCCGCCACTCGCCGCCGACCTTGTATTCGCCGACATCGTGCACATCCATCCCCAGCCAGTGGCCGGCGCGGTGCATGTAGAAGGCTTTATAGGCTTCACTGGCGATCAATTCGTCGACGTCACCCTGCAACAATCCCAGCTTCACCAACCCGGCAGTGATCACTTGCACCGTCGCCTCGTGGGCCTGGTTCCAATGCTTGTTCGGGGCGATTTCGGCAAAGGCGGCTTCCTGGGAAGCCAGCACGATTTCATAAATCGCCTTCTGCTCGGCGGAAAACTTGCCGCTCACCGGCCAGGTGCGGGTGATGTCGCTGGCGTAGCAGTCGATCTCGCAGCCGGCGTCGATCAGCACCAGGTCGCCGTCCTTGAGCAGCGCGTCATTCTGCTGGTAATGCAGGATGCAGCTGTTGCGCCCCGAGGCGACGATGGAACCATAGGCCGGCATCTTCGCCCCGCCCTTGCGAAACTCGTAGTCGAGCTCCGCTTCCAGGCTGAACTCATGCAACCCGGCGCGGCTGGCCTGCATCGCCCGTACATGGGCCGCGCAGGAAATCCGTGCCGCCTCGCGCATCACCTTCACTTCTGCCGCCGATTTATACAGGCGCATGTCGTGAAGCAGATGATCCAGGGCAACAAATTCGTTCGGTGGCTGGGCGCCGAGGTGCGCTTTGGAGCGGATCACGTTGATCCACTCCATCAGGTGCCGGTCGAATTCGGCATTGCTGCCCATGGCCGAATACACTCGGTCACGGCCTTCGATCAGGCCGGGCAGGATGTCGTCGATATCGGTAATCGGGAAGGCGTCATCGGCGCCAAAATCGCGGATCGCGCCTTCGGTGCCCGCTCGCAGGCCGTCCCACAGTTCGCGCTCGGCGTTGCGTTCGCGGCAGAACAGCACGTACTCGCCGTGTTGGCGGCCGGGCATCAGCACGATCACCGCCTCCGGTTCGGGGAAGCCGCTCAGGTACTGGAAGTCGCTGTCCTGGCGGTAGACGTGCTCGACGTCACGGTTGCGGATGGCTACCGCGGCCGCCGGCAGGATGGCGATGCTGTTGGGTTCCATCTGCGCCATGAGCGCCTTGCGGCGCCGGGTGTATTCCGCTTTGGGGATATGGATCATGGGCAGATGGGCTTCCTTTCTTAGTGCAGCGACGGCTTGGGTGCAGCGGGCTCAGCCGATTTACGGGTCTCGGTGAACAGCAGCAGCGGCGCGACGCGCAGGTATTCCATGACTTCCATGTAGTCGCTTTCGCCGTCTTCGGACTCTTCCAGGGCGTCTTGCACCTGAGAGATGGCGGCCAGGTCCTGCAGCACTTCCTGGGCATCGGTGCTCAGGTCGAGGCCGCCGGCGTTCACGCCGAAACCGTGGAGGAAGCCTTGGCACCATTGGCCCAACGCGGCGGCGCGCTCGGTGAGCGGCGCGTCATCGGTAGGCAGCAGCAGGACGACGGTGACGTCATCACCGGTCAGCTCGCCTTTAACCATCTCTTGCAGGCCGATGAGCGCATTGCGCACGTTTTCGGTAGGCTCGGTTTCCAGCAGCTCGGCGACGTCGGCCAGCCAGTTGTCGGCATCAAAGCCGACACCGGTGCAACTGCGGCCCAGCAGCACGCCGTGCAGTTCGGCAGGCGAGCAAGGATGACCGCTGGAACTCAGCAGTTTGGAAAAAGCATCGTACGGGGAGTTCTGAATGGGCATGGTGAGCTAGGCGCCAGACGGCGCAATGTCTAGAATGAAGCGCTGTATCCTAGCATCGGCAGACGTACCAAGACTATCGAGGGCGTCAGATCGTTTATCCAGCAGTTGCCATTCATCAGACAAAATCCAGTGGAACCCAATGGAAGACACCGACCTGCAAGCGCTGATGGCCAGACTCGAGCTGCTAATTAACCGGGTCGAGCAACTTAAGAGCCAAAACGGACTCCTATTAGCTCAGGAAAAGACCTGGCGCGAGGAACGCGCTCACCTCATTGAAAAAAACGAAATCGCCCGGCGTAAGGTCGAATCGATGATTTCGCGCCTGAAGGCCCTGGAGCAAGACTCATGAGTTCAAGCAATAGCGTCACCGTGCAGATTCTCGACAAAGAATATTCGATCATCTGCCCCCAGGAAGAACGCAGCAACCTGGTGAGCGCTGCCCGCTACCTGGACGGCAAGATGCGCGAAATCCGCAGCAGCGGCAAAGTCATCGGCGCCGATCGCATCGCCGTGATGGCCGCCCTGAACATTACCCACGATCTGCTGCATAAGCAGGAACGGCCTGACGTGCAGGCCAGCGGCTCGACGCGCGAGCAGGTGCGCGACCTGCTGGAGCGGGTCGATCTGGTACTTTCTACCGATCCAGAGCCACCCAAGGGCTGATTGCGGCGTCGGTTTCGGGTATACTCGCCCCACTCCCTGGCGTGCTTGCCAGTCGGCGATGTCCCTGAGCCGATTCGCACTACCCTGGAAGTTACACGTTGGGCTGGTGTGCATGTCCGCTAGACGGAAAGCCTTAAAGCCTACTGTTTCTTCCACCTTGAACTTTCGGGTTCAAGGGCTAAGTCGACAGCGGTTCTGTCGGGGAGCCTGATTCCCAAATCCAATGCCAGTCCCAGGACTGGCATTGTTTTATGAGCCGAAAACCATGACCGAACCTGCGCCGCTTTCCCGCCCGCAACTTCGACGCATGCTGCGCAAAGCCCGCCGCGCCCTGACGCCAAGCGAGCAACGCCAGGCCGCCCTGGGCCTGTATCGGCAACTGGCACAGCACCCGCTGTTTCGCCGGGCCAAACACCTATCCTTATATCTACCGACGGACGGTGAAATCGACCCGCGCCTGCTGCTGCGCGCTGCACAGCGCCGGGGCAAGGCGACGTACCTGCCGGTGCTCAGTGCATGGCCGCGAACCAAGATGGTATTCCAGCGAGTGCGCCCCGGCGAAAAGCTGAGGCCCAACCGTTTTCGCATCCTCGAGCCCCAGGTAAATGCCAGCCGGCAACGCAAGGTCTGGGCGCTGGACCTGGTGCTGCTGCCACTGGTTGGTTTTGATGATGTGGGCGGACGGTTGGGCATGGGCGGCGGGTTTTATGACCGCAGCCTGGCCTACATGGCTCGCCGGAAATCCTGGCGCAAGCCGACGCTGTTGGGCCTGGCCCATGAATGCCAGAAGGTCGAACGATTGGCACAGGCAAGCTGGGATGTACCGCTTGAGGGCACAGTCACCGATAAGGATTGGTATATAGCAGAGACGCTACTGGAATCAGCAGCGCCTTGAAGACGGGTCAGCGTTTGAACGGTTGCGGCTGTTGCTGTGCGAGTTCAATCGGTGCGTCAGTCTTGTTCGACCACAAGCTCTGCGCATAGCCGGTGGTCACAACGCCCAGGCCGAACAAAATAACCAAAATCCATAGTAAATCCGGTTTGCGTTTCATCGATTGCCCCCCTTCAGGCATCTTGCACACGATGACAGCAACGTTCCATTAGTAGTCCGTGCCAGCTGCGTCAAGCTCAAAACCCCGGCATTCTGCGTTAACGTGAACCAACACGCAAACCTTGACGCCAACCGACTGTCGGTTTGTCATAAAATTGCAGGACAACTTTCCCAATCGACTTTTGAGGAGCGAAAACATGGCCTATTGGCTGATGAAATCCGAGCCCGATGAACTGTCCATCAAGGGCCTGGAAAAGCTCGGCGAGGCCCGGTGGGACGGGGTGCGCAACTACCAGGCGCGGAACTTCCTGCGGGCGATGGCGGTGGGTGACCAGTTCTTCTTCTACCACTCCAGCTGCCCGGAACCGGGGATTGCCGGCATCGGTAAAATCGTCGAGGCAGCCTACCCGGACCCGACCGCGCTGGAGCCCGACAGTCATTATTTCGACGCCAAGGCCAGCCCTGAAAAAAACCCGTGGAGCGCGATCAATGTTGCCCACGTCGAGACCTTTGCGGAGGTCCTGGGGCTGGGCTATCTGAAACAGCAAACCGCCCTCGCCGAGTTGCCCCTGGTGCAAAAAGGCAGCCGCCTTTCGGTGATGCCGGTCACCGCCGAGCAATGGGCCGCCGTACTCGGCCTGCGCTGAAACAGCAGAACCCTGCGGTCACGCCCATGGCGCATGCATCTGCGCGCCAACCGGGTTAGGCTGGCGCTTCATTTGACCCGCATCAAGGGCCTCCGGGCAGGATCGGTCAAACTAGGACGCTAACGCCGCAGGATGCACCCATGTCGACGAACCACCGTACCTCCCATCTTTTCGCCATTCCATTGATTGTCTTGCTGCTGGCCGCCGGCGGCTTCGGCTATTGGCAATCCACCCAGGACCGCCTGCCCGAAGGCTTGAGCATGGGCAATGGCCGGCTGGAATCGACTGAAGTGCAGATCGCCGCCAAGATCCCCGGTCGCCTCGCCGAAGTGCGGGTGGACGAAGGCGACAAGGTGCTCAAGGGCCAACTGCTGGCGCGCATGGACACCCGCACCCTGGAAGCCCAGCGCGCCCAAGCCGAAGCCGAAGTGCTGCGGGCCAGGGAGAATTTCGCTGCTGCCGAAGCCAATGTGCAACTGCGCCGGAGCGAACAACTGCTGGCCAGCCAGGAACTCAAGCGCACCCAGGAGCTGTACAAGCGCGGCTTCGCCAGCGGCCAGCTGATCGACCAGCAGCAGGCCCGGCAAAACACCGGCAACGCTGCCGTGGTCGCCGCCCAGGCCCAGGTCAATTCGGTAAAGGCCGCCATCGGCGCCGCCCAGGCTCAGGTCGCCCAGCTCACCAGTGAAATCGAAGACAGCAGCCTGCGGGCGCCTATCGACGGCATCATCCAGCTGCGCCTGGCCGAACCCGGCGAAGTGCTCGGCGCGGGTGGTCGCGTGTTACTGCTGATCGACCCCAACGACCAATACATGAACCTGTATCTGCCCGCTTCGGTAACCGGCGCCCTGACCGTCGGCAGTGAGGCTCGGATCGTCCTCGACGCCCTGCCGAAGCAACCGCTGCCGGCGAAAATCAGCTTCGTCGCCGCCAAATCGCAGTTCACCCCCAAGGAAGTGGAAACCCGCGACGAACGTCAGAAGCTGGTGTTCCGGGTCAAGCTGCGCCTGACCCAACCAAGCGCCGTGCCCCAAGCCAAACCGGGCATGCCCGGCGCCGGCTATGTGCGCACCGCTGACCTGGACTGGCCGGCCAACCTGCAATGAGCGGCCTGGCGCTGCACGCCACGGGGATCAACCATCGCTACGGCAAGCAACAGGCGCTGATCGACATCGCCTTCAGCCTGCCTGCCGGCACACGCTGCGGCCTGATCGGCCCGGACGGCGCCGGCAAGTCGAGCCTGCTGGGCTTGATCGCCGGGGTCAAAAAGCTTCAACAGGGCGAGCTGGAAGTACTCGGTGGCGCCATCGAAGACCGCCGCCACCGCAACAGCCTGTACCCGCGTATCGCCTTCATGCCTCAAGGCCTGGGCGGTAACCTCTACCCCGAGCTGTCCATCAGCGAAAACATCCGGTTCTTTGCCACGCTGTTCGGCCTGTCAAAAGCCGATTGCGACCAGCGCATGCACAACCTGCTGCTGGCCACTGACCTCGCACGCTTCGCCGAGCGACCTGCCGGCAAGCTCTCCGGCGGCATGAAGCAGAAACTCGGCCTGTGCTGTGCGCTGATCCACGACCCGGACCTGTTGATCCTCGACGAACCCACCACCGGCGTCGACCCGCTGTCCCGTCGACGCTTCTGGGAACTGGTGGAAACCGTACGCAGCGAACGCCCGCAGCTCACACTGCTGGTGGCCACCGCCTACATGGAAGAAGCCGAGCAGTTTGAACACTGCCTGATGCTCGACCGCGGCAAGCTGATCGCCGACGGCCTGAGCAGCGAACTCGCCGCCGCGACGCCCAGCGGCAAACTGGATGAAGCCTTCACCCATTTCCAGGGCGACAGTGCCCATAACAATGAACCGCTGGTGATTCCGCCCCGGCAAAGCGACAACACCGACATCGCCATCGAAGCCCACGACCTGACCCTGCGCTTCGGCGACTTCACGGCAGTCAACAAGGTCAGCTTCGCGATTGGCCGGGGCGAGATCTTTGGTTTCCTCGGCTCCAACGGCTGCGGCAAGACCACCACCATGAAAGTCCTCACCGGGTTGATGCCCGCCACCGAGGGCACCGCCACGCTGCTGGGCAACCCGGTCAACGCCAAGGACCTGGCCACCCGCAAGCGCGTGGGTTTCATGTCGCAAAGCTTCTCGCTGTACGGCGAACTCAGCGTGCGCCAGAACCTGGTGCTGCATGCGCAGTTGTTCGACCTGCCCAAGGCCGAGAGCGGCCAGCGCATCGACGAATTGATCAAGCGTTTTGACCTGGGCGACGTTGCCGAGCAGCCGTCCGGCGAGTTGCCGCTGGGCCTGCGCCAGCGCTTGTCCCTGGCGGTGGCGGTGCTGCACCGCCCGGAAGTGCTGATCCTCGATGAGCCGACCTCGGGCGTCGACCCGGCCGCGCGGGATGACTTCTGGCGGCTGCTGATCGAACTGTCCCGGGAACAGGGCGTGACGATCTTCCTGTCCACCCACTTCATGAACGAAGCCCAGCGCTGCGACCGCATCTCGCTGATGCACGCGGGCAAGGTGCTGGCCTGCGACACGCCGGACGCGCTGCAACAGCAGTTCCACGGCGAAACCCTGGAAGCGGCGTTCGTCACCTGCCTCGAACAGGCCCAAGGCGCGCCCGAAGCGACCACCGCGCCCTCCGAAACCGTCAGCGAACCCATGGCCCCACCCGTCAGCAAACGCGGGTTCAGCGTCGCCCGCCTGTTGGCCGTGGCCAGCCGCGAAGGCAAGGAACTGCTGCGGGACAAAGTGCGCATGGCCTTCGCCCTGTTGGGGGCGATTTTCATGATGGTGATCTTCGGCTACGGCATTTCCCTGGACGTGGAGAAACTCGCCTTCGCCGTCTACGACCAGGATCAGACGCCGCAAAGCCGGGCCTACTTGGAAGCCTTTCGCAGTTCGCGCTATTTCGCCGAACAGTCGCCGATCACTGACTCCAACGAACTGCACAAACGCCTGCAGCGCTCGGAGATCAAACTGGCGCTGGAGATTCCGCCAGGGTTCGGCCGCGATCTCTACGCCGGCCGCCAACCCGCCGTGGCCGCCTGGCTCGATGGCGGCATGCCGTTCCGTGCGGAAACCAGCCGCAATTATGTCGAGGCCGTGCACCAGGCCAACCTCCAACAACTGGCCGAACTGAACAGCACACCACTGAATCAGCAAGCCGCCGCCAAACTGGAAACCCGCTTTCGCTACAACCAGGACGTGGTCAGCGTGAACGCTATCGGTCCCGGCGTGATGGCGCTGATCCTCGCGTTTATCCCGGCGATGCTCACGGCCCTGGGGATCGTGCGCGAGAAGGAACTGGGCTCCATCACCAACTTCTACGCCACACCCCTGACCCGCCTGGAATTCCTGTTGGGCAAGCAGGCGCCGTACCTGGCCGTGAGCCTGATCAACCTGGGCCTGCTGGTGGCGATGAACCGCTGGCTGTTCGGCGTGCCGTTCAAGGGCAGCGGCGTGACCCTGGCTTTCGGCGGCCTGCTGTATGTGCTGGCCACCACCAGCATGGGCCTGCTGATTTCCGCGTTCACCCGCACCCAGATCGCAGCGATCCTCGGCACCATGATCATCACCAGCCTGCCGACCATCCAGTTCTCCGGGCTGATCGTGCCGCGCTCGTCCCTGGAAGGCGCCGCCGCGTTGATGGGCATGTTGTTCCCGGCGGGCTACTTCCTCGACATTGCGGTGGGCACCTTTACCAAGGCCCTGGACCTGCGTCAGCTATGGCCACAGTGCCTGGCGCTGTTCGGGTTTTTCCTGGGGTTCACCGGGCTTAGCCTGATCATGCTCAAGAAGCAGGAGGCCTGAGATGCACAAGTTCGCCCATATCCTGCGCCTCGGCATCAAGGAACTGACTAGCCTGCGTCACGACAGCGTGTTGCTGCTGTTCCTGTTCTACGCCTTTACCGTCGCCATCTATATGCCCGCCGCCGGCTCGGTGATCGGCGTGCACAACGCCAGCGTGGCCTTTGTGGATGAAGACCACAGCGCGCTTTCCCGGCAACTGGCCGAAGCGCTGCAACCGCCGGAATTCCAGGCGGCGGTGCCGTTGCCGTACGACCAACTGGACAAGGTGATGGACAGCGGCCAGTACACCTTCGTGATCAACGTGCCGGCGAATTTCCAGGCCGACCTGTTGGCCGGGCGCCAGCCGGGGGTGCAGGTCAACGTCGATGCCACGGCCATGAGCCAGGCATTCATGGGTGCCGGGTATATCGGACGGATTTTCCAGCGGGAATTGCTGACCTATGGCAACCAGGCCGATGCCGCCCAAAAGGCGCCGGCGCTGCTGACCACCCGGGCGTTGTTCAACACGAACCTGGAAGGCGGCTGGTTTCTGGCGGTGATCCAGATCGTCAACAACATCACCATCCTCGCCATCGTGCTGACCGGCACCGCGCTGCTGCGTGAGCGCGAACACGGCACCCTCGACCATTTGCTGGTGCTGCCGCTGACTGCGCTGGAAATCATGCTGGCGAAAATCTGGAGCAACATGCTGGTGGTGGTGCTGTGCACCTGGCTGTCACTGGAAGTGGTGGTGAAAGGCTTGCTCGGCGTGCCGCTGGCCGGGTCGCTGACTTTGTTTTTGCTGGTGACGGCGCTGTACCTGTTTGCCAGTACTGCCCTCGGCATCTTCCTCGCCACCCTCGCCCGCTCGACGCCGCAGTTTGGCCTGCTGGCGATCCCGGTGATTATCCCGATGCTGCTGTTGTCCGGCGGCAGCACGCCGCTGGACAGCATGCCGCAGTGGTTGCAATGGGTGATGCAGGGCTCGCCGTCGACGCACTTTGTGAGCCTGAGTGCGGCGATTCTGTTCCGGGATGCGGGTGTGAATGTGGTGTGGCCGGACTTGCTGGCGCTGGCGGGGATTGGGTTGCTGTTCTTTGCGGTGGCGTTGGCGCGGTTCAGGAAGAGCCTGGCTTCCTGAGGTGTCTGTCAGGGCCTCTTCGCGAGCAAGCCCGCTCCCACATTCAACCGCATTCTCATGTTAGAACTCGGTCAAGTGTGGGAGCGGGCTTGCTCGCGAAGGGCGCGAAGCGACCGGCTTACTGGATGATCAGGTTGTTGAACAACAGATCCTCAACCTGCGGCTTGCCGGTTTCGTCGTTCATCACTTGCTGGGTCTGCTTCAGGGCTTCCTGGCGCAGTTTTTCCTTCCCATCAACGCTGCTCATGGTGTCGTTGGTCTGCTGGGTAAACAGCGCCACCAACTGGTTGCGAATCAGCGCGTCGTTGGCTTTCACGGCAGCGGCTGCCTCGGGACCGGTGACCCGCAGGGCGATATCCGCCTTGAACACCCGCAGCTTCGCGGTGCCATCCAGGCCGTAGTTACCGACAAACGGCGGGCTCAGGCTGATATAGCTGACCTTCGGCGCTTCGCCTTCTTTGGCTTCTTCGGCCAGGGCTGCCGTCGGCAGTGTCAGGGCCAGCATCAACAGGATCCACGCTTTCACAGTTCATTCCTCAATTCGGTTGCCCAGTAGCATAACGGTAGCAGCCCTGAGCACAAGCTTATGGCGACTTATCAGGCCGGGGCATGCTCGTTGACCCGTCGCCCTGCCCACCTACACTTATCGGCCAACACGCCAAAAGGAATAGTCCGATGAAAGCTGTGCTGTGCAAAGCCTTCGGCCCCGCCGAAAACCTGGTGCTGGAAGACGTCGAAAGCCCGGCGATCAAGAAGAACGAAATCCTGTTGGACGTGCATGCGGCCGGGGTCAATTTCCCGGACACCCTGATCATCGAGGGCAAGTACCAGTTCAAGCCGCCCTTCCCATTTTCGCCAGGCGGTGAAGCGGCAGGCGTGATCAGCCAAGTCGGTGAGAACGTCAGCCACCTGAAGGTCGGTGACCGGGTGATGGCCCTGACCGGCTGGGGCAGCTTCGCCGAGCAGGTCGCGGTGCCGGGCTACAACGTGCTGCCGATCCCGCCGAGCATGGACTTCAACACCGCCGCCGCCTTCAGCATGACCTACGGCACGTCGATGCACGCCCTGAAGCAACGGGCCAACCTGCAACCCGGGGAAACCCTGCTGGTGCTCGGTGCCTCCGGCGGCGTCGGCCTGGCTGCGGTGGAAATCGGCAAGGCCATGGGCGCCCGGGTGATCGCCGCGGCCAGCAGCGCCGACAAGCTGGCGGTGGCCAAGGCTGCCGGTGCCGATGAGTTGATCAACTACAGCGAAGCCAGCCTCAAGGACGAGATCAAACGCCTTACCGGCGGCAACGGCGTGGATGTGATCTACGACCCGGTGGGCGGCGACCTGTTTGACCAGGCCATTCGCGGCATCGCCTGGAATGGCCGGCTGCTGGTGGTGGGCTTTGCCAGCGGGCGCATTCCTGAGTTGCCAGTAAACCTGGCGCTGCTCAAGGGCGCGGCGGTGGTCGGGGTGTTCTGGGGTTCGTTTGCCCAGCGCCAGCCGCAAGACAATGCCGCCAACTTCCAGCAACTGTTCGGCTGGTTCGCCGAGGGCAAGTTGAAGCCGCTGGTGTCCCAGGTGTACCCGCTGGAGCAGGCGGCGCAGGCGATCAACGACCTCGGCCAGCGCAAGGCTGTGGGCAAGGTCGTGGTGCAGCTACGCTGACTATTGTTTCATTTTGTCCGCGGAGTGCCTGGGCCCATGATCGGCCGAGGCACTCACTCACTGGCAGGAATGAATAATGGTCACACCGCTGCGCGCGCTGTTTCTGGGGTTGTTGATGATGGTGTCGGCTCACGCCTTTGCCCATAAAGAGGGCAAGGATGTACGCGGGCTGAACAACGTGACGGTGCTGATCGTGCGCCATGCGGAAAAACCCGATGAAGGTCCGTTGCTGAGCCCCAAGGGCGAACAGCGGGCGGCGGCCTACGCCAGCTATTTCGACCCGCTGCTGTTGAACGGCATCTCCGTGGTGCCCCAGCGGCTGATCGCTACCAGCGACAGCAAGGAAAGCTCCCGCCCGCGCCTGACCCTGACACCCCTGGCCCAGCGCCTGCAGCTCCCGCTTGAAACACCCTACTCAGACGATCAAGTCGGCAAGCTGGTGAAGTCCCTGCGCAAGTCCAACCAGGCGCAGACCGTGTTGATCGCCTGGCATCACGGGCATATCGACAAGTTGATCGAGGCCTTCGGCGGTGACGGCGCGGCGCTGACCGGCATGAAGAAATGGCCGGAAAATGTGTATGACTGGCTGATCGTGTTGCGCTTCGACGACCAGGGTCAACTGGTGGAATCCCGCAGCCAGAAGATCCAGGAACAGCTGCTTCCAGGTGATATCGCAGCCGCCAACGGCAACTGAACCGAATCACTGCCTGTGGTAAGGGAGCTTGCTCCCTCACCACAGCTTCTTGGCATCCCCTCCTGAAAACGCCCCTCACTTGCCTCTAAGCGACATGTTCGTAAAAGAACATGCAATTGCACTCAATTCCTATGCCCGCAGATAAGAGGCGGTGCTATTTTCGGTAACGAAACTGTAACATTCGCATCCGCAGTCAAAACAAGAAATCTGGAGCTCTTGAATGTTTGCTTTCTTCCGTCCTGCCGCACATCAGGCGCCCCTGCCTGAAGAAAAAATAGACAGCACGTACCGACGCCTGCGCTGGCAGATCTTCGCCGGTATTTTCTTCGGTTACGCCGGGTACTACCTGCTGCGCAAGAACTTCTCCCTGGCCATGCCGTACCTGATCGACGAGGGTTACACCCGTGGCCAGCTGGGCCTGGCAATGTCGGCGATCGCAATTGCCTACGGCCTGTCCAAGTTCCTCATGGGCCTGGTGTCCGACCGCTCCAACCCGCGCTACTTCCTGCCCTTCGGCCTGTTGATGTCCGCCGGGGTGATGTTCATTTTCGGTTTCGCACCTTGGGCTACCTCCAGCGTGACCATGATGTTCATTCTGCTGTTCATCAACGGCTGGGCCCAGGGCATGGGCTGGCCGCCAAGTGGGCGGACCATGGTGCACTGGTGGTCGCAGAAAGAACGTGGCGGTGTGGTTTCCGTATGGAACGTGGCGCATAACGTCGGCGGCGGCTTGATCGGCCCGCTGTTCCTGCTGGGCATGGCCTGGTTCAACGACTGGCACGCGGCGTTCTACGTCCCGGCTACCGTGGCCCTGCTGGTGGCGGCATTTGCCTTCATCACCATGCGCGACACCCCGCAATCGGTGGGCCTGCCGCCCATCGAGCAATACAAGAACGACTACCCGGAAGGCTACGACGCCAGCCACGAGGACGAATTCAGCGCCAAGGAAATCTTCGTCAAGTACGTGCTGCGCAACAAAATGCTCTGGTACATCGCCTTCGCCAACGTCTTCGTCTACCTGCTGCGCTACGGCGTGCTGGACTGGGCACCGACGTACCTCAAGGAAGCCAAGCACTTCGACGTGGATAAAACCTCGTGGGCGTACTTCTTCTACGAGTGGGCGGGCATTCCGGGCACGCTGCTGTGCGGCTGGATGTCGGACAAGATCTTCCGTGGCAACCGTGGCCTGACCGGCATTGTGTTCATGGGCCTGGTCACCGTGGCGACCCTGGTTTACTGGCTCAACCCGCCGGGCAACCCGATGATCGACATGATCGCGCTGTTCTCCATCGGCTTCCTGATCTACGGCCCGGTGATGCTGATCGGCCTGCAGGCGCTGGAACTGGCACCGAAGAAAGCCGCCGGTACCGCAGCGGGCTTTACGGGCCTGTTCGGTTACCTGGGTGGTTCAGTGGCAGCGAGTGCGGCCATGGGCTACACCGTTGACCATTTCGGTTGGGACGGTGGTTTCGTGCTGCTGATCGGCGCGTGCCTGCTGGCCATCGCGTTCCTGATCCCCACCTTGTGGCACACCAATAGCGTCAGTGCCGCACGTTAATCGTCGGAACAGCCTTTGGAACACCGCTTGAGCCGCGCCTCCAGATTCTTGTCTGGCATGGCGTGGCTACGCAGGGCGTTGACGGTCTGCTCGACATAATCGCGCGTAGTGCCGTAACGCCCGCAAGCGCTTTGCAACACGTGATTCAGCACGATGTCGGGCAAATTGCCAGCATAACTGGGCAGGTGCCGCTCCAGGACAAATCCCAATGCCTGCACCTGGCTGCCATCTTCCAGACGACAGCTGAGCCAGTGCGGCCGGTACGAGGGGTACGGCATCTCGCGCTGCCACAGGGCATAGAGCGAGGCCTCCAGTTGATCTTCCGGCAAGCGGTAGGCAAACCCGCTGCACGAGCCGCCGCGATCCAGGCCAAACACCAACCCCGGTATTTCCGGCGTGCCCCGGTGCTCATGAGACCACAGGTACAAGCCCCGGTGATAACCGTGGACCCGCGCCCGCATCCGCTGTGTCGACGAACATTCAGGCCGCCAGATCAGCGAACCGTAAGCGAATAGCCAGACCGGCCCACCCTTGTGCAGCGCCATGGTGGCTTGCATCGAGCTCATCAACTGTTCGTGAGTGAGTTGCGGCCCCAGATCGAGCCGCGGAGGGTAAGCCAATTGCAAAAGATCAGATTCAATGGCGGTCATGGCAGATCGCTTAGGTCTCCTTTGTTGTTACGAGAAGCTGTTACCAGTTGTAAGCAACTTTACCGTAATAGAACGCGCCGCTGTAACCGTACGGCGAAAAAGTGCTATAGGCCAGATTGCCACCACTGCTGGCGTAGGCATTGAGTTTTTCCGGGTATTTGTCGGTGACGTTGTCGCCGCCAACGGTGAAGGTCCAGTTTTTCAGCTTGTAGTCGGCTGACAGATCCAACAGCCAGGCGGCCTTGAAGCGCTGGTCGTTGGTCGGGTCGGCCTGGTAGCTGGTGAATGAACCATAGCGCACCAAATTACTGTGCAGCGCCCAGTTGCCAAAACTCAGGTCGTTGCCCAGGCTCAGCTTGTGCTGTGGCGTGGTATCGCCCAGCAGGCCGATGCGCTCGCGACGATCCACCCGAACCAGGCTCGCGCCCAGGCTATCCAGTACAGCCGGGTTGGCTTTTACGTCGGTGACCTTGGTGTGGTTGTAGTTGTAGCCCACGGTGCTGTTCCAGCGCACACCGTTGTCCAGTTGGTAGCGATAGTTGGCCACCAGGTCGACGCCATTGGTGGTGGTGTCGGTGGCGTTGGTGAAGTAGCGCACCGTGGTGTAGTTGATGTTGCCGACGCCATTGGCCTGCAGATACGCGAGCGCAGCCGGGTTCTTGCTCAGGTCCAGGTTGGAGGACAGGCTGATGCGGTCGCTGATGTCGATACGGTAGACATCGGCGGTCACGGTCAGGTTGTCGGTCGGCTCCAGCACCAGGCCGAGACTGTAGTTGCGGGACTTCTCGGCTTTCAGGTCTTCAGCGCCGAGCAGGCGCGCCACCTGGCTGTTGGCCGGGAAGGTGCCGGCTTCCTGGATGGTGTTGCCGATCAGTTGCGACGAGGTGTAGGCGAAGTTTTGCTGGGCCAGGGACGGCGCACGGAAACCGTTGGAAACACTGCCGCGCAAGGCCACTTGCGGGGTGAAGTCGTAGCGCGCCGAGAGCGAGCCGCTGACGTTGGAGCCAAAATCACTGTAGTCCTCGTGACGCACGGCGGCGGAGGCACTGAGTTTTTCGGTGAAGTTGGTTTCCAGGTCCAGGTACTGCGCCCAGTTGTGGCGCGTGCTGGTGCCGGCGTCGGAATCACGGAAGCCGCCCAGGCCCGAGCTGCCGGTCTGGTAGTAGGACGCCGGGTCGCCCGCCTTGATCTGGTAACCCTGGTCCAGGTATTCGCCGCCAAACGCCACCGACACTGGATACGGCAACCAGCCCAGGCTGAATTCCCGCGACAGGTCCAGGCTGAGTTGCTTCTGGTCATTGACCAACGTGCCGTTGTCGAACTTGCGCGGCGTGGCCAGGCCCAGCGAGGTGTTGATGGTTTCGGTACCGATCTGGTACTGGTTCTTGCCGTAGTTGACCGACACATCGTAGTGCCAGTCATAGGCCAACAAGCCGCGCAAGCCGACCGCCAGGGACGTGTCTTCCACGTCACCGCGAATCAACGGCAGGTAACCATTGGGGTTGAGCGCAGGAATGTTGTTGCTCGCGTTGCTGGCCCGGTAGAACGCCGCCGTCTCGCCGCGGGTCTTGCTGTAGCCGCCAAACGCATAGAACTCGGCCGCATCGCTGAAGGAATATTCCGAGTTGAGAAACAGCTTGCCCTGGTCAGTGGCCGGCTCGCCCTGGCGGAACACCCGCTGGCCGTAGGTCGTCGAACCAACGCTGCCCGGACGCAGGTCCTTGCCGGCGCGGTTGGTGTAATCGTTGTCGGCGCCTTCGGCAGAGATGTTGATAAACCCGTTATCGCCCAGCGCCACACCGGTGTTGCCGCTGAGGTTGCGCTGGATACCGTCGCCCTTCTTGTACTCACCAAACTTGCTGGTGATCGAGCCGCCGTGGTCGTCATGCTTGAGGATCACGTTGATCACCCCGGCAATCGCATCGGAGCCGTAGCGGGCCGATGCGCCGTCACGCAGCACCTCGATATGGTCGACCGCCGACAACGGGATCGCATTCAAATCCGCCGGCGCCGAGCCACGCCCAACCGCACCGCCGAGATTGACGAAGGCACTGGTGTGGCGGCGCTTGCCGTTGACCAGCACCAACACCTGGTCCGGTGACAGGCCACGCAGCTGCGCCGGGCGCACCAGTTCGGCACCGTCTACCAGGCTCGGGCGTGGAAAGTTGATGGAAGGAATCAATCGGGCCAACACCGCGCCCAACTCATCAGAGCCGGTGCTGCGCAAGGTGTCGCCGGAAATCACATCGATAGGTGACAACGAGGCACTGGCGGTGCGCTCTTGGGCGCGGGTGCCGGTGACAATGACTGTATCGAGTTTGGGTACATCGGCAGTGGCCGTTTCGGCGGATGCCACTGGACTGAATCCCACAGCGGTCAGCAAATTAGCCGAAAAAATCGCCGTGTACAGCAGGTGCTGCTTGTTGCTCCCCATACCGCTCCCCTTGGAATCAAAAGCCAGAACGTCAATGCTCTGAGCTCGTACGATCGATCCGTGTGGCGGACGGTGGCGGTCATTTATTGGTTATTGGCAGAAAGTCGGTAGTCCGTTGGCATATAGCTTAATGATATTTATGTAACAAATTAAATACCTTTAAAGAATAAGCGAATGCATAAGCCCAGGCCGCTCCGCTCATCAGGATTGGCTGCCTCAATCCCTGTAGTTTCAGCGCAGGTTCAGCCTGGGGGCACGCTGAGCCTTCAAAATAGGCGCCTGTCACGACCCACCTGGCCGCCAACCGAATCGACTACCGAGGTCACTCCATGAAATACCGACTGCCCAGCCTGTTGTTCCTGGCACAGGCCACCACCGCCCTGGCGGCGGAAGTGCCGACCCAGGACGAAAAAGGCTTCTGGTATGCCCAGACGAGCGTCTACACCCGGCATTTTGCGCCGGACAAGGACCACAACAACAACCAGGACCTGATCGGCCTGGAGCGCAATGAAGCGTCAGGCCTGGTGTATGGCGGGGCGACGTTTCGCAACTCGTTCAGCCAGCGTTCGTACTACGCCTATGCCGGCAAACGCTACGACATGCCCGATTACCCGGTGTACGTGAAGCTGACAGGGGGTTTGATTCAGGGCTATCGCGGCAAGTACCGCGACAAGATTCCGCTGAATGGACTGGGGGTAGCGCCGGTGATCATCCCCTCGGTGGGCACCCACTACGGGCCGGTCGCCGCCGAGCTGGTGTTGCTCGGGTTCAATGCGGCGATGGTGACCACGGGCGTTCGTTTCTGATCGAGCCGCTGAAGGGCTTCTGTGGCGAGGGAGCTTGCTCCCGCTGGGTCGCGAAGCGGCCCCTGAAGTTCATGCGGTCTTACAGATAGAACCCAGCGACTGTTTCGGGGCCGCTGCGCAGCCCAGCGGGAGCAAGCTCCCTCGCCACACGTTACGGGCGGGGTGCGTAGGCAAATACGTCAGCACGCATCTGGTGTGCATCCATGCCGGCCTCGACAAGCGCATCCAGGGTGCCGTAGATCATCGCCGGTGAACCGCTGGCGTAGACATGCACGGCCTTGAGGTCGCTGATGTCTTCGCACACCGCTTCATGCAACAGCCCGCAGCGCCCTTCCCAGCCACACAGGTCGCTGACCACTTTGTGCAGGAACAGGTTGGGCAGTTGCAGCCACTGGTCCCAGTGCTCGATGTCGTAGAAGTCTTCCGGTCGACGTACACCCCAATACAGATGCACCGGGTGCTTGAAGCCACTGGCGCGACAGTGTTCGATCAGGCTATGCATCTGGGCCATGCCGGTGCCGGCGGCGATCAGCACCAGCGGCCCGTCGGGCAGTTCCGCCAGGTGGGTGTCGCCAAACGGCATTTCGATGCGGGCCATCTGGTTGCGCTGCAACTGCTCCAGCAGGCTGCGGGCGCTGTCTTCCCGGGCCAGCACGTGCAATTCCAGCTCGCGCCCGGCGTGGGGCGCCGAGGCCAGGGAGAATGCCGACTTCTCGCCGTTTTCCCGCTCGATCATCAGGTATTGCCCGGCGTGGTAGCGCACCGCCTTGCCGGCCGGAGCCCGCAGGCGCACGCGCCATACGTCACCGCCCACCTCGACGCATTCACTCAGTTGGCAAGACAGTTTGCGCACCGGCAACTCTCCCGGCGCCAGCACGCCATCCCACAACACAATGCAATCTTCCAGCGGTTCGGCAATGCAGGTATAGAACTCGCCATGGTCACGCACCTCACCGGCTTGCTGCACCCGGCCTTCCACCAGCAGCGCCGCGCACACGTGGCACACGCCATTGCGGCAGGCCTGGGGGCAATCGTAGCCCAGGCGGCGCGCGCCCTCGAGGATCCGCTCGCCAGGCGTCAGTTCAAGTACCGCACCGGAAGGCTGCAGGGTTACACGCATCAATCTATTCCTAATTCTTTCCAGAGCGCATCGACACGGGCAGTGACCGCTTCGTCCTTGACGATCACGCGGCCCCATTCGCGGGTGGTTTCACCCGGCCATTTATGGGTGGCGTCCAGGCCCATTTTCGAGCCGAGGCCCGATACCGGGGAAGCAAAGTCGAGGTAGTCGATCGGCGTGTTGTCGATCATCACCGTGTCGCGCTTGGGGTCCATACGCGTGGTGATGGCCCAGATCACGTCGTTCCAGTCCCGGGCGTTGATGTCGTCGTCGGTGACAATAACGAACTTGGTGTACATGAACTGTCGCAAAAACGACCACACACCCAGCATTACCCGCTTGGCGTGGCCGGGGTACGACTTCTTCATCGTCACGATGGCCATGCGATACGAGCAGCCTTCGGGCGGCAGGTAGAAGTCAGTGATTTCCGGAAACTGCTTTTGCAGGATCGGCACAAACACTTCGTTCAACGCCACGCCGAGGATCGCCGGCTCATCCGGCGGGCGGCCGGTGTAGGTGCTGTGGTAGATCGGCTTGATCCGGTGGGTGATGCGCTCGACGGTGAACACCGGGAAGCTGTCGACTTCGTTGTAGTAGCCGGTGTGGTCGCCGTAGGGGCCTTCATCGGCCATCTCGCCCGGGTGAATCACGCCTTCGAGGATGATTTCGGCGGTGGCCGGCACTTGCAGGTCGTTACCGCGGCACTTCACCAGCTCAGTGCGATTGCCGCGCAACAGGCCCGCGAAAGCGTACTCGGACAGGCTGTCGGGCACCGGCGTGACGGCGCCAAGGATGGTCGCCGGGTCGGCGCCCAGGGCCACGGAAACAGGGAATGGCTGGCCGGGGTGCTTTTCGCACCACTCACGGAAATCCAGGGCGCCGCCACGGTGGCTCAGCCAGCGCATGATGACCTTGTTGCGGCCGATCACTTGCTGACGGTAGATGCCGAGGTTCTGGCGGTCCTTGTTCGGGCCCTTGGTGACGGTCAGGCCCCATGTGATCAGCGGGCCGACATCGCCAGGCCAACAGGTCTGCACGGGGAGCATGCCGAGGTCGACATCCTCGCCTTCGATCACCACTTCCTGGCAAACCGCGTCTTTCACGACCTTGGGGGCCATGGCGATGATCTTGCGGAAGATGGGCAGCTTCGACCAGGCGTCCTTGAGCCCCTTGGGTGGCTCGGGTTCCTTGAGGAAGGCCAGCAGCTTGCCGATCTCGCGCAGTTCGCTGACCGACTCGGCGCCCATGCCAAACGCCACGCGGTCGGGGGTGCCGAACAGGTTGCCGAGCACCGGTATATCAAAGCCCACCGGGTTTTCGAACAGCAGCGCCGGGCCCTTGTTGCGCAAGGTGCGGTCGCAAATCTCAGTCATCTCCAGGACCGGGGAAATCGGCACCTGGATACGTTTCAACTCTCCGCGCTGCTCAAGTTGCTGCACGAAATCCCGAAGATCCTTGAATTTCATTAACCATGCCACCCGTAAAATAGGCGTACATCCTACCTGCTCTTACGGTCGCTGGCAGCTTATTGAGCAGCATTGCCGACGACACAGACTCAAAGAGCCGATGCCTGGGTTTCATCGCGCAAGGCTTTGAACAAGGGTTCAAGAAACGCCTCGACATACCGCGAACCAACCGCCGAGAGGTGATTGTCGTCGGTGTACAGCGACTGACCGTCCAGTTCCACCCGGCACCAGTCATTCGCACTGCATAACTTGGGCGCCGGATCCATTACCTTTACCCCGGGATCAGCCGCCGCCATGCGCTCGAATACGCTGCTGATATAGGCCTGGCGCTGGAGGTGCTCATCCAGGGGCATGCCTTCTTTGTCGGTGGGCCGGCCGAGCATCGCCAGGCGACTCAGGCGGTAAGGCGGACTGAATTCCTGCAGGGGGACTTCCTTGACCAGCCACACCCGATGACCGCTGGCGCGCAATTGCTGCACAAGGGCGCCCAGACTTTCAGCGAAGCGCCGCTCGGCGAAGGCGCGGTCATAGGTTCCGGTCGCCGGGTCCAGCAACGAAGCCTCGGTATCACCATCGCGCTGCCCATAGACATACAGGCTCCAGCGCGCCACCAGCACCACGTCGCTAAAGGTTTCCTTGCCGAGCAGCTGCGTGACCTGCTGGTTAAAGGCCAGGCAGCCCGGAACGCTTTCCTTGCGATTAAACGGCAGGCAACCGGCATAACCTGCCTGGGTGACGCTGACACCGTACTTGCTCGCGCCGTCTTGCAACGCCGGAACCAGCGCCGTGGCATGGCTATCGCCCCAGACCAGCGCGCGCGTCGGCGCGGACTGAGGCCCGAAATGACAAAATCCATGGTGGCGATTTTTCCCACCATCCACCAGGCAGGCCATAAGGTCCGGGCTCCACTCGCGCGCCTGGGCAAATTGCAGCGCCTCGGGCGACAGGCGCCAAGGCAAGCCCTTCGTCATGACCAGGCCTTTGCCGAGCAGTCCCACCCCAAGCAGCGCGATACCCGCCGCCACCAGGATTTGCTTGCGCCCTGCCAACAGCCGACGTTCACGGAACGGCGCCTCGACAAACCGCCAGGACGCATAACCCAGCACCAGGCTCAACACAAACAGTGCACCAAGCTCCCACGGGCCCAGCCCGTCGACACTGGCGTACTTGCCAAACACGTACACCGGCCAGTGCCACAGGTACCAGGAGTAGGAGATCAGGCCAATCCCCACCAGCAAGCGGCTACCCAGCAGCTTGCTCGTCAGGGTAGTTTGCTGGCCGTTGGCCCAAATCAGGCAGACCACGCCCACCACCGGCAACAGCGCTGCGGCGCCGGGAAACGGCGTGCTCGGGTCATACGCGAAGACCGCCAGCAGGATCAGGCCGAGGCCGGCAAGGCTGACGGCCTGCGCCAACGCCGGGCTGGCGCGGTACTCGCGTACCGGCATTACCGCCAGCATTGCGCCCGCCAACAGCTCCCAGGCACGCATCTGCAGCAGGAAAAAGGCTCTTTCCGGAGCGTGGGCCACCGCCCATGTACTCATGCCGAATGACACCAGCAACAACACGAACAGCGCCGTGCGCCAATATTTGAGCCGGCTCGACAGCAGTGTCAGCAGGAGTGGGAAGAGGATGTAGAACTGTTCTTCAACCGACAATGACCAGGTATGCAGCAACGGTTTGATATCGGAGGCCACATCAAAGTAACCGTCCTGACGCATGAAAAACAGGTTGGAGATAAACACCACCTGGTTATGTATCGAGCGCCCCAACTCGCTGTAATCCTTGGGCGCCAGCAGGAACCAGCCCACCACCAGCGCGCCGAGCATCATCACGAACAGTGCCGGCAGGATACGCCGCGCTCGCCTGGCCCAGAAGCTGACAAAACTGAAACGGCCGGCCTCACGCTCGCGCCAGATGATCGAGGTGATCAAGTAGCCGGAGATCACGAAAAACACGTCGACGCCGACAAAGCCGCCGGTAAAGCCCGGTACACCAAAATGAAACAGCACAACAGCGAGCACAGCTATGGCACGCAGGCCGTCAATGTCCCTGCGATAAGCGAGAATGGTCATAAAATCTTGTAATTTGCCTGATCGGATGGACAGCGAGTGTAGTAACACACGCGAATTTGTTTCTAAACAGACACACACTAAAGCCAAAACTCCTTTTCCAGAAACAAAAAAAATGGCGCCCCATGGGGCGCCATCCTTTTTGACCGAAGCGTCGTGTTACTTGCGCTTCATCGACAGGAAGAACTCGTCGTTGGTCTTGGTGGTTTTCAGCTTGTCGATCAGGAACTCGATGGCCGCAACTTCGTCCATCGGGTGCAGCAGCTTGCGCAGGATCCACATGCGCTGCAGTTCGTCATCGGCGGTCAGCAACTCTTCGCGCCGCGTGCCGGAACGGTTGATGTTGATGGCCGGGAACACCCGCTTCTCGGCGATACGACGGTCCAAAGGCAGTTCCATGTTGCCGGTACCTTTGAACTCTTCGTAGATCACTTCATCCATCTTCGAACCGGTTTCAACCAGTGCGGTGGCGATGATGGTCAGCGAGCCGCCTTCTTCGATGTTCCGCGCAGCGCCGAAGAAACGTTTCGGTTTCTCCAGGGCGTGGGCATCGACACCACCGGTAAGCACCTTGCCGGAGCTTGGGATCACGGTGTTGTAGGCACGGGCCAGACGGGTGATGGAGTCGAGCAGGATCACCACGTCTTTCTTGTGTTCGACCAGGCGCTTGGCCTTCTCGATCACCATTTCGGCAACCTGCACGTGGCGGGTTGGCGGCTCATCGAACGTCGAGGCAACCACTTCGCCGCGCACGGTGCGCTGCATTTCGGTTACTTCTTCCGGACGCTCATCGATCAGCAACACGATCAGGTGAACTTCAGGGTTATTACGGGCGATGTTCGCTGCGATGTTCTGCAGCATGATGGTCTTGCCGGCTTTCGGCGGGGCCACGATCAGGCCGCGCTGGCCTTTGCCGATCGGGGCACACAGGTCGATGACGCGACCGGTCAAGTCTTCGGTGGAACCGTTGCCGGCTTCCATCTTCATGCGCACGGTCGGGAACAGCGGCGTCAGGTTCTCGAAGAGAATCTTGTTTTTCGCGTTCTCGGGACGATCGTAGTTGATCGTGTCGACCTTGAGCAGGGCGAAATAACGCTCGCCTTCCTTTGGAGGGCGGATCTTGCCAACGATGGTGTCACCGGTGCGCAAGTTGAAGCGACGGATCTGGCTCGGCGAGACGTAGATATCGTCTGGGCCGGCGAGATAGGAAGCGTCTGCAGAGCGGAGGAAGCCGAAGCCGTCCTGGAGAATCTCCAGCACGCCATCACCGGAGATTTCCTCGCCGCTTTTCGCGTGCTTTTTCAGCAGGGAGAAAATCACGTCCTGCTTGCGCGAACGGGCCATATTTTCTATGCCCATCTGTTCGGCCAATTCGAGCAGTTCGGTAATCGGCTTTTGCTTGAGTTCAGTCAGATTCATATAGGAATGACGTAATCATTTATGGAGGGGGGGAAATTAAGCTTTTGGCTTAATGAGGCCGCGCCGCAGAGAAGGCGACAGGATCGCGTACTAATCGAAAAGGAGAGCGTCGGCGACGGCTTGCAGGGGGCAGTGGAGAAACCAGTGCGGGGCCGAATGTACCACCTGAGTTTCAGAGCGTCTAGCCCTGTTTCACGAAAAAGCCCCGCAAATTGCGGGGCTTTTTGAGGACGCTTAGATATTGGCGTCGAGGAAAGCTTGCAGCTGGGACTTCGACAGCGCGCCGACCTTGGTGGCCTCGACGTTGCCGTTCTTGAACAGCATCAGGGTCGGGATACCACGCACGCCGTGCTTGGCCGGAGTTTCCTGGTTGTCATCGATGTTCAGCTTGGCAATGGTCAACTTGCCTTCGTAAGTGGTGGCAATGTCGTCCAGGACCGGAGCGATCATTTTGCAAGGACCGCACCACTCAGCCCAGTAGTCAACCAGCACCGGGCCCTGGGCCTTCAGTACTTCGGCCTCGAAGGTCGCGTCGGTGACGTGCTTGATAAGATCGTTGCTCATGGATGTCTCCGGGTTGTAAGCAAAAAAAACGTTGCCCATCATAGCCGCCCTTCCCGCGTTCAGGAAGCTGCAGCTGATTGACTCTTCCTATGATGGCGCATGAGTTTGGGTATAGCCCAACTCATGGGGTTACGGGAGTGATGAAGGCAATCCCTGTACGCAACGCCGCGTTACGCACATGTTCCTGCATGCTTTTCTGCGCCGCCCCGCTGGCGCGTCGGGCCAGGGCACGGAGGACCTTGCGGTGCTCCTGCCAGGTCTCCATGGCCCGCTCCGGCCGGATGAACGGTAGTTTCTGGCTCTCCAGGAACACCTCGGCACTGGCGCTGAGGATGCTCACCATCGCCTGATTGCCGCTGGCCAGCAGGATGCGCCGGTGGAATTCGAAGTCCAGCCGGGCGGCTGCCTCGAAATCACCGGCCTTCAGCTCCTTGCGCATCGCCTCGACGTTATCTTCCAGGATGTCCAACTCCCCGGTGGTCAGCGTCACCGCCGCCAGCCCCGCCGCAAAACCTTCCAGGGCGTAGCGCAGTTGAAAGATATCCAGCGGCGTCGCCTGTGCCGTAAACGGCCAGGCCAACCCCGGCAGCTCTTCGACTGCTTGCACGAACACGCCTTTGCCCGGCTGCACACTTACCACGCCCAAGGCACTGAGTGACGACAAGGCTTCACGCAAAGAGGCCCGGCTCACGCCCAATTGCAGCGCCAGGTCGCGCTGGGAGGGCAACGCATCACCCGGCCCGAAGCCCTCGTCAGCGATCAATTTGCGGATGGCCTGTAGCGCCACTTCCGGTACGGCTTGGGCGATGGAATTCATAAGAAACTCAGGTTTCCAGTCAACTGAGCGGCTAGTTGTAAAGCTATTCGCAGCGCCCGGCAAGCCACGCCCCAAAGGGGCTCGCGCGGTTTTGACGGCGCTCGAAAAGGGTGCAGAAAACCCAGTAACTGTTCAGACCAGTAAGACCGCCAAGACTCAACAGCCACCGGCTCTGGCGCGAAATACGGCGGTGCTGGCATGGGCTGTGCACTGGCAAAAACCGGAAAATCCTTTCGTCCTTTTCGGAGAGTCGCCATGACCAAGCGTTGCAGCGCCCTGCTCACTGCCCTGTTTGCCAGCCTGATGCTGAGCCAGGCGCCCGCCCAGGCCAACGGTCTGGACGATATCGTCGCCCGTGGCACCCTCAAGGTGGCCGTGCCCCAGGATTTCCCGCCGTTCGGCTCGGTCGGCCCGGACATGAAGCCCCGCGGCCTGGACATCGACACCGCAAAGCTTTTGGCCGACCAGCTCAAGGTCAAGCTTGAACTGACCCCGGTCAACAGCACCAACCGCATCCCGTTCCTCACCACCGGCAAGGTCGACCTGGTGATTTCCAGCCTGGGCAAGAACGCCGAGCGCGAGAAGGTCATCGACTTCTCCAAGGCCTACGCGCCCTTCTACCTCGCCGTATTCGGCCCTCCCGATGCGCCGATCAGCACCGTTGACGACCTCAAGGGCAAAACCATCAGCGTGACCCGTGGCGCCATCGAAGACATCGAGCTGACCGCCGTGGCGCCTAAAGAGGCGACGATCAAGCGCTTTGAAGACAACAACTCGACCATCGCCGCCTACCTCGCCGGCCAGGTGGACCTGATCGCCAGCGGCAACGTGGTGATGGTGGCCATCAGCGAACGCAACCCCAAGCGCGTGCCGGCACTGAAGGTGAAGCTCAAGGACTCGCCGGTGTACGTGGGCGTGAACAAGAACGAGCCGGCGCTGCTGGACAAGGTGAACCAGATCCTGGTCGCGGCCAAGGCCGACGGCAGCCTGGAAAAGAATGCATTGCAGTGGCTCAAAGAGCCGCTGCCGGCTGATCTCTGAGCGCGGTAACGAGGGTTAGCCTATGGCCTATCAATTCAACTTTGTGCCGGTCCTGGCCAATACCGATCTGTTGCTGCGCGGCGCGCTGTTCACACTTGAACTGACCGCCATCGGCGCCGTGCTGGGTGTGGCGCTGGGAATCGTCGGCGCTGTGGTGCGGGCGTGGAAGATCCAGCCGTTCAGTTGGATCTTCGGCGTGTACGTCGAGTTGATCCGCAACACGCCGTTCCTGGTGCAGTTGTTTTTCATCTTCTTCGGCCTGCCGTCCCTCGGCCTGAAAATCACCGAATGGCAGGCGGCAGTGCTGGCGATGGTGATCAACCTGGGGGCGTACTCCACCGAGATCATCCGCGCCGGGATCCAGGCGATCCCCCGCGGGCAACTGGAAGCGGCGGCCGCGCTGGCGATGACACGTTTCGAGGCGTTCCGCCATGTGGTGTTGCTGCCCGCGCTGGGCAAGGTCTGGCCGGCCCTGAGCAGCCAGATCATCATCGTGATGCTCGGCTCGGCGGTCTGCTCGCAGATCGCCACCGAGGAACTGAGCTTTGCCGCCAACTTTATCCAGTCGCGCAACTTCCGCGCCTTTGAAACCTATGCGCTGACGACCCTGGTCTACCTGTGCATGGCGCTGATGATCCGCCAATTGCTGAACTGGATCGGCCGGCGCTATGTCATGAGGAACGCCCGATGAGTGATTTTTCGTTCTGGGACATCGTGCGCAACCTGCTCACCGGTTTGCAGTGGACCTTGCTGCTGTCGCTGGTAGCGTTCATCGGCGGCGGCGTGATCGGTTTGCTGGTGATGACTATGCGCATCAGCACCAAGGCGTTCCCGCGCAATGTCGCCCGCACCTATATCGAACTGTTCCAGGGCACGCCGCTGTTGATGCAACTGTTCCTGGTGTTCTTCGGCATCGCCTTGCTCGGCGTGGACATTTCGCCCTGGCTGGCGGCGGCGATTGCCTTGACCCTGTTCACCAGCGCCTACCTGGCCGAAATCTGGCGTGGCTGCGTCGACTCCATCGCCCACGGCCAATGGGAGGCGTCCGCGAGCCTGGCCCTGAACCCGCTGGAGCAATTGCGCTATGTAATCCTGCCCCAGGCCCTGCGCATTGCCGTGGCGCCAACCGTGGGTTTCTCGGTGCAAGTGGTCAAGGGCACCGCCGTGACCTCGATCATCGGCTTCACCGAGCTGACCAAGACCGGCGGCATGCTCGCCAACGCTACCTTCGAACCCTTCATGGTCTATGGCCTGGTGGCGCTGGGTTACTTCCTGCTCTGCTACCCCTTGTCCCTCAGTGCGCGCTACCTGGAAAGGAGACTGCATGCCTCTGCTTAGAATTTCCGCCCTGCATAAGTATTACGGCGATCACCACGTACTCAAGGGCATCGACCTGAGTGTCGAAGAAGGCCAGGTGGTGGCGATCATCGGTCGCAGCGGCTCGGGCAAATCCACCCTGCTGCGCACCCTCAATGGCCTGGAGTCGATCAACGACGGCGTGATCGAGGTCGACGGCGAATACCTCGACGCCGCCCGCGCCGACCTGCGCACCCTGCGGCAGAAAGTCGGCATGGTGTTCCAGCAGTTCAACCTGTTCCCACACCTGACGGTGGGCGAAAACGTCATGCTTGCGCCGCAAGTGGTGCAGAAAGTGCCGAAAGCCAAGGCCGCACAATTGGCGCGACAGATGCTTGAGCGCGTTGGGCTGGGGGAGAAGTTCGACGCGTTCCCCGATCGTTTGTCCGGCGGCCAGCAGCAGCGGGTAGCAATCGCCCGGGCTCTGGCGATGTCGCCCAAAGTGCTGCTGTGCGATGAAATCACCTCGGCCCTGGACCCGGAGCTGGTCAACGAAGTGCTCAGCGTAGTGCGCCAACTGGCCAAGGATGGCATGACACTGATCATGGTCACCCATGAGATGCGTTTTGCCCGGGAAGTGGGTGACAAGCTGGTGTTCATGCACCAGGGCAAGGTGCATGAAGTGGGCGACCCGAAAATCCTGTTTGCCAATCCGCAGACCGCCGAGCTGGCCAACTTCATTGGTTCGGTGGAGCGCACGGACTGAGGCATCAAGCCCCGGGCGCCCACTCAAAACCGCCCTGCCCCTCAAATGTCGTTTCATCCCTGACGGCCAGCAAAGCCGCAGGCAGGAAGGTCTCGACGTTGACCAGGGCGGTGAAGCGGCGCCCATGCACCGGCATATCCGCTACGTGTGCAACAAGCCTATGGCCCGGCAGCAATCGTCCGGTCGCCGGCTCTTCAGACAGGTGCGGCATTACCAGCTCAACGGATTTTCCATCGACTTGAGCGGACTGCAGGCTCAGGGTGAAATGCCCCTGGCGCCCAAACCGAAAGCCCTCCAGGCCTGCGGGTACGCCCGTAAAGCGCAGCGCCATGGATACCGGCACCTCACAGGCCATGCTCAGGCGAAGCGTGCGCTTGCCCAGCGCGATCTGTGGGTCGCCCCGCTCGGCCTGGCGAACCAGACCGTAATCAACCCGGGGCTGGCTCAAGGACACCTGGCAGTTATTTGCCCGCGCCTCATTGGCCAACACCACGACAAACAGCAGCAGGTAAAGGATAAGCCCATGACGCAGGCGTCCACCGTCAAAAGGCCCCACCGGCTCAGAGGGTACGGCAGAGCGCCGAACCTGTTTCATAGAATTTGTCGTCATTGGATTCTGGCTCAAGGTTCAGTTGCAACAAGCAGGTGCTTGAATCTGGCAAGGAGATGTTCAGCGCTCGCGACTCATCCAGGCTGTTAAGGAAGACCATGCCCTCGCCCACGACGCTGGTCAGGAAAGCATTGTTGCTGTCGAAAACCGAGGCTCCCTGGGGCAAGGGTTGGCCCCGCGCGTCACGGACCTCAAGCAATACACGGCGCACTTTCACTACTTCGAAATCGATCGTGTTGAAAGAACCGCGTCCGGCCGCAAGGACCTTGGTGCCGTTTTTCAGATCGATGCGCTTGGGCAGGGATTGGGTTTGCACCTCGACATTGCTGCTGCGGTAGGCAGGCAGGCTGGCGATCACCGCCTGCCCGCGGTAGTCAGTCCAGACCGGCCCCTGCGGCGTCGAAACCTTGGCTGCCCCGACATTACCCACCGAGACAATTCCAAAGGTGTCCTGGACGGCATATGGCGAGAACGTCATGCCTCTGTCGTGGGCCACCACGCCGCCCTGCAATTGGCCGTTATACCCGGTGCTCAATGAATCATGTCGCACACCCAACCCTATCTGGGTGTAACGCGGCATGGCATTCACGCGGGCGTGAACAGCCTGTGTACGGCTCGCCTGTTCACGCGCACCCCCCACTTCATAGTTCACATAGTCGTTGACCCGATCGCTGAAGGCGGTCCCAAGATCGAACCTGTCGCCCCGCCGACTGGCATACGAGGTGACGCGGCGATCCCCACCGAACGGCACGGTGACCTGCAACCGAAGCGAAAGCCCCTTATCCGACACATCGCTGCGCTCATCTCGAACGGTGTTCTTGACCTTGCGCGGTCGAGAGCCGCCCACCCGGGAATCCGCAATCAAAGCCACCTGGGTGCCATTGAACTGCTGGTTCCATGAGGCAAAGACGTGTTCGGCGGAGCGATCATCAAATTGCGAGCTGCGGGAATAACTGACGGAAAAGCCTCCCAGGGACGGGTCGACCCAACTCAAACCTACCGTGTATTGGTCCTTGAAGCGGGCATCCCGCTGGTCACGCCGCGTCGACTGCCCCACTTCCAGTACTTCGCGATAATCCCGCGTCTGGGTAGTGGCACTCGACGTCATTTCAATGCCGGCGAACAGCGGACTTCCCACGGTGACTGAGCTGCGAGCCCCGGTAACTTCGTCCCGGCCATCGCGAGACAGGTTCTGGCGCACGCCAACCGAAAGGTGCTGGAAAAAAACACTGCTCCACACGCCACCCGCCGCCTGGTATTCGTCGGTACTCAACAGGCCGAATCCCAGTGACGAGTTGCGCCCCAATCCCCAGGTCCCACTGCCCATCGCCACGACCGGAGGCTCCCCGGCACCCGGATTTGCCCCGCGCACCTTGCCCAGGGAGAAGTAATAACCGGGCTCTATCGGTACCGCCCCCGCAAAGGACGCGGCAGGGACGGTGAACCCATGCCTGCCACCGCGAGTGCCAATGACACTGACCTCAAGATCGCTGGTGCCATTGAGTATGGGTAATCCGGTCAACGTGAACGGGCCTTCCGGTACCAGTGTGGTATGGATCAACACCCCGGCCTGGCGCACCTCGACCCGGGATGGGCTCTGGGCCAAACCTTCGACCACCACGCTGCTGCCACCCGGGCTGCGCGATTGGCCATCCGGCGAGAGCTGGAAACCCGACAGCTGTAACCCACCGAACACCGGGTTGTTGCTGGAAATCTGCCCGACCTGGAAGGTCGACTTCAGGGGCGCGAAATCGCGTTGGGCGTAGGCATTCACATGCTCGCTGCTGCGCTTGCCGTTATCGGAGACAAAGAATTGGCGGCTTCGGACGATCCAGTTGCCGATATTGAATCCCGCCTCGGTGTAGGCCGAAACCGAGCGGGAAGAGCCGCTGTTGAAGCGCTCTTCGAATCCCTGCACATCGTAATTGAACAAGGCTGCCGTGCCGCCCTGGGAGAAACTGCCGACATCCCATTCGGCCTCGCGCATTGACTGAGTAGGCACCACCAGCGATACCTCATCGCTGCCGGGGCGCAACTTGACGATGGTCGCGGGGTAAGCACCGAGAAAGTCATGACACGCCTGATCGGGCGCGATACCCGGCCGAATAATCGCGGCTGGCAACCGCAACCCGGCCTTGTCCAGCAGGACCGGGGTAAAACACAACTGCCCCTGGTAGTCGAAGCGTGCCTCCACCAGGCCCAATGAGGTGCCGTTGACCTGCAGCCCCACCACGTGCACGCCCTCGCGGAATCGCGCAGCACTGCGAAAATAATGGGCAACCTTCGGGTCGATCCCGTTCGCCGACAAGACCGCCAGATCAAAACCCGATCCGAGCTCCAGCGCGTAGGCGGGAAGGCTCCACAGCGTTGCCAGGCCGATACAAGTCCGGGAAACCGAGGTTCGAATGGGTCGTACAGAGAGGCTCCAATCGTTTGCATGGGTAGCATTTCTCATAGACCGCTCAACCCGCCTCGACAACAACGGAGGCTTCGTAGGCGGTTGCCGAATACCCGTAGACCGTCGCCGGTTGAATCTCGACACCACTGACCTGGGCCACCGCCTCTTCGATGCGGGTCGATAACACTTCGCCAGGCAGGATATAGGTGCGCGGCAATATCGCCGGGTGCCTCGACGGCAGCAGGTGCACCTCCAGCCCCATCCGGACCACGTAGGCACTGTCGTTATGAACCGTCAGCCGATTACCCCGCAGCTTCCACTTCAGCAACTTCCATGGCTCCTGATGCCGCGGCAAGCCCTGGGGATGCAGGATCAGCGGTAAGTCCTGTCGAATGGTCACTCCAATGGTCGAGCGCCCTTCGGCGCGCGCCTGCGGAATACCTTCAAAGGTGACGCGCTTCAATCGCTGAGTCTTGAGCGGCTGCTTCAAGGTACTGATAAACCGCACAAGTTGTGTTTCGCCCGGTTCGACACGGGCGATAGGGGGCGTAACGATCAAGAGTGTCTCCGGATCTTCCGGGACGTTTTGAATGACTGTGTGAAGTAAAGCAGGGCCAGCGTCCGTATTTTTTACGTTGATCGTCGCTTCACCGTTCTCTTCATAAAGAATAACAACGGATGTTTCCGGCTCCATCCCATCCGCTCTTACACTGCCAGAAACCAAAAAACAAAGATTCGCACACCAGAACAGAGCATTAACTGTATTTAAAAGACGACTCATCGAACTCTACCCGCAACCAGATAACGCACCGTTGACAATCACGAAATACCTATACGCATATAAAGAGCCAGCACGAAGCCACGGTGCGCGACCGCCTGCTAAATGCTGGCCATGTTTATAGAGTTAGATTCGAGTTACTACCAAAGTAGCAGCTCCATTCAATTGAATATCCCTGCTGAGATCCAGTGCATCGCCGCGATTGATCACAGCCTTGACTACGAGAGTGCCGGTAACGGAAGAGACCGCGGCTGGAGTTGTGTTGTTATTACGGCTCCAGGAGTGCTGGTAAGGAGATTTTTCGACCTTGCCGTCACTGGTGCTCCAGGCACCGCCGGAGCTTGTCCTTCTAAGCGGGTACAGCGTAGCGCCGACAGTGGTCAAGGTGGCGAGCCTGATCGAATAGCCACCGGTATTCCTGGTTCCGACCGCGCCAAGACCAAAGTTGTGGTTGTCGGTGAAGCCGGTTCCCAGGATCCCCCTTACGACACTGTTTGTTTGTGAGTCAGTAACGGACAGTGCCATCTGGGCAGCCGCCGCACCACAGTTGACGTTTAACGGCAGCGACTTTTCCGGCAGAGGATAGAAAGAGGTCAGCGGAATGCTCGACGCATTGATCGTACCGTAATCAACGGTGCCGCCTGTGGCGCCGAGGTTTACCGTGCATGCAGCTGGTTTAATGGTTCCGGTGACTCTCAGGTTTCCGGCACCACTTGTATTTGCTTGAGCACCCATGCTTACCGCCAGGCCAACGACCACTATTGCCAAACCAAATGTTCTGTTCATGTTCATCCTGTCACTGAAGTTCTCAGGTGCATGTGGTTCGCCGGGCTATTCCATGCCCAACTTCTATCAACCTTGATAGGCAAACTACAAATAGTTAACACCACGGCTTAATTGCCGAGTGACAGTCTCTCTCGTAAACACCCGAAGAAAGAATGAGACGACGCCTGAACTAGTGTCAGAGCGGTAAAAAAACAATGTCCCCTTAGATCATCCTTGCAGTAGTCCTGACTTAATTATCGACTGGAACAAATAACCCAGCCATGTAGGCATATTCAGGAAGCCTATTAAAGCTGGAGATTTCCGTTACTCCACTTGCCCTACGGAACAATCGCCAGGCGCATCAAGAATCGCCCTACATATCCTGCAGATTTTCCTCCAAGACACCGATGAGCGAATTCCGGAAGCACTACGCGTTGGCGTCAGCGGTTGATCGTGGCACGATGGCGAGGTTATCGACCGAGACCCCTTAACCATGCCGCAATCCCAAGCCAAGAATCTGTCCCTGATCGCCGCCATCGACCTGGGCTCCAACAGCTTTCACATGGTCGTGGCCAAGGCCCAGAACGGCGAAATCCGCATCCTTGAGCGGCTCGGCGAGAAAGTGCAGCTGGCTGCCGGGATCGACGACGAGCGTCAGCTCAATGAAGAATCCATGCAGCGCGGGCTCGATTGCCTGAAGCGCTTTGCCCAACTGATCAACGGCATGCCCCCGGGCGCCGTGCGGATCGTCGGCACCAACGCCCTGCGCGAAGCCCGCAACCGGGGCGAGTTCATCCGCCGCGCCGAGGAGATCCTCGGGCACCCGGTAGAGGTCATCTCCGGCCGCGAGGAAGCACGCCTGATCTACCTCGGCGTGTCCCACACCCTGGCCGACACTCCGGGCAAGCGCCTGGTGGCCGACATCGGCGGTGGCAGTACCGAATTCATTATTGGCCAGCGCTTCGAGCCGCTGCTGCGCGAAAGCCTGCAAATGGGCTGCGTCAGCTACACCCAGCGCTATTTCAAGGACGGCAAGATCACCCCGGCCCGCTACGCCCAGGCTTATACGGCGGCGCGGCTGGAGATCATGAGCATCGAGCACGCCCTGCACCGCCTGACCTGGGATGAGGCCATCGGTTCGTCCGGCACCATCCGCGCCATCGGCCTGGCCCTCAAGGCCGGCGGCCATGGCACTGGCGAGGTCAACGCCGAAGGCCTGGCCTGGCTCAAGCGCAAGCTGTTCAAGCTGGGGGATGCCGAGAAGATCGACTTCGAAGGCATCAAGCCTGATCGCCGCACCATTTTCCCGGCGGGCCTGGCGATTCTCGAAGCGATTTTCGACGCCCTTGAACTGCAACGCATGGACCACTGCGATGGCGCCCTGCGTGAAGGGGTGCTCTACGACCTGCTGGGCCGTCATCATCATGAAGACGTCCGTGAGCGCACCCTCAGCTCGTTGATGGAGCGTTACCACGTCGACCTGGAACAGGCGGCGCGGGTTGAACGCAAGGCGCTGCATGCTTTCGACCAGGTCGCAGCGGATTGGGACCTGGAAGACGGCGTGTGGCGTGAACTGCTGGGCTGGGCGGCCAAGGTCCATGAAGTGGGGCTGGACATCGCCCACTACCATTACCACAAGCACGGCGCCTACCTGATCGAGCACTCGGACCTGGCGGGTTTCTCCCGTGAAGACCAGCAGATGCTCGCGCTGCTGGTACGCGGCCACCGCCGCAACATCCCCCGGGACAAGTTTGCCGAGTTCGGTGCCGAGGGCATCAAGCTGATTCGCCTGTGCGCGCTGCTGCGGTTTGCGATCCTGTTCCACCACATCCGTGGTACCCAGGAAATGCCGCAAGTGGTCCTGCGGGCCAATGCCGACAGCCTGGACGTGGTATTCCCGAAGAACTGGCTGGATGAAAACCAGCTGACCCAGGCGGATTTCGCCCAGGAAGCCGAGTGGCTGACGCGGGTTGGGTTCACGCTGAACGTGCGCTGATATGAGTGAGTGACGCGGAGCGTCACAGGATGTATTCCCACGCAGAGCGTGGGAACAATCCAACGCCACAAAACAAATGTGGGAGCGGGCTTGCTCGCGAAGGCGGTGGATCAGTCGATGAATCTGTTGACTGAAACTCCGCTATCGCGAGCAAGCCCGCTCCCACATTTTTGACCGCGTCGGTTTTTAGTTCACCGTCAGAATCGGGCTGCCCAGCTTCTCCAGCAACGTCGCCTGGGCGCTGCGCGGGTTCTGGTTGCCGGTCGGGGTGTTGCGCACGTAGCGCCCGTCCGACTGCAGGCTCCAGCTGTGGGTGTTATCGGTGAGATAACTTTCCAGCTCCTTCTTGACCCGCATGATCAGTTTCTTGCCTTCCACCGGGAAGCAGGTCTCCACGCGTTTGTCGAGGTTGCGCTCCATCCAGTCGGCACTGGAGAGGAACATCTGCTCCTCGCCGCCATTGAGGAAGTAGAACACCCGCGTGTGCTCCAGGAAGCGCCCGATGATCGAACGCACGTGGATGTTATGGGAGACCCCGGCGATGCCCGGCCGCAGGCAGCACATGCCACGCACCACCAAATCGATACGCACACCCGACTGGCTGGCCTTGTACAACGCGCGGATGATCTTCGGATCGGTCAGCGAGTTGAACTTGGCGATGATGTGCGCCGGCTTGCCTTCGAGGGCGAACTGGGTCTCGCGGGCAATCATGTCGAGCATGCCCTTCTTCAGGGTGAACGGCGCGTGCAGCAGTTTCTTCATGCGCAAGGTCTTGCCCATGCCGATCAACTGGCTGAACAGCTTGCCGACGTCTTCACACAAGGCGTCGTCGGAGGTCAGGAGGCTGTAGTCGGTGTAGAGCTTGGCGTTGCCGGCGTGGTAGTTGCCGGTGCCCAAGTGGGCGTAGCGCACGATCTCACCGGCTTCGCGGCGCAGGATCAGCATCATCTTGGCGTGGGTCTTGAAGCCGACCACGCCGTAGATCACCACCGCGCCGGCCGCTTGCAGGCGGCTGGCCAGTTGCAGGTTGGACTCTTCGTCGAACCGCGCCCGCAGTTCGATCACCGCCGTCACTTCCTTGCCGTTACGCGCGGCGTCTACCAGCGCATCGACGATTTCCGAGTTGGCGCCGGAGCGGTACAGGGTTTGGCGCACAGCCAGCACGTGCGGGTCCTTGGCGGCCTGGCGCAGCAGGTCGACCACCGGGGTGAAGGACTCGAACGGGTGCAGCAGCAGAATGTCCTGCTTGCTCACCACACTGAAGATGTTCTCGCTGTTTTGCAGCAGTTTCGGGATCTGCGGGGTGAACGGCGTGTATTGCAGCTCCGGGTGGCTGTCCAGGCCAGTAATGCTGAACAGGCGCGTCAGGTTCACCGGGCCATTGACCTGGTACAGCTCGGTCTCGCTCAGGTTGAACTGCTTGAGCAGGTAGTCGGACAGGTGTTTCGGGCAGGTGTCTGCCACTTCCAGGCGCACCGCATCACCGTAGCGACGGGAGAACAGCTCGCCGCGCAGGGCACGGGCCAGGTCTTCGACGTCTTCGGAGTCCAGCGCCAGGTCGGCGTTACGGGTCAGGCGGAACTGGTAGCAGCCCTTGACCTTCATGCCCTGGAACAGGTCATCGGCGTGGGCGTGGATCATCGACGAAAGGAATACATAGTTATCGCCAGCGCCCCCCACCTCTTCCGGTACCTTGATGATCCTTGGCAACAGGCGCGGTGCCGGAATGATCGCAAGGCCCGAGTCGCGACCGAAGGCATCGATACCTTCCAGCTCGACGATGAAGTTCAGGCTCTTGTTCACCAGCAGCGGGAACGGGTGCGTCGGGTCGAGGCCGATGGGGGTGATGATCGGCGAGATTTCGTCGCGGAAGTAGCGGCGCACCCAGGTCTTGATCTTGGTGGTCCAGTGACGGCGCCGGATGAAGCGCACGTGATGCTTTTCCAGTTCCGGCAGGAGGATGTCATTGAGGATCGCGTATTGGCGGTCCACGTGGCCGTGTACCAGCTCGCTGATGCGGGCCAGGGCCTGATGCGGTTGCAGGCCGTCGGCACCGGCTTGTTCACGGGCGAACGTGATCTGCTTCTTCAGGCCGGCGACACGGATCTCGAAGAACTCGTCCAGGTTGCTGGAGAAGATCAGCAGGAATTTCAGCCGCTCCAGCAACGGATAGGACTCATCCAGTGCCTGTTCCAGCACGCGGATGTTGAATTGCAGTTGTGACAGCTCGCGATGGATGTACAGGCTGCTGTCATCCAGGTTGGTAACCGCAACCACCGGTACCGGCGCGGCAGCGGGCGCTTCGGCCACCACGGCAGGCGGGGCCGGCTCCAGCTCCGGCGGGGTCTCGGTAGCTTGTTCGACCACCGGGTGAGCGTCTTTTACGGCAACTTCTGTGAGTCCTTCGGTATTCATCGAGTGTTCCTGTGAGGGCTAGTGTTGCTCTCTAAGCAATTGGGCAGCGCGGGCGGCGAAGTAAGTCAGGATGCCATCGGCACCCGCGCGTTTAAAGGCAGTCAGGGATTCAAGGATCACCCCTTCACTCAACCAACCATTCTGGATCGCGGCCATGTGCATGGCGTATTCACCGCTGACCTGATAGACAAAGGTCGGCACCTTGAATTCCTCTTTGACCCGATAAAGGATGTCGAGGTACGGCATCCCGGGCTTGACCATCACCATGTCGGCGCCTTCGGCCAGGTCCGCGGCCACTTCGTGCAGGGCTTCGTGGCTGTTGGCCGGGTCCATCTGGTACGAGGCCTTGTTGGCCTTGCCCAGGTTCAGCGCCGAACCCACCGCATCGCGGAACGGGCCGTAATAGGCGCTGGCGTACTTGGCCGAGTAGGCCATGATGCGCACGTTGACGTGACCGGCCAGCTCCAGGGCTTCGCGAATCGCCTGGATGCGACCGTCCATCATGTCCGAGGGGGCCACCACCTGGGCGCCCGCTGCGGCGTGGGACAAGGCCTGTTTTACCAGCGCATCAACGGTGATGTCGTTCTGAACATAGCCTTCTTCGTCGAGAATGCCATCCTGCCCGTGGGTGGTGAACGGGTCCAGCGCCACATCGGTAATCACCCCCAGCTCCGGAAAGCGTTCACGCAAGGCGCGGGTGGCGCGCTGGGCGATGCCGTCGGGGTTCCAGGCTTCGGCGGCGTCCAGGGACTTGAGCCCGGACGGCGTGACCGGGAACAGCGCCAGCGCCGGAATCCCCAGTTCAACCCAGTTCGCGGCCTCTTCGAGCAGCAAATCAATGGTCAAGCGCTCCACGCCCGGCATCGACGCCACCGCTTCCCGACGATTTTCACCGTCCAGCACAAACACCGGCAGGATCAGATCATTCACCGTCAGCACGTTTTCACGCACCAGGCGCCGGGAAAAATCATCACGACGGTTGCGACGCAGACGAGTGGCGGGAAACAGGCGGTTGGCGGGGGTAAAGCTCACGGCAGACTCCTGAGCCCGGCTTGACGGGCGAGCGTGACAGTTATAAGCGGCCATTATGACGAAGGAATTACAGTTGTGGTTAGCTCATGCGCCGTAAGGCAACCGGCGTGCGACCTGTAGTCGCATTCGTCGTTTATGTAGGAATTGTTCACTTCGTGACACATCTCGATACTTTCATGAATGTTCACGAAGGCGTAGGCTGCGCGTTCATTTCGCCAGCACCCAGACCATGCTTCAACAATTTCTGCATGACTTCGGCTACTTTGCGCTGTTCCTAGGCACCTTCTTCGAAGGCGAAACCATCCTGGTTCTCGCAGGCTTCCTGGCGTTCCGTGGATACATGGATATCAACCTGGTGGTGGTCGTTGCCTTTTTCGGCAGCTACGCCGGCGACCAGTTGTGGTACTTCCTGGGACGCAAGCACGGCCGCAAACTGTTGGCGCGCAAGCCGCGCTGGCAACTGCTGGGCGACAAGGCCCTGGAGCATATTCGCAAGCACCCGGACATCTGGGTGCTGAGCTTCCGGTTTGTCTACGGTTTGCGCACGGTGATGCCTGTGGCCATTGGTTTGTCGGGCTATCCGCCGGGCCGCTACCTGTTGCTCAACGGGATTGGCGCCGCCGTGTGGGCCGCAGCGCTGGGGGCTGCGGCTTACCATTTCGGCGCGGTACTGGAAGGCATGCTGGGCAGCGTCAAGAAATACGAGCTGTGGGTGCTGGGCGCACTGCTGGTGCTGGGCCTGGGCTTGTGGATTCGCCGGCGCGTCAAGAACGCCCGCCTGACCCGCGAAGCCTGTGCCGCCGAGAAGGTTCGCCTGGCGGCCGGCGAACCTGAAAAAGCCGAAAAGCCTACGACGCCAGTCGAGTAAGCCGGTCTCTGCAACAGTAGAGGCCGATGCCGCTGAGCAAGCTGTAACTGACCAGCCCCAGCCAGCCCAACGCGCTGGCCGGCCACAGCCCCACCAGCGGCGCCAGCCACACCAAAGGCACATTCAGTGCCAGGCGCAGCAGTTCAGCCTTCAACGCCCACGGGCGGTTCTCCAGCGCCACCCCCAGGGTAAACAACCCCAATGCCATCGCGCTCCAGCCCAACACCAGGGCAGCGGTCGGCAAGCCCTCGCCGAAATTCATCAGGTAGCTGCCAAAACCCACGTACGCGGCAAACTGCAGCGCGATGTAAATCTGTTGGCGCCCATCCAGCGGCACCTCGAACTTGCGGAACTGGCTCAAGTCCGGCTTGGCCATCGGGTACTTTGCCGCCACATCCGCCGGGCGCCAACCGGTGCGCATGAACCAGATCCGCAGCTTGTCCCACCCACTTTCGGTGCGCCGTGCATCACTCCACAGCTGCGCATAAAACTGCAGGTTGGCCCACAGCGGGTTCCAACTGGCCAAGGGCGTGGTCACGCCAAAGATTACCGGCTCGTTATCGTCTTCTTCCTGGAAGGAGCCAAACAGGCGGTCCCAAATAATGAACACCCCGCCGTAGTTGCGATCCATGTAGAGAGCGTTCTGTGCATGGTGGGCCCGATGATTGGATGGCGTGACGAAGAACCACTCGTACCAGCCGAGCTTCGGCACATGCCGCGTATGCACCCAGAATTGATACAGCAGGTTGAGGGACGCCACGCTGATAAACACCACCAGCGGCACGCCCAACACGGCCAGCGGCAAGTAGAAGATCCAGCTCAGCAGGAAGCCGGTGCTGGTCTGGCGCAAGGCGGTGCTGAGGTTGTAGTCCTCGCTCTGGTGATGCACGGAATGCGCGGCCCAGAGGATGTTGCGCTCATGGCCCATGCGATGCAGCCAGTAGTAGCAGAAGTCATAGAACACAAAGGCGAACACCCAGGTCCAGACGCTCTGGACCGACAGCTCGATGATCGCCAGGTGCTTGAGGGCGAAGGCATAGGTGAGGATGCCCACCCCTTTGGTCAGCAGCCCTGTGGTGGTGGACAGCACGCCGGTGCTGAGGCTGTTGATGGCGTCAGCCACCCGGTAGTTGCGTTGGCCGCGCCGGTAGTCGGCCAGCAGCTCGACCACGATCAAGGCAATGAAAAACGGTACCGCGTAAGGGACGAAGTCCATGGGCAAGTCCGGTCAATTGTTGTTACATCTAGAGTAGGTGTAGCGGCTGGATATCCCATTGGCAATGAGTGACAAATGAGTAGACATTTAACGCCATGAATCAGGAGAAATGCCCATGAGCAAAAAGATTGCAGTGATCCTTTCCGGCTGTGGCGTGTACGACGGGGCTGAGGTTCATGAAAGCGTGATCACCCTGCTGCGCCTGGACCAGCGCGGCGCCGAGGTGCAGTGTTTTGCGCCGAACATTGCCCAGTTGCATGTGATCAACCACCTGACGGGGGAGGAGATGCCCGAGTCGCGCAATGTGCTGGTGGAGTCGGCGCGCATTGCCCGTGGCGAGGTGAAGGACATTCGTGAGGCCAACGCCGAGGATTTCGACGCACTGATCGTGCCCGGGGGGTTTGGCGCGGCGAAGAACCTGTCGAACTTTGCCGTGGAAGGCGCCGGGTGCAGCGTCAACCCGCAGGTGCTGGAACTGGCCGAGGCGTTTGCCGAAGCGGGCAAGCCCGTCGGGCTGATCTGCATCTCGCCGGCGCTGGCAGCGAAGATCTATGGCCCAGGCGTGACCTGCACCATCGGCAATGACGCCGACACCGCAGCCGCCATGGACAAGATGGGCGCCACCCACCAGGAATGCGCGGTCGACGACATCGTCGAAGACAAGGCGCGCAAGCTGGTGAGTACCCCGGCCTACATGCTGGGCAAACGCATCAGCGAAGTGGCGTCAGGCATCAACAAGCTGGTGGACCGGGTGCTGGAACTCACCCACGAGAACGATTAGGCCTTCATCAGCCGGGTCAGAATCCGATCCAGCGAATTGGCAAACGCCTGCTTGTCCTTGTCCCCATGGGGCGGCGGGCCACCGCCCATCTGCCCCTGCTCCCGCAGATCGGTGAACAGGTTACGCACCGCCAGCCGCTCGCTCATGTTCTGCGGGCTGAACTCCTTGCCTCGTGGGTCGAGCGCAGCCACGCCATTCTTCACCAAGCGGTCGGCCAACGGCACATCGCTGCAGATCACCAGGTCACCGGGCACGGCGTGCTCCACCAGGTAGTCATCGGCCGCGTCCGGGCCGCTGGGCACCACGATCAACTTCACGCACGAGAAGCTCGGCTTGATCTGGCTCTGCCCGGCCACCAGCACCACTTCGAACTGGCGCTTGAGGGCGAACTTCACCACCTGATCCTTGGCCGCCCGGGGGCAGGCGTCTGCATCGATCCACACGCGCATGGTTAAGCCACCACCCGGCGCTTTTCAGCGAGCCGGCTGCGACCGTACAGCACCACAATCGCCAGGATCGCCACAGCCTGGGCGCTCAGGGAATAGGCATCGGCGTGAATGCCCAGCCAGTCGAAGTCAAAGAACGCGACCGGCCGGGTGCCGAAGATCCCGGCTTCCTGCAACGCCTTGACGCCATGCCCGGCGAATACCACCGACAGCGCGCACAGCAACGCCGCGTTTATGCCGAAGAACAGCGCCAGCGGCAGTTTCGCCGAGCCCCGCAGAATCACCCAGGCCAGGCCCACCAACAGCACCAGCGCCGTGGCGCCACCGGCCAATACCGCGTTGTGCCCGGCAGGGCCGGCCTGCAACCACAGGGTTTCGTAGAACAGGATCACTTCGAACAGCTCGCGGTACACCGAGAAGAACGCCAGCATCGCAAAACCGAAGCGCCCGCCACCGCCTACCAGGCTGCTCTTGATGTAGTCCTGCCAGGCGGCCGCGTGACGGCGGTCGTGCATCCACACCCCGAGCCACAGCACCATCACGCTGGCAAACAGCGCCGTGCAGCCTTCCAGCAACTCGCGCTGGGCGCCGCTGACGTCGATCACATAAGCCGCCAACGCCCACGTCGCCAAGCCGGCCAACAGCGCCAGGCCCCAGCCGACGTTGACGCTGCGCACCGCCGATTGCTGGCCGGTGTTACGCAGGAACGCGAGAATCGCCGCCAACACCAGGATCGCTTCCAGGCCTTCGCGCAGCAGGATCAGCAAACCGGAGATGTAGCTCAGGGACCAGCTCAAGCCATCGCTGCCCAGCAGGCCGGCCGACTCGGTGAGCTTGCCCTTGGCCACATCCAGGCGCTGCTGCACTTGCTCGATCGGCAAGCCGTCCTGCAATGACTGCCGGTAGGCCATCAGGGCCTTTTCGGTGTCCTTGCGCACGTTGGCATCAACGTTATCGAGGGAGCTTTCAACCAGCTCGAAACCTTCCAGGTAGGCGGCTACCGACAGGTCGTAGGCCTGCTCGTGCTCGCCATTGCGGAACGCGGCGAGGCTTTTGTCGAGGGTGGCCGCGGTGTAATCAAGCAACTGCGCCGGGCCACGCTTGACCTGCGGCGGTTGGGCGCGCTGGGCGCGGAAGGTGGCAACTGCGCCGGGACCTTCGGCAGCCAGCACTTCGTTGGGGGTCTGGCGCGCGAGGTCGGCGAGATTGAAGGACTTTTCACTGTTCGCGGCAGCCGGGTCGGCGGTGAAGCCGGCGATATAGGTCGCCAGGTCCCAGCGCTGGCGGTCGTCCAGTTGATCGGCAAACGACGGCATGTCGGTGCCTTCCACGCCCAGACCCAGGGTGTTGTAGATCGCGTAGAGGCTCAAGCGATCGAGGCGTGCAGCGTCCCGCAGGTTGGCGGGCGGCGGCGTCATGCCCACGCTTGCGGGGCCATCGCCGGCGCCTGTGGCGCCGTGGCACACCGAGCAGTTCTGCGCGTACAGCGGCGCACCGCGCGTCGGATCGGGGGTAATGGCCGGGGCCTGGCTGACTTCATAGGCCACTGCCAACTTGGCGCCCAATTGCCGGGCCTGGTGCGCAACTGCCGCGCCGTCCTGATGGGCCGTTACGGCGGCCAGCAGTTCATCCACGCCTTTGATCAGTTCGGCGCGCTCGGGCTTTTCCGGTAGATCGGTCACCAGCCCCTGCAACACCCCGAGAAACTCTACCTGTTCACGGTATTCGGAATCATCGATAACCTTGCCCGCCTCCACTGTCGGGGGGTAGTCCGCACCGATGTAGTCCAGTAAATGCAGGGCTTGGGGCGCGCCCTCGGCAGTTGCAGCCAGCAGGTTGAAACTGCACGACATCAACGCCGGCAGCACCAGCCAGGCAAGAAAACGGAAGGGGGCAATCATGAATGGATCTCAAATGGAAATACGAAGTAACACATTGTCAAACCTTACGGGGTTTGACTCAAGTTGTAAGTGATGTGGGCCTGGGTTTACCAAGAGGCGGATGATGGCCTCGTTACCGGAAAATGGATCCAAAAGGCCATTGTTTTGCCAGTAATCGGGCTTATAATGCCGCGCCTTCGTTATTGCGAAATGGCATTTTCGCTCCTCTTTTTATGAGGAATTGGCAGGATGCAACGCCTTCCTGCCATTGGTGATTCGGCCCGACCAGCACATTCGGCCGATTACGTTCAGGGAAGAAGCTCTTCGATGGCATCTCGCGCCTTTACCTCGCTCGCGCTCGCGGCAGTGACCTTGCTGTCCGGTTGTTCGATGTTTCGCAGCTACGACACCGAGCTGCAAGCCACCAATCAGCAGTTGGCCACCGGCAACGTCGACGCCGCGCTGACCCTGCTTGAGAAGAACAACACCGGCGACGACAAGGACCTTCTCTACTACTTCGAAAAGGGTGAGTTGCTGCGCGCCAAGGGCGACCTGACCGGCAGCCAGGTCGCCTGGCGCAGCGCCGACCTGCAAGTCTACAAGTGGGAAGAGTCGGTCAAGTTCGACACCGACAAGTACCTCGCGCAGTTCGGCGCCTTCCTGGTCAATGACAAGGTCCGCCGTTACGAAGGCTACGACTACGAAAAGGTCATGCTGACCACCCAGATGGCCCTGAACCTGCTGGCGCTGAATGACTTCGACGGTGCCCGCACCGAGATCAAGAAGACCCACGAACGCGAAGCGGTGATTGCCGACCTGCGGGACAAGGAATACCTCAAGAGCGAAAACGAGGCCGAGCGCCAGGGCATCGCGACCCAGTTCAAGGACCTGCGCGGCTACCCGGTGGAAAGCCTCAACGCCCCTGAAGTGGTAGGCCTGAAGAACAGCTACCAGAGCGCTTTCAGCCACTACCTGGCCGGCTTCGTCTACGAAGCCCTGGGCGAAAAAGACTTGGCCGCACCGGGTTATCGCAAGGCCGCCGAACTGCGCCCCAACACACCGCTGCTGGAACAGGCCCTGCTCGACCTGGACAAATCCAAGGTCGGTGCGGACGAGACTGACGTGCTGATCGTGGTGCAAAGCGGCCTGGCGCCGGCCCGCGACTCGATTCGCCTGCCGTTGCCGATCCCCATCGACGGCCACCTGGTGATCACGCCACTGTCGTTCCCGGTGATCAAGCCCGACACCTCGACCGCGCCCTTCGCCCAGATCGGTGTCGACGGCCGGCAACAGAACCTCACTGCCCTCAACAGCACCACCGCCATGTCCCGCCGCGCCCTGCGGGATGACATGCCGGGGATCATCCTGCGCACCACCGTGCGCGCCGTCACTCGCGGCATCACCCAGAACAACCTGAACAAGACCAACCCGATGGCAGGCCTGGTACTCGGTATTGCCTCGGCCGTCACCGAAGGCGCCGACACCCGCACCTGGCGCACCCTGCCGGACATGACCCAGGTGACACGCCTGCGCCTCAAGCACGGCGAGCACCAGGTCAGCCTGCCCAACGCCCTGGGCGGCACGCTGGTGACGGTCAAGGCCGATCAGCGCTACCAGGTGATCACCCTGCGCGTGGTCGGCAACCAGGTCTTCGCCGGCGGTCTTGCAGCCCACGTGGTGCAGAACAATCCGCCCCAGGCCGTCGCCACTCTCAAACAACCTTAAGGAGCACGCTATGCGTCATTTCATCCTCGGCGCCCTGGCGCTGATCCTGCTGGCCGGTTGCGCCACCCCGCCACCGCCGGAACCCGGAAGCGCCGCGAGCAAGATCGTGGTGATGGGCAAGTTCAAGGGCATCGCCGTCGGCGCCATCCGGGTCGCCCGGGAAAACGGCTTCCTGACCGCCAAGGTGCAGTTGAGCAACATCACCAGCAGCAACCAGATGATGTATTACCGCTTCGCCTGGCTGGGTGCCGACGGTTTCCCGGTGGGTGATGAAGAGACCTGGAAGGTGCTGAACCTCTACGCAAACCAGGCGACCTTCCTGCCGGCCATCGCCAACCTGCCCCAGGCTGCCGACTTCCGCCTTGAAGTGAAGACGCCTTGATCCACCCACTCATTCAGTTTCAGAGAGACATCCCCATGTTTGCACGCTTCTCGTTCCTCGCCGTGGTGGCCGTCCTGGCCAGCGGCTGCGCCAACACCTCGCCAGTCCTGGGCGGTAAAAACATCAGCTACGGCGACAGCAAGGCCGTGGAACTGGTGACCAACGAGTTCGGCTCCACCGACCTGCAGATGATCGCCGAAAGCATGACCCGCTCCCTGGCCCAGTCCGGCATCCTGCAAGGCCGTCCGGTGGTGCAGGTGTATGACGTGAAGAACAAGACCAGCGAGTACATCGATACCCGCGAGATCACCACGTCGATCAAGACCCAGCTGATGAAGACCGGCACCGCCCGCTTCGCCAGCGACAACACCGACATGCAAAGCCAGGTCGACCAACTGAAGCTGCAGAACCAGAGCGGCCTGTACAAGAAGTCGACCGTCAGCAAGACCGGCAACATGGTCGCCGCCAAGTACCGCCTGGAAGGCTCCATCAGCTCCATCGTCAAGCGCAGCTCGGACTACAAGGACGTGTTCTACAAGTTCAGCCTGCAACTGGTCGACGTCGAAAGCGGCCTGGCCGAATGGATGGACGAAAAAGAAATCCGCAAGACCACGGAGCGCTAAGCAATGCGTGCATGGATCGGCATGATCGGCCTGCTGTGCGCCTTTGGCGCCTCGGCCGCACCGAAGATCGCGGTAACCGACCTGGCCTACGAGGCTCGCGTGGAGGAATACATCCACCAGGTCGCGGCCAGCAACAATTTCCAGGCCAGCGCCTACAACGCCAGCGGCGGCTCGAGCTACAGCGAGTATGAAAGCCGTACCAGCTACATCGAGCAGACCGAGCTGCGCAAGTTCAGCGGCGACATCAAGGGGGAAATCCTCAAGTCGCGGCAGTTCCAGCTGGTGCAGGGCACGCCTTACACCGCAGACGCCAAGGGCGATGTGTATGACGTGATCAAGCGGATCAAGGCCGGTAACTTCAAGGGTGCGGACTACGTGCTGTTCGGCACCTTGTCGGACATCGACTTCACCCAGGACATCAACGCGCTGGACCACACCAACAGCTACTCGGCGGTGCTGGGCCTGACGCTGGTGGCGGATTTCAGCCTGATCAACACCCGCACCTTTGAGATCACCTCGGCGTTTACCGCCATGGGCGAAGGCCAGGACACCAAGCTGGTGAACAACCGTGACGTGCGCGTGAGCCTGAACCGGCCTCGCGTGGTGCGGGAAGTGTCGAAGGCGTTGGGCGAGGATGTGGCGCGGCAGTTGGCCGAACAACTCGGCGGTGGTTATCAGGAAGCACCTGGACAGCCTGCATTGCGCAATAACCTGCCACGGGATGAAGCGCCGAAGATCCTGCGCTGAACGAAAATCCCGCT